>CAMLIY010000049.1 GCA_946480125.1 uncultured Asticcacaulis sp.
GGCAAGGAAGCGGTCACCTTCCTGGTCAAGATCAAGGAAGGCCTGGAAGACCCGCAGCGCTTTATCCTCGACGTCTAAAATCAGTGATAAATGAAAAAACAAAAAGCCGTTCCTGCAAAGGGGCGGCTTTTCGTTTATCTACCTTATGCTAAGGTCATTGAGAGAGGTCTTTCATGCCGTCATTCCCTAAGTTCCGTCTTGTACTTGCCCTCAGCGCGCTCATCTCGCTTGGCGGCTGCCTGACCGTTCCGCGCGATGCCACCGTGCGCAATGAAGCCGCGGCGGCGACGGTGCCGGAATTTCCCAATGCCCGCTTCAATGCCGATGACCCGACCCTGGCCAGCCGGCTGGAAAAGGATTTGCGCGCCACGGCGGCAAAAACGCCCTCGAGCGCCCCTTACCAGATACTGGCGCTTTCCGGCGGCGGCGCGGATGGCGCGTTCGGCGCCGGCGTCCTGATCGGCTGGACGAAGCGCGGCGACCGGCCGCAGTTCAATGTCGTCACCGGCGTATCGACCGGCGCTTTGATCGCGCCCTTCGCCTTTCTGGGTTCTGACTATGATGCCCGGCTGCGAGACGCCTATACCAGCGGCGCCGCGGCCGGCCTGACACGCAAGCGGGGCGTCTATGCTGCTTTCACGCCGGGCATCTTTCAGGCCGGACAATTGCGCGATCTGGTGGCGCGCTATATCGATGACGACCTGCTGACCGCCATCGCGCGTGAGCACCTGAAGGGCCGGCGCCTGTTCGTCGCCACCACCAATCTCGACAGTCAGGAAGGCGTGGTGTGGGATCTCGGCGCCATCGCGCTTGAAGCCCAGACCCATCCCTATAAACGCGAAGCCGCGCGTGACCTGTTCTGCAAGGTGCTGGTCGCCTCGGCCAGTGTGCCGGGCGCCTTTGCGCCGGTGATGATCGAGACCGATACCGTCGGCGACCAGAACCCGCAGGCGGTCGGCCCCAAGGGACACCCCTTGCAGGAAATGCACGTCGATGGCAGCGTCACCCTGCCGTTTTTCATCCTGCCGGAATCGATGCTCGACTGGACGGTGCCGGCCGATCTGCGCCACGGCGGCCATGTCTATGTGCTGGTCAATGGCAAGATCAATCCGGCCTATGCCGTGACCAAGAATAACGCCGTCACCATCGCCGCGCGCAGTCTCGAAACCATCACCAAGGCGCAGGCCCGCGTCACGCTCGTGGCCTTGCGCAGCTTTGCCGAGCGCAACGATCTCAGCATGTCGGTCACCGCCATGCCGGATGAGTTTATCGATGGCGGTATGCTGGCCTTTGATACGGTGAGCATGAACAAGGTGTTCGACAAGGGCTATGCCGTCGGCCTGTCACCGCAAAACTGGACGGATAAATAGTCAACGACCATAGGTAAAGGTCAGTGTCGCTTCGCTGATCCGGCTGGCGTGCGTCATAAAACCGACCAAGGCGGGTGTCGCATTGACATCAAGCGGCAGGGTGGCCACCTTGAGCGCCGTCAGGGTCAGAACATAGGTATGGGTCTCGCCTGATGGCGGGCAAACGCCGACAAAGCCGGGCACGCCGAGATCGCTGCGCGTTTGCATGGCCGTTGCCGGTAAGGCACCACCAGCCGCCAAGGCCGTCTGATCGGCGGGGATATTGATCACCACCCAGTGCATGAAGCCAATACCGGTCGGGGCGTCCTTATCATAGAGCGTCAGCACGAAGCTTTTTGTGCCTTCCGGTGCCCCGGACCAGTTCAGCGCCGGCTCAATATTATCACCATCGCAGCCGAAGCCGTAACTCTTGGCGGAAACCAGATTTTCCGGTGCCTTGCCCACCATGATGTCAGGACTGGTCAGGGTGAAATCGCCGGCCTGGGCCGTGGAGGTGAGGGCCAGAAGAACGAAGGTAAAAGCGAATGTGCGCATGACTCTCTCCCTTGTGCAGGAGATAAAATTGGCACAAATTACTCCTCATAAAGTGCCTTTAAGCGCATATTATGTGCTGAAATATGCAAACGGACGGAATGCGATGGAAAATACGCCACAAAGTTTCACTTCGTCTGACTATGAGCGGCGTATTGATGTCCGGCCCGGTATCGGCGCTACGGGCTTGGTACGGCAGCGGTCCCGGTTGCGCGTGGCCAGGCTTTCAGCGGTACAGTCATCGATTATCGTGATTGTCAGAGGCGAAAAGTGTCTTCAGCAGGGAGACGAAACCCTCATTGTCGCAGCTGGACGGGCCATTTGCCTTGATGGCGGCAGCTATGAAATCACCAATCGTCCGGCATCGGATGGTCTGTTTGAATCGTTCTGGCTGGCCTGGGAACCCGGCCAGATCGCCGCCTTTTCCGCTCGCACGCACGTCCGGGCCAATTGTCCGCAAACAATCGAGACCATCGAGCCGGAATTTCACGCGACCCTGATGGCGGCGCGTAGCGCCCTGATGACGAAAGGCATACCGGAATCGATTGTCAGGCATCGCATGGAAGAGGTTCTGTGGTGGCTGCACGAAAAGGGCATCGCCATCGATGGCCGTCTCCACCCCACCCTGACCGCACGTGTCGGGCAATTGATGGTCAGTGATCCTGCCCATGGCTGGACTTTGGCCGCTGTCTCGGACCAACTGGCCATGGGGGAAGCAACCTTGCGCCGACGACTCGCGGCCGAGGGTTCAGGCTTTTCAGACATCCTGATCGACAGCCGCATGTCCCTGGCCCTGACCCTGCTGCAATGCACCGATCACCCCGTGAACCGGATCGCGCTTGAGGTTGGCTATGACTCGGCCTCGCGCTTCGCCGTGCGCTTTCGCAAACGGTTTGGTTTCGCGCCCAGCGAGGTTCGCGGTCACAGCCGGTAGCCAACCGCCGGTATTTGCGTTAAGCTGTGATTAACCATAAATCGGATGACAGGTGACAGGATGAAGTATGTGAGGGGCTTCCTCGTTCTGGTGGTGCTGGTCTATGTGGCCTGGATTGCCTTCCCGGTCGTCAAGACCTTTCTGTTTCCGGCGGTCGATAACAGTCCCGCCATTTCAGCGCGATCGATGGATTCGACCGATTATTCCGGCGGATTCGACGCGCCGATGATAGGCGAACAAGCCGCGCCGGTGGCTGATTCCATCCAGGGCGATACGGCGGTCACGGCCATCGCCACCGACAACAAGCCGGTCGTCTGGCTGTGGGGCGCGGTGATCACGCTCTATCTGCTGGCGGCGTTCCTCCATGCCAATGGCAATTTGCGCGCCGCCTTTATCTACATGCTGGGTTTTGCTGCTGATCTGATCCTGACCTACCTGACCAATGGCGACAGAAGCCTGGGCCTGTTCGAGAAGCTTTATACTGTGCTTTCAGGCTGGGATCCGCGTTATGTGCTGACTCTGGTGGCGCTGGTGCTCGGCTTTTTCATTTATATGTCGCGCTTCCGGCCCATGCCGAGGGCGGGGCATACCCGCCTGGCGTAAAAAAGTCCCTAAGTCTTACGTAATTGACTTGACCCGGCAGGTCTGCGCTCCTAGCTAACGCTCAACAGATTTCCTTATGTGAGAGGGCTTTCGCATGGCTGACGACAATTTCGACGTAGTGATCATCGGCGGTGGCCCTGGTGGCTACAATGCGGCCGTTCGCGCCGGTCAGCTCGGCCTGAAAACCGCTATCGTCGAGTCGCGCGGCGTACTCGGCGGCACCTGTCTCAATGTCGGCTGCATGCCTTCCAAGGCGCTGCTGCATGCTTCGGAACTGTTCGATACCGCGAACCATGAATTCGCCAATATCGGCATCGAGGTTTCGGCACCGAAGCTCAACCTCGTCCAGATGATGAAGGCCAAGCAGGACAGCGTCACCGCCCTGACCAAAGGCGTCGAGTTTCTGATGAAGAAGAACAAGGTCACCTATCTCGCCGGGTTCGGCAAGATCACCGGCCCTGGTAAAGTCGTCGTCACCGGCAATGACGGCACCACCTCGAACCTGACCGCCAAGAATATCGTCATCGCTACCGGTTCCGAACCGACACCGCTGCCGGGCGTCGATGTCGACCAGAAGCAGATCGTTGATTCCACTGGCGCCCTCTCGCTGCCGGCCGTGCCAAAGTCGCTCGTCGTCGTCGGCGCCGGCATTATCGGCCTCGAACTGGGTTCGGTCTGGCGTCGCCTTGGCGCACAGGTCACCGTGGTTGAGTTCCTCGACCGTATCACGCCGGGCATGGATACCGAAACCGCCACCGCCTTCCAGAAGACCCTGACCAAGCAGGGCTTCGCCTTCAAGCTCGGCGCCAAGGTGACGGCCGCCAAGACCGGCCCGAAAGGCGTGGAACTGACCCTGGAGCCCGCCGCCGGTGGCGCTCAGGAAAAGCTCAATGCCGACGTGGTACTGGTTGCCATCGGTCGCCGTCCGTTCACCAAGGGTCTGGGGCTGGACTCGGTCGGCATTACGCCTGATCCGCGCGGCTTTATCCCGACCGATCACTTCAAGACTACAGCACCGGGCGTCTGGGCGATCGGCGATGTGATCCTCGGGCCAATGCTGGCGCACAAGGCCGAAGAAGATGCGGTCGCCTGTATCGAACTGATCGCCGGCAAGGCGGGTCACGTCGATTACAATCTGGTGCCGTCGGTCGTCTATACCTTCCCGGAAGTGGCCTGGGTCGGCCAGACCGAGGAGCAGGTCAAGGCGTCGGGCGTGGCGTACAAGACCGGTAAGTTCCCCTTCATGGCCAACAGCCGCGCCAAGATCAACCACGAGACCGATGGTTTTGTGAAGTTCATCGCCGATGCCAAGACTGACAAGGTGCTGGGTGTCCATATGATCGGCCCGCAGGTCGGCGAAATGATCGGTGAGGTCTGCGTGCTGATGGCTTTTGGCGGCGCGTCGGAAGATCTGGCCCGGACCTGCCATCCGCACCCGACCCGTTCGGAAGCGGTTCGCCAGTCCGCTATGGACGTCGAAAAGTGGGCCATGCAGATGTAATATGACGGGGTTTGGGGCCTGCGGCCCCGCAAACCTTTTCTTATCCAATAAAAAGGCCCCGCCAATCTGGCGAGGCTTTTTTATTGGACAGGTAAGACTTGGGGCCGCAGGCCCCAAACCCCATTCCTTACATTTGCAAGTTCGCCTTGCCGGCCTGACCGATATCCGGCTGATCGCCCGTCACCAGAGTCTTGAGATAGGCCAGTCCCAATATAACCGGGCCGGGGCCATGCCAGAATTCGGCGTCCTCGGCTTCAAAACGGATCAGGATCAGATTGGGATCATCCTTGCCTTCCGGGAACCAGGCCTTGTTGGCTTCATTCCAGTATTCATCCAGAATGGCGCGATCGCGTTCGAGATAGGCCTTGCCTGAAACCGACACATAGGCCTGCTTGCCGTTATCGGCATAGGTCAGCAAGGCGCGCGGATTATGCTCGATCTCCTGCGCCTTGCGGCTATCGGAACCGGTGAAAAACCACAAGGTGCCGTCAAATTCGTCCTGCGAATCCTTCAGGTTTTGCGCGATCATTGGCCGGGCGTGGAAGATACGGCCGGAATCATCGGTCGTGGCCAGCTGCGCCACGCGGATATCCTTAATCAGCGACCAGATTTTTTCGCGCGCTTCGGCGCCATGCAGCGTATCCATGTAAATCTCCTTGGAAAGAGGCTCACACTGGACCCAGACCTGTAAGGATGCGATCAGCGAAGCTAAGGCTTCTGATAAACTTTCATAGCCTCATGCTTTTGTTAGTCGGCCTGTCTGACGGTGACGATCCGGCTAAACCGCTGACCATCGGGCGCAACCGACCGCACCTCGACCGGCCCCCTGACGGCCACCGCGTCACGATAGGTTGCCCATGTGCCGCCCTGGGCGCGATACTGAATTTTCAGGTCCCCATAGGCCAGGTTGGCCTCAAAAATACCGCCGGTGATGCGCGCGCCGGGCACCGGCAGGCGATAGGCCACCTTTTCATCATCCAGTTCGGCGAGGCGGGGCGTCAGGCGATCATTGAAGCCTTGCCAGTCGGCCAGCAACGCCTGGCCGTCAACCTGACGGTCGCCGTAGCTGTACGACTTTCCGGCGACATAGCCTGGCTCCCAGGCGCCGGTATGCCAGGCGCGTTCGGCCAGGGCGAGAACGCGGGGATAGAACATATAGTCGGCTATGCTGTCGGCGCGCACGCCCTCGCTCCATAGCTGCCCCTGCATGCCGGTGATGCGGCGTCCCTCGGCCAGAGGCACGGTGTCGGTGATGGTCTGGCCATGCGCCTGGATATCGGTCATGACGCTGGCATTGGCCGGCAGGTTTTCCGGCATGAAGGCGAAGACCTTGAACAGGTCGGTGCTGCGCGAGGCCCAGTCCATGCCGCGCTCTTTTGGATCGACGGCCCAGGGCATGTCGAAATAGAGCACTTCGGGCGTGGACATCACCACATCCCAGCCGCGATTGGCCTGGGTATAGGCCTCGGCCACCCCGCCGCCAAACAGGCCGCCCCAGCTATTGGACTGCACCTCCTTGGGCATTTCCTCAGCCTTTACATGCCCCATGCCGTCGCTCCAGCCGGCGGGCTCGATGCCTTTTTTGCCGAGCATCTGCGACACCTGGGTGATGAAGTAGGGCGTCATATGCGCCGGATCGAGACCCTTTGCCTTGACCAGCGCCTGACAGGCGGGAGAATTGGTCCAGGCGCCGGCGGTTTCATCGGCGCCGATATGATAGATTTTCAGCGGCACGCCGGCTTCGGTGTGCATAGCCTTAATGTCGTCGATCACCGTTTCGATAAAGTGGTAGGTCGAAGGGATGCAGACGTTCAGCGTATTGTCGTCATAGTGCTGAATCGAGTCATAGACCGTCTTGTCATCCGGGTCCTGCAGACGGAATTCACTGGCGGCGTCGGGCTTGCCCTCGGCCATCAGGCGGCGATAACGTGCCTCCATCGAGCGCACGGCGGCACGCGAATGGCCCGGCATGTCGAACGACGGGATGACCTCGATATGGCGGGCGGCGGCAGCCTTGATGATCTCGATATAATCAGCCCTGGTCAGATAGCCATCGACGATTTTCGAGCCCTGCGGTCCGGCGCCGAGCTGCGGCATCAGGCAGGTCTCTTCCTTGGGATCAAAGCAGCGATGACTGCCGATCTCGGTCAGCTCCGGCAGGCCGTCGATCGCCAGTCGCCAGCCTTCGTCGTCACCCAGATGCAGGTGCAGGCGGTTGAGCTTGTATTCGGCCATCTGGTTGATGGTGTTGAGGATGAAGGCCTTGGAATGGAAGTTGCGCGCCAGGTCGATATGCAGGCCGCGGAAGCCAAAGCGCGGCGCGTCGCTGATCTCGATCGGTTTCAGGCGATTGTGTTCGAAGGCGGCTTGCTGACTGAGGCTTTCGATCGCGTAGGCGGCGCCGGCGGCGTCGGCCGCGGTGATGGCAATTTTGCCGTTCTGTGCCAGCAGGTGGTAGGATTCCGGCTGTCCGGCGCTGATGGTGATATCGACCGGCACGCCGCGCGCGCGCATTTTCAGATGCGAAGCGTCAAGCGCCGCCTGTATCCCCGACAGAGCGAGTCCATTGAGCTTAACGGTGATGCCCGCCTCAAGGTTAAGCGGCTGACCCTCCAGGTGTTTGGCGGATACCGGCGTCGGCAGGATGATGATGTCCGGCTTCGCCTGCGCCACCTGACGGGAGGCATTTTGTACAAAAGCGCGCTGTGGCGTCAGCCACTGGGTCGCATCATTGGGGCCCTTGCGTGTGGTCGCCTCGTCGGTAATCGGTGTGACGAAGGGCAGGGATTCCAGTCCGGTCGCCGGGTCGAACCGGGTTTGTGAGGCCTTGATGGTGACGGGCGTGAAACCGGCGGCGACAATATAGGCATTGGGCATGGCCAGATATTCCGACGCATCATGACCGGCGAAGGTGATGGCGTAGGTTTCGCCGCCCTTGAGCGCCATGCCGGATTTCGGCGTCAGTTTGTAATTGTCGCCATTTATGTGAACCAGCTCGAACCCGCTGTCTCCGACCACGGTCAGGGGATGAACCGAACCGAAATAAAGCGACCAGTCACCCGCCGGTAAGAGGTTCGGCAAGGTCAGGTCCAGACGGGTATTGAAACCGCCGCCCGACGCATCGACCATGGTCAGCCGGTAGCCGAGATGATCGGCAAAGCGTTCGATCGCTGTCTGGGTTGTCGCCATGGCCGGTGCGGCGGCCGGCAGCATAAGGGAAGCGAACAGGGTAGCGCTGATCAGGCCATTCAAGCGACGGACGAGGCGTGATTTTGACATTGATAGCGGCTCCCCTTTTTGATTATGGGGCAAGGTTGGCCCATGCTCATAGGGTTTGTCAATGGCAGGCAAGACCTATTTGGGTCTTTTTATATCCAATAAAATACCAATTACGCGACTTAAAAAGGGGATATGGTTTGGTTGGTGGTTATACCGGACAGTCGGAAAAGCTTTTCACACCTATAGTTATTTGCCTTTATTTATAATACCAATTTATAAGTCAAAACGTGTTTGCGGTCTCCTTCGATTTAACGAGTAAGGCGTAAAAATTTCAAAAAACAATAAGTCATTGAAAATTATTATAAAAATAAAGAATATTTATGGCTGGATAAATCATCATCCCGTTTCATAGACGGTGATTTGCCGGACAAATCCGTTGACGAGACCAGACCAATGCAATAGGTTTCCGCTGCGAAACGTAGCCTGTGTGGCTGCTGTCAGATATGCAGAGCCGCATATCTATGCCGGTCTGCATATGGCAATAACAAGGCTCAAATACAGGTTTGGGGAGAAGGCATGTCATTTATCGAACGCGTGGGCGGACTGGTCAGCAATGATCCGGCGCCCCTTTATATGCAGCTCCAAAAAGTTTTACGTGACGCCATATTGTCGCGCACCATCACGCCGGACGCCGCCATTCCCCCCGAACGTGACCTGGCCGAGGAATTTGGTGTTTCCCGTCTGACCGTGCGCAAGGCGGTGGATGGGCTGGTCAGCGAAGGCCTGATCACGCGGCGTCGGGGCGCCGGCACCTTTGTCGCCAGCCGTGTTGAGAAAAGCTTTTCAAAACTGTCGTCCTTTTCCGAAGATATGATCTCGCGGGGCCGCGTACCCCATAGTGAATGGTTGTCGAAATCCGCCGGTGCGGTAACGCCTGAAGAATCCCTGTCGCTCGGCCTCTCTCCCGGCACGCTGGTTTATCGCTTCCAGCGGCTGCGATATGCGGACGGCCAGACTATGGCGCTGGAAACCTCGACCATTCCTGGCTATTGCTTGCCCTCTCTCGGTGCGGTCGAGGAATCGCTCTATGCCGCGCTTGATGGCGCGGGCAATCGCCCGGTACGGGCCCTGCAACGCTTGCGGGCCGTCGCTTTTACCGCCGATCATGCGGAAATTTTGGGCATACGGCCGGGTGATGCCGGTCTGTTCATTGAACGCAGGGGATTCCTTGCTGATGGCCGGGCCGCCGAATTTACCCAAAGCTGGTATCGCGGCGATGCCTATGATGTGGTGGCGGAATTGAATCGGGTTTGATCCGTGAGTAAGCCTGCGCTAGGTCTGTTTCATGACCGATGAGATACCGCCCTTACGTATCAGTGCCGATGCCCGCATGGAAATGCGCCGGGTGGGCCGTGAAGGTCATCCCTTATTGATCATCGATAATGCCATCAGCGAGCCCGAACGCCTTATTGAAGCGGCCGAAGCGGCGGTATTTGAGCCCCCTGCCCATACGCGCTATCCCGGCCTGAATGCGCCCTTGCCTGAGTTTTATGGTCGGGGCATATTAAATGCCGTAAACCCCTTGCTGGCGCGCGGTTTTGGCATGCCGGCGCATCTGCGCAAGACGATGTTTGGCTTCCTGGCCCTGGCCACCCAGCCGCCGGAAACGCTGGACGCCATCCAGAAGGTGCCCCACCACGATTCCCCCAATCCTTTTCGCATCGCCATGGTGCATTACCTGTGCCACGCCATCGGTGGCGGTACAGGTTTTTTTCGTCACAAGGCGACCGGTTTCGAGAGCGTTGATAGCCGCCGCAGACCGGATTATGTCCGTCATGCCGCCGAAGAACTGAAAGCGGACAGTGGTCAGTTTACGCGTCACGTGAATGCAGACACGCCTAATTATCAACTGATCGATTTCGTTGAATTAAAATTCAATCGTCTCATCATATATCGCAGTCATGTGCTGCATTCGGGTTTGCTGGATGGCGCTGTTCTGAGTGAATCCCCGCGTATCGGCCGACTGACAGCCAATAGTTTTATTGACATTGTAAAGCCCGAGTGACGGACGCTAGCCCGCACTTATAAACGGTAAGGGTGGCGCATATATTATTTTTACATGCCAGACAGTACCTTTGATTTCAAATAAATCTGAGGGAGTCCGCCATGCTTGGCACTATACTGATTGTTGTTCTGGTGCTGTTGTTGATAGGCGCTTTGCCGTCATGGAACCATAGCCGGAGCTGGGGGTATGGTCCCAGCGGTGGCCTGGGTCTGGTCGCGGTAATCGTCATCATTCTTGTTCTTACGGGAAGAATTTGACGTGTCGTAACAGGTCTTGTGGGGGCAGCGTCGATCGTTGTTTCGCTTGAGGCTGACAATGCCATTTTTAAAGCGAACCGCATCCTGTATTCTGCCGCCGCTGGCAAATTCTGCGCCTGCGCCCGATTGTCCGCACCTGTCGAAACGTCCCTGGTATCATGATTTTACCTGGCGTGATGGCCGGCTTGAGGTTCGCAAGATGGCGATAAGATTGCGTCTGGACCGTTACCTGATAGCTGAAATCGCGGTCTGGATAATATGGCTGGCCGTGCTTCTGGGTGTTGCGGCCTGGGCGCGCATAAACCGTCGGTCGGTGGTGCGCCTAGCATTCATTCCCCAGTCTCCAAGGCCGTGGTATCTGATGGCTGGGGCGGCGCTTTGGGCCGGTATGACCGTAAGTGAAGACTCATCGCAAGCTGATGCGGTCGTCTATTTCGATGATGTCACAGAAGGCCAGCCGCCACTCAGCCACACGCATCGGCGCCTCAATTTCACCTGTACGGACATCTCGAAAGGGCATGTCGCGCGTGTGTTTGAATCGGTATTTGGATATCCCCTGTGTGTTGATCCGGAAACCGCCTGTGGCCCGATCGTCGTCAAGTCTGAGAAAAACGGCGTACATGATGGTCGTGTTATCAATGCCCCCGCTGAACGCCGCGAGGGATGGTGCTATCAGCGCCTGATAGATACCATCGGTCCGGATGGCTATTGCCGAGATTTGCGGACACCTTGTGTTGGTGGACGACCGGTATTGGTATGGGTCAAGATGAAACCGGCAGATGGCCGCTTCACCATTCATAACCGCAAGGCGTTTCTTAAGGATCCTTCAGAGGTATTTTCCGTTGCGGAACTGGCGCTGATCACCGCATTCAATCTCCGTATGGGTCTCGATTGGGGCGGATTGGATATTCTGCGTGACAGAGATGGGCGGATATATATCGTCGACGTGAATAAAACGGATGTCGGGCCGGTGATCGCTTTGTCATGGCGAGACAAGGTCATATCCATGAACCGGCTTTCCGGAGCGCTTAAACAGTGCGTTGCCGGCTTATGAGCGGGCAGCGATACGTATAAAAAAAGACCGTGAAGACACTCAAGTCTTCACGGTATATCTGCGCCTCGGCTTCAGACCCGAAACGGCCAGTCTGGAAAGAACGGTCCGGCTCCGTGCGAAACAACGGATACGATACCCTTCGGTATAGCCTCGCGGCTATGACCAGCAGCTTTTTCTCACTGTCGGGCCGCCGTCAAGCTCTTTTTGTCATCGATGTCATAATGTGTGTCATGCACGAAATTTTACCCCGTATAGTTTGATTTTATCCGTATTTGCGCAGCTTGCCTTCAAGCTGATATGGATACCAAGGCGGGGTGTTATCTCTCAAGCCGGCCCTGGACTGAAAACCCTATGTGAACAGTCTTGAAAAGGTACAGGAAACCATATCATATAAAGCTCTGGCGCAATGGCGCCCAATAATAACAGCGAACAGTCGAGATGAACCAGAGTGATATGTCGTCCAAAACCGGATCTGCACGCGAAGTCCTGATCGTCGGCGGCGGGGCGGCGGGCTGGATGACGGCGGCCTATCTGGCCAGGCATCTCGGCGCCAGCCAGAAGGGCGGGCCCAGGATCACTGTGCTGGAAGCGCCGGAAATCGGCATAATCGGTGTGGGGGAAGGTACTTTTCCGACCATTCGCAATATTCTGCGCTCTCTTGGCATAGAAGAAGCTGAGTTCATGCGCGGCAGTCACGCGACCTTCAAACAAGGAATCCGGTTCGATGACTGGGAGGTGACACCGCAGCGCGACGATCAGGGTGAGCTGACGCACAGCCACTATTTTCATCCGTTTGAAGCGCCCTATTGGTCAAGAGAAGAACTCAACCTGCTGCCCTATTGGCTGATGAAGGATAAAAATGACCGGCCGCCCTTTGCTCAGGCTGTCACCTTTCAGAAAAAAATCGCCGATGCCGGCCTGTCGCCCAAGGGTATACACCAGGGGAATTTTCAGGGACCTCTGAATTACGCTTATCATTTCGATGCCCACCGTTTCGCTGAGGTTCTGGAGAGATTTGCCAAGGGTCTTGGGGTTCGCCATCTCTCAGGCAAGCTGACAGGCGCCGTGCTGGACAATGATGGCGCCATCGCCCATGTCACCACGGCCGAGCATGGCGATTTAACGGCTGATCTCTATATCGACTGCACCGGTTTCCGCGCCGAACTGATCGGCAGTGTGCTTAAGTCCGAGTTCAAACCGATCCGTGATATCCTGTTCACCGACCGGGCGATAACCGTTCAGGTGCCGTATGAAAAGCCCGATGGCAAGCTGGAAAGCTATACCATTTCCAGCGCCCATGAGGCCGGCTGGACCTGGGATATCGCCCTGAGCGACCGCCGCGGGATCGGCTATGTCTACGCATCGGATTACACAACGGACGAACGCGCCGAACAGGTTCTACGCGAATATGTCGGGCGGACCAGTGACGCCGACATCACGCCGCGCCGCATCAGCTTTACGGCGGGTTATCGACCGCGACAATGGGTCAAAAACTGCGTCGCGGTCGGGCTGTCCGCCGGCTTTCTGGAACCACTGGAATCGACGGGCATGGTGCTGATCGAATCCGCCGTCAACAAGATCGTCGAATTCTTCCCTTTCAGCGGTCCGGCCGATACCTCCGCGCCCATCTTCAACGACCTGATGACCCGGCGCTATGACACCATCATTGGTTTCATCAAGCTGCACTATTGTCTGAGCCGCCGCGATGAACCGTTCTGGGTCGATAACCGCAAGCCGGAATCAATTCCTCAGCACCTGCGTGATTTGCTGACATTATGGAAAACGCGACCGCCCTCACGTTTCGATTTTGTACTCGATCACGAAAGTTTCGCCTTTTTCAGCTATCAGTACATTCTCTATGGCATGAATTTCGAGACGGATTACGAAGCGGCGCGGGGCTCCCTGCAATCGAGCGAACTGGCCGATCAGCTATTCGCCCGTATTATCAATTTTGGCGAGCAGGCGTCCAGGGATCTGATGCCGCACCGCAGCCTGATCGACGCGGTATACAAGGATGGCTTTGTTGAACGCCCGCCCGCGAGCAAGACGCTGCTGACCCGTAAGGCGTAGCTTGAGTATTCATATGGAGGCGCGATCCGCTCACCGCTCAGCCACGAAGGGCAGATAGCTTAATTTTTTTCGCCCAGAGATTTCAGTTCGGCATCCCGTGCATGCGCTCGCCAATAGTAAAAAAAAGGCGCGGCAACGAACAGGATAACACCAAGAATATTCATGGCCGCCATCAAATGGTGAGTCGCCGCGACCTGTTCGGACGTGCGCCATGGCTGAGCTGCATTCACCCAGGCATTGGCCTGGTGAAACATAAGTGCTGTGCCTGGCACTAGCGGCAGAATCATCCAGGCCCATGCCGTGCTAAGATGTTTCCGACGATTTATCAAAGCCTGACGATGAAAATCCACGCAGGCCTGTGTTGGCTCGCGGACCGCTTTACAATCGACCTTACCATGGCGATGATGGTAATAGAGTATGAAAAGAACAGCAAAAGTATCAAGCAGATAAGCCGCCGCCATATAGCGGTCGGGGCATGTCAGCACGATATAGCTGGCTATAGATACAAAAATCGTGGCACCGATATAGACGCCTACTTTATCCCACAAAAGCCGATTTTGCAGATGCAAAGCACGTTGTTGAACAGCTTCGAGTGACATGGGCGCTGGCTCCACTGGTTGATCCTGCCATAAGGTTTTCAGATTGGAGGTTTTGAGGTTGTTTTCGGGCTCATCCATGATGATCTCCCTCATTGAACTGGCGGCGTAATAGCGCCTTGATCCGGTGGATTTTGGTGGCGATGTAAGCAGACGTTAGGCCGGTGATCTCTGCTATGCTGACGGCATCGAGACCTTCGAGATAGAGCAGGATAATCTGACGGTCCTGCGGCTTCAGCTGCTGAATCAGATCGGTCAATCGATCCAGGGCCTGTTGATGTTGCGTGGTTTCCTCTGCGCTGGCAGCAGTGCTGGGCAGGTCATCATCGAGACTGGTCCAGTGGCGATCGTGGCGGCGGCGTTCCTTCAGGATATGCGTGGTTGCCGTATTGTGCGCTACGCGATAGACCCAGGTGCGCAATGAACAGCGGGCATCGTAGCCCCTGAAACTGCGCCACAAGGCCAGATGGATATCCTGCACCAGATCGCGCTGACGTTCCGAATGCGCTTCGTAACCACGCGCAAGTCGTTCGAGCGCCGGGCCAAATTCGGCTGCGGCCTCAGTGTAGCGCTGGTCCTGTTCGGTCATTGCGGTCATGAACAGGTAGTCGCTGTACTGAGCTGTTTCTTACAAGGGGCGGCGGAAGTTCAGTTCAAGCAGCACATTATTGGGATCAACCACGAATAGCTGCGTCAGCTTGATCTCGGGCAGTTCGGCGCGTTCATAGAGCAGACTGTTCGTCTCAAGTCTTGCCACCATGGCGTCAAGGCCGTCGCATTCAAAGGCGACATGATGGATGGCGCCGGTTGTGCCACCGGGGATAACCTCGCGTTCATAGGTATTTTCGGTGCCAAAGAGGTTGAGGTGGATAACAGCGCGTTCGCCGGCATACAGCCACTGGCGCTCCTCAGGTTTTCGGCGCGGCGCCGCCTGCGCTGTCAGGCCCAGCAAATCCGTGTAAAAGCGAATGGTCGCGGCCATGTCACGGGTCTGGATATTGATGTGATCAAGGGTTTTGACGGTCATTTAACACCATGGAAAAGGTGCGGTAACATGCAATCACTGCACCTTCAGGCCTTTTTTCTAATTCGTACTATGCTGCGCGCACCTGCGCCAGGAAGCTATTGATCTGGTTGCGCAAATTGGCCGCCTGCTGGGCCAGTTCGCCTGAAGCCGACAGCACCTGGGCGGCGCCGGCGCCGGTTTCCTCGGCCATGCGGGCCACGCCGGTGATGTTGGACGTCACCTCTTGCGTGCCCATCGAGGCCTGGTTGACGGCCTGGACAATCTCATTGGTGGCGGAGCCCTGTTGTTCGACAGCGGCAGCGATGGTTGAGGACGAGTCGTTGATGTCGCGGATAGTGCCGGTGATGCTGCTAATGGCCTCGACCGCGCGTCGGGTGGTCGACTGAATGCTGCCGATATGCTGGCTGATCTCGGCGGTGGCGCGGCTGGTCTGACCGGCCAGCGCCTTCACCTCCGAAGCGACGACGGCGAAACC
>CAMLIY010000050.1 GCA_946480125.1 uncultured Asticcacaulis sp.
CCGCCCCCCCCCCGGCCCCCCGCGGCCCCGCCCCCGCCCCGGCGCCCCCCGGCGCCCCCCCGGCCCCCCCCCCCCCCCCCCGGGGGCGGCCCGGGCCCCGGGGGGGCCCCCGGGGCGGGGGGGGGCGGCCCCCCCCCCCCCCCCTGGGGTGCCCCCCGGGGGCCCCCCCCCCCCCCGGGGGGGGGGGGGGGGGCCCCCACGACGCGCTTGCGTCGTGGTGGTGGGGTGTCTTACTTTCTTATTCATCGATTACCCCTCATACGGCGTGGCGGAACCGAAATAAGACCGCACCTTAAGCGTCTTTTTCAATTGCCCTAAAGACACATTGGTCGTGATGTGAATGGTCGCCCTTTCACCGCCCGCCAGATCAAAACTGTTATCCGACAAGTCAGCCTTCAGCCCGCCGACATCGATCCAGACGCCGCGCGCTGCGGCAGTGGCGGACACCGTCACATCATATCCGCCAGCCGCCGGCGTGATGACCGCCTTCAGCTTCGGATCGGTCCAGGCAATATCCTTGGTGGCGCCGATGTAGTTGAAGACCTTGGCCACCACGGCATCGCCATCGAGCAGTTCCAGCTCGACCTGGCGGGAACCGGCATCCCCGCCGGCCAGCAGGTCCGCATCCCTGAACTGGCCGATCGATGGGCTCGAAAGCGGCGCCACCGTCAAGGCGCCCGTCTTTTCGCTCAACACCTGGCCCGACAGATCACGCACGCGCAGGCGCCAGTTGAGCGCCTTTTCCGTCGTCAGATCGGACAAGACATGCGCCTCCATCGCGCCCTCCTTATGGATCAGGCTGACCGTCAGCGGCGCATAGAACCGCTTCGCGTGAAATTGCAGCGCCTTCCAGCGGCCGTAATAATCGACACTGGCCCAGGAAGCCCCCGGCCAGACATCATTGAGCTGCCAGTACATCGACCCCATGGTTTGCGGACGGGCAGCGCGCAGATGGGTGGCCGCCAGTTCGATGCCGTCGGCCTGCATCAACTGGCTGAGATAGACGAAATCGGCGAAGGTTTTCGGCTCACCGTAATTATTGTGGATATAGAGCAGCAGGCGTTTGTTGCCATTGCCCTTGTCGTACTTCTGATGGCCACGCATGACCGGGCTTTCCGGCTGCATATCCTTTTCGGACGCGAAGGCCTTGATCGTGGCCATGTCCGGGAAGGATTGCAGGCCGTATTCGCTCATGAAACGCGGCGTGACGTTGAGATATTCCTCAACCGGCTTGCCGCCCCAGACCTTCCAGTAATGGCGGTCGCCATCATTATCCTGATCAGCCGCGCCGTCATAGTCGGTCGAAGGCGATGACGCCCAATAGGGCGTGCCTGGTGCGTTCTGATCGACCGCGCCACGCAGCACCTGGTCGAACATCCGCACCATGCCAATGACGATCTTGTCGCGTTCTTCCGGTGAAACGCCTGTTTTCAGCGCATCGGTGCCGGCGCCCCAGTTTTCCCAGTCGGTCTGGACTTCATTATTGCCGGCCCACAGCACGATGGAGGGATGATTGCGCAGGCGCTTCACCTGCTCCACCGCCTCGATGCGCGTGCTTTCGCGGAAATCGCGGTCATAGGGGATGATGGCGCCGCCGAACATGAAGTCCTGCCAGATCATCAGGCCCAGTTCGTCGGCCTTGTCATAGACGTGATCGTCCTGATAGGTGCCGCCGCCCCAGATGCGCAGGATGTTCATATTGGCGTCGACCGCCGATTGCAGCATACGGTCCTGCTCGGCCGCCGTCACACGCGTCGGGAACATATCGAACGGAATCAGGTTGGCGCCCTTGGCGAAGATCGGCACGCCATTAATGACGATTTCGAAGCTTTTGCCCCACTGGTCTTTTTCGCGGCGAATCTCCGTGGTGCGCAGGCCGATCTTGCGCGTCCATTCGCCGATGACATCGCCGCCTTGTGTCACCGTCGCTTTAACGGTGTAGAGGTTCGGCTTGCCATAGCCCGCCGGCCACCAGCGTTGCGGGTTCTTGATCTGCACCGGCACACTGACCGGATTGCTGCCGACGAACAGAGACATATCCTGGGTCACGGTCTGGCTCGTACCATCCGGCGCGGTAATATCGACACGCACCTGCGCGGGCGTCACCGCGCTCGACTGGATATCGACTACCGCACTGACTGCTGCCACCTGATCATCGAGATGGACCTGCGCGACATGGAAGTCTTGCACGCGGGCCTCATCCCAGGCCTCGATCTTCACCGGCTTCCAGATACCGAGCGTGACGATGCGCGGGCCCCAGTCCCAGCCATACTGATAGCCGGCCTTGCGCACATAGGTCGAGGAATTGCGGCCAAGCGGCTCGTCACCCCACATCGAATCATAGGCGCCTGGCATGACATAGGGCATGTCGGCGACCAGCGGCTTCATCTTCTTCAGGGGTGATTGCAGACTGACTTCGATAATATTCACACCGGGCTTCAGCAGGGCCTTCACATCGGCGCGCCAGGTGCGGAACATATTGTCGGTATTGAGAATTTGTGTACCGTTGACCGTCACTGTGGCGAAGGTGTCGAGGCCCTCGAAGACCAGTTCGACATGGTTGCGCGAAAGGGTCTCAGGCGAAACCGTCACCTCGGTGCGGTATTGCCAGTCCGACAGGCCCACCCACTGCACTTTGCCTTCATTATCGCCCATATACGGGTCAGGCAGCTTCTGCAACGCCATCAGGTCGGTCTGGGCCGTACCCGGTACAGTGGCCTTCTGCCAGCCGGCAAGGTCCGGGTGTGCCGCCGAATCTTCCGGTGACAGGCGAAATTTCCAGTTCTGATCCACAACCTGCACAGTTGGCGCGGCCGCGAAAGCACTGCCCGCCATGAAAAACAGGGCCGTCGTAACGGCCAGCCCGCGCAGGGTGAATTTCAGCATGTCTTACTCCGGTTCGTCTGGTTTGGCCGGCGTTCCGGCACGAAAGCGCATTCGTTACGTCTCGATGCGCCACACATAGGCTAGCTGGTCGGGCGCACCGGCCGGCAGTTTGATTGTCAGCCCCTGGGCCGTCTGGCGGAAAGTCACCGGCGTCTGCGTACCCAGCAGCGAGACCTTTTTCACCGGATAATCACGACCAATCGAGGCGATCGTCACCTCCCCGTCTGGCCGCGCCAGTTCTATGGCATGGAGCACACCGTCATTGACGGTGAAGCGGAAATCCTGCGCCGTATAGGCCTTGGCCTTGCTTTCGGCAAAAGTGCCCGACGCCGTTTCAGTCGGGCCTTCCCCAAAGATGATCCAGGGGCGTGTGCCGTAGATGGCCTCGCCATTGATCTTCAGCCATTCGCCCATTTTCAGCAGGGTATCGCGCGCCGCCTCAGGGATACGCCCGTCGGCATGCGGTCCGACATTGAGCAGCAGATTGCCGTTTTTGGAGACGACATCTGCCATCAGATGGATCAGCTGTTCGGGCGATTTGTAGGTATCGTTTTCAATATAGCCCCAGGCCTTGTCACTGATCGAAGTGCAGGTCTGCCAGACATCTTGGCGAATGCCGGGCGCCTGACCGCGCTCGATATCCAGCACGCCGGCGCCATCGGCGAATTCGCCAAGCTTGTAATTGACGATAGCCGATCCGCCCTCTTTCGCCGCCTTGTTATAATACCAGGCGAGGAATTTCGGCAGGGTATTGCGAAAGGATGGCTGGCCGATCCACCAGTCGAAATAGACGAGATCAGGGTCGTAAGCGGAGACCAGTTCGGCCTGACGCGCCAGCCAGTCATCGAGCCAGGCCTGCGACACATGGGTGTAGTCGCCAAACAGATCCTGATCATCCTTGCCGGACAGGCGATCCTGGGCCGGACCATATAGACCCGCATTGACCGGATCGGAAACATCGGAAGGGAACTTGCGGCCACCATCAAAAAACCAGTCATGTTCGGCGCGGTGCGAGGACAGGGCGAAATGCAGGCCCTTCGCCTTCACCGCCGTCTTGATCTCACCCAGAAGATCGCGCTTCGGCCCCATCCTGACGGCGGTGTAGTCCGACAGATGGCTGTCATACATCGAGAAGCCGTCATGGTGCTCGGCCACGGGCACGACATAGCGCGCACCGGCATCGGCAAAGAGCTGCGCCCAAACGTTCGGATCAAAGGCGGAGGCGGTGAATTGCGGGATGAAATCCTTGTAGCCGAATTGTGTATGCGGCCCATAGGTCTGGATATGATGTTCGTATTCCGGGCTGCCCTGAATATACATATTGCGCGAGTACCATTCGCCGCCAAACGCCGGTATGGAATAAAGGCCCCAATGGATAAAGATGCCGAACTTGGCGTCTGCATACCATTTTGGCGTCTGGTAATTCTGTAGAGATGCCCAATCGGCACGGAATGGTCCGTCACTATCGCCTTTTTCGACGGCGGCCAGCCAGCGCTTGCGTTCGGGGACGTATTTCTGGGTGGCCTTCAGCCACTGTGCGTCACGCTCATCGGGCGTGGTATTGTCATTAGAAGCGGCGTAAGCCGGCCCGGTCAGACCGAGTGCGACACCAAGCCCTGCCCCTCCCAGCAACAATCCACGGCGCGACAGCAGGGTGTGTTTGACGGGCATGGCGATCTCCGGCAGGCAATCAGAACAAGGTAACATATGCTGCGAAGCATTCGAAGCGCCGGAGAATGCCCGGTCTTCGAATGCAGCGCAATGTTCCGGAGGGCCGGAGCCTTCATGATCCGGCGACACACACAAGAGCCGGAACAGCCGGACAGGAACACTTTCGTCGTTCAGGGAGGGAACCGACGCGGCCTGTCCGGCCGGTAAGGCGGTTCGGAAAGGGCCGAACCGGAACATGACTCTCTCCCTGATCTCGCAAACCGGATCAGGGAGAGCGGTCATTACTGCATCTTGTAGGTCACGCCGAAGGTAATGCGGGTGCCATACTTGCTCCACGACAGCGGCAGGCCGCCCGTCGTGTAAGGGTGTTGCAGATTATCAAGCAGGTTCTGCGCCGACACGTTGAACGACAGGTGGTCATTCACATTGTACGAAGCAGAGGCATCGAGTTGGCCCCAGCCATCCACATAGGTCGGCGGCGTAATGTCGCTGCCGAGCGAAGTATTGTACTTGCTGCGGTAGGTGTAGGAAATACGCGCCTGGATCGGCCCCTTTTCATAATAGGGCGACACGGTATAGCTCCAGCGAGACAGGTAAGGCATGGGCAATTTGCCGCCGCCGGTGTTGTACTCGTCGGTGTAGCTGCCATACTGCTGATCGAGGAAGGTCGCATTGGCCTGGATACCGAAGCCAAACCACAGGTCGCCCTGATAACCGACGGAAATGCCGGGGATCTTGGCATTGCTGCCGTTGAAGGGCGCGTAGATCAGCATGTTTTCGACGCGGTTACATTCGCGGTCAACCGTACCCAGGCAGTAGTCCAGGGCAGTTTCGGGCAGGGTCACGTCGATGAAGGTGTATTTCTTGACGATATACGACTCGACATCCTTATAGATCAGATCGACGTTGAACAGGCTGTTCGGGCCGAAATACCATTCGTAAGACGCGCTGTAGTTGGTAGCGCGGTACGGCTGGAGATCCGGATTGCCGCCGGTGCCGCAGAAATGGTTGTTGGCGTTGGAGCAGAAACGATCGAGGCTGTATTCGACCTGACCGGACATATCGGCGAAGGTCGGACGCGACATAACCTTACCCGCCGACAAACGGATCATCATGTTATCGGTCAGATCATAGGCCGCGTTGAACGACGGCAGAACATCATCATAGCTCTTGTTGAGCGTGATCATTTCTTCTTCGTACGGATAGTAGTCCATGGTCGAGCGATAGGTTTGCTCGTTTTGCGTCTTGGCATAGCGAATGCCAAAATCACCATGCCACTTGCCTGAGCGGAAATTGGCCTGGACATAGGCGGCGTCGGTCTTTTCCGAAGTGTCCCAGAAATTGCCGGCGTCACGATAGTCACCCGCAGCATTGCCGGCGCTCTTGTTGGCGATCGAGTAATCCATCACGGCCTGCTGCGTCATGGAGACATAGGACAGCAGATCACCGCTGGCGCCCAGACCATCGACCAGGTCGGGGTCACTCAGATTGGTGTCGAAATCGGCCATGGTGCCGGTGACATCAAACACCGTGTTGAAGAAGTGCGGCTTGTTGATGTTTTCGTGCTTCTGATACCTGTAACCGAACAGGATTTCGTTGACCGGACCCCATTCCACTTCGCGCTTGAAGTCGAACTTGGCGTAATCGATCTGGTCGGTCGTGACCGCCGTCTTCACGAAACCGGCCTGATCGCCGATCTTGCGGGTGGCGAAAAGCGTCGGGTCGGAGGCTGGCTTGTCGAGGTTCAGGGATATGCCGTCCGGGCTCATGGCCCAGCTGCCGGAATCGGTGCCATAGAAGCTCAGATAGTATTCCGGGTCGGAGCCCCCCGTCGCCTTGGTCGTGCCGACATTGGCTTCGACCGTCCACATGCCCGGTGTCCACTTGCCTTGCAGGTTGTAGCTGCTGGTATTGAGCATGGAGCGCTTGTAGTATTCGTCCATGCGTACGGCAAAATTACCCTCGCCGCCGGTCACGCCCGCTTCATTGGTGGTGACGGACGACATCTTGGTCTGATACAGGTTGTTGCCGTTGATGTCCTTCAGCACGTTGCCTTTGGCATCGCGCGTGTAATAGGGATTGGTTTCATTCCAGTTGACGCTCAGATCGGTTTCAAAGGTCTGTTGATAGCTGGAATAGTCGCTGTTGATGCGCGTCCCGGTCAGATTGAATTCCAGGTCATCGCTCGGCTTGAACTGCAAGGCCAGTTGATAGGTCTTGCGCTCACGGTTTTCCAGGCCCGATGACAGGGAGATATAGGTCGGCACCAGCATATCGCCGGTAAGCGCCGGGCCGCTGGTAACGGTCGGCAGGGCTGATGTATTGGTGAAGTTACCGTCATCGTCACAAGCCGCGCTGCCACCCGTCGGGCCGCCCCAGTTGGCGGCGCTACAGACCGACTGATAAGACGCGCCGATCGAGCCGCTGCCCAGAACCGACTTGTTGTAGTCATAGCTGAACAGCAAGCCAAAGCGGCCGCTGTCGTCCTTCGTGCTGTAGAAAACGGAGTAACGCGGATCTTTTTCCTTGTTACGCTCGTTGATATTATAGTTGTAATTGATGGTGAAGGTGTTCTTCGGCAAAGACAGCGGACGGCGCGAATTGACGATGACCGAACCGCCGATGCCGCCTTCTTCGAGGCGCGCTTCGGTGGTCTTATAGACCTCGACATTGCCGATCAGTTCCGGCGCCAGGTTGGAGAAGTTGAAGCTGCGGCCGTTATCGTGATCGCTGGCGCCGGAATCGGCAGTCGCCAGCGGATTGCCGTTCAGAGACACATTGATCAGGCGCGAATCGATGCCGTTGATGGCGATCTTCTCACCTTCGCCGCCATTTGAGCGGTCAACCGTGATGCCCGGCAGGCGCGACAGCGATTCAGCGACGTTTACGTCAGGGAACTTGCTGACGTCCTCAGCCGTGATGACATCGATGTGCGCAGAGGCGCGGCGCTTCACATTGAGCGACTTTTGCAGGCTCTTGCGCACGCCGACGACGATGACTTCCTGCGGCGAGCCGGCATCAGCGGTCGCGGCAGGCGCCGTGGTGTCCTGGGCGTATGCGCCGCCCGATATCAATACACCCGTAAGGGCCGTAGTGATCAATGCATATGATTTTAACTTCATTCCCTATTTCTCCAATTTTCCGCGAGGCGGAACCGCTTGAGACATTAAGCTTAAGCCACCCGCTAATACCTTTTTAGTACCAAAATTCCCCGGTAAGTAGCCACTGGTGAAATAATTCTTACATATAAAATTCGAAATACGTCAAATCCTAGTTTTATAGATATGTCATATTTCTTTAAGGTAACAGACCAAAGTCGATCGTTGTCATAACCATTTTGTCGACATCATTCACTGACAATTGGCATACAAATTCAATTGACTAAGAAGCACGGTCTGAAAATTAACTGAAAATTGGCCTGTTATATATGTTCACGACCAGAATATGATAATAAGAGAGTATGTTGCTTTTGAACCACAGGTCAGATACCGGGGCTTTCAACACAGGTGTCGCGTTGAATATATACGGGCGCACCACATAATTACACCCACATATCACCCAAAGGTCATGACACATTTGATGGATCGATTACACAGGCTGTATTCGCAACATATTCGCGTCGTCCAGGCTCGTACCGAGGGTCCCGATTTGGAAAACCGGCCATGAAAAATTTGCAGCTGGCTCTGAAAGCGGCGCACGCCTCTCTGAAGCAGGGTAACCTGGAAGCGGCGCTGGATTCGGCACGCAAGGCCAGTCAGGCCGATCCGCATTCGGCGGAGGCGTGGTGGCTGGTCGGCACGGCGGCGATGGGCCTGGACGATATGTCAACCGCCGAACATGCTTTTTTGAACGCCGCGCGCGCCGCGCCGCCGGGTTCGGTGCTCCGTGGCCAGATGCTGGCCTTGCGTGGCAAGCCATTAATCAGTGACGGCCGCATGGCCGAAGCCGTGGAAAGCGCCCGTGAAGCTGTAACTACCGGCATTTCCGATGTGCCCAGCCTCGTCAAGCTCAGCTATACCTTTACCCATGCCGCTTTGCCGGAAGAGGCGCTGGCCTGTATTCTGAAGGCCACCAGACTGGCCCCGGACCATGCCGAAGCCTGGTATAGCCTGGGTGCGGCTTATCGTGCCCTGGGCAATATCGAGGGCTCGGAAGCCGCCTTTAAACGGGCGATAGCCCTGTCTCCAACGCCGCCCGTTGCCGCCTATTTCAACCTGGCCTATCTGAGGCGCTGGACAAAGGCAGAAAACCATATCGCCGTGCTTGAAGGTCTGTCATGCCGCACCAGCCTGGAAGCCTGCCGTGTCGCCTATACCTTGTTCAAGGAATATGATGATCTCCGTGAGCCGGAAAAGGCATGGGATTGTTTGCAGGTCGGAGCCGGATTGGCAGGCCGGATAGAGGACTGGTCGTCTGCGGAAGAAGCTGAAACCATATCGGCCCTGAAAGCGCATTTTCCGCCGGAACGGTTTGACCATAAAGACAAGCGGCTTCGCCCGGGTCCAAAACGCATTTTTATCATTGGCTTGCCGCGATCCGGAACGACCCTTATCGAGCGGATATTGGCGGCGCATAGCCAGGTCCAGGCCATTGGGGAACTGAAAACATTCGGCATTGCCACGCATAAATTAGCGGGCGTGGAAAATGTTCGCCGCCTGGCGCCTGAAGTCATCGCCGCCGCCGCCGGGCTCGATCCGATTAATATAGCCGACTATTATGCGCGTGAATCGGCGTTTCTGAATGACGGCAGCCCCTATGTCATAGACAAGTTGCCGGCCAATCATGAATATGCCGGCCTGATCCGTCTGGCTTTTCCCGATGCCATCATCATCGCCCTTGACCGCAATCCGATGGATGCCCTGTACGGCTGTTACAAGGTTCTGTTTACCGGCGCCTATGGCTGGTCCTATTCGCAGGATGATCTGGCCGATCACTATGCGCACTTCCGCGATCTGATGGGCTACTGGAAGCAGGTGATGGGAGACGGCCTGATCGAGGTATCGCTCGAAGCGGTGATCCGAAATCCGGAAAGCGAGATACGTCAGCTGCTGGATGCATGCGGCCTGCCGTTTGAAGAAGGCTGCCTGAAACCTCACGAAGCTTCAGGCGGCGTGTCGACCGCCAGCGCCGTTCAGGTCCGCTCGCCGATCAATGCTAAGGGTATCGATGCCTGGAAGCGCTATGAGGCGCAGTTGACGCCCTTATATAACCGGCTGCGCCAAGCCGGCTATGTCCATTAGGGGCACGGCATGATTGTTTGCGATACATGCGTTTTCCTGCACTTGCATAAATCGGGCGGCACTTTCGTCAATCACATGCTGATGAAGTGTGTTCCATCCGCCAGGCGCGTTGGCTATCACCTGCCCTATGCCGAAATACACGAAGCTTATCGCGCATTGCCCGTAATCGGCACGGTCAGAAATCCGTGGTCTTACTATGTTTCCTGGTATCATTTCCAGCAATCGCAGGTCAGGCCCAATCCTTTGTTCCGGCTGTGCAGCGAAGACCTCACGCTCGATTTTTCCGGTACCATCCGCAATCTTCTGACACTTGAAAGCAATAATGACCTTATAGGCAGGCTGGCCGCCGCCTTCCCGGATCAATTTGTCAATTACGGTCTAAATCTAACCAAAAGCTGCATTGAAAAAATCCGTGGCTCAGGGCTTGGATTTTACAGCTTCCTGTACGACCGGCTATATGCCGGCACCTTCTCACCCCGCATCCTGCAGATGGAATCGTTACGTGCGGACCTGCATACGGTTCTGCTGGGACTGAACCCAGCCGAGAAGATGCGGATACAACAGTTTCTTCTCAGTGTGCCGGATCTGAATGTCAGCCCACATAAACCGTATGCGCAATATTATTCGCCTGAACTGAAGGCTTTGGTGGAAGCCATGGATGGCGCCTTGATAGACCGGCACAATTATATTTTCTAAATGACACGACGCTCCAGCTCACAAATGTAATGACATATGTGGACATTGGTATAGGCTTCAGCGTAGATTTAAAGCGAATGACCTCCAAAGCCTAATCCGGATTTTCATGAACTTCGAACGCGATGCGCAATATTTAGGGCGGTTTGACATCTCTGAACTGAGAGGCATTGTCGAGACCTTCGCCGAAGATATGTGGACTGAAGATGCCAGCCGTCAGGCCGCATTCAATGCCCACCTGGCTACGCAGACGATTAAGCTTATTGCCGATGCCGACTTTCGTCACACCCATCCAACGCATCACGCCGCCTTTACCCGGCTGGAACCGCAAATTCGTCCGCTTATGGATCATATCCGGGGCTTTTATCTGCAAACCCTGCGCCAGCGGCGTGTTGCCGAACAGCATGGCGCCGGCTATTTTGTCCGTGCCCTGCTGACCCGGCTGCCCGCCGGTGCAGAGATCAGGCCCCATATAGACGATGGCGAATCCCTAAAGCGCTGTCATCGAATCCATGTCCCCCTCATTTCCAATCCGGACAGCCTTTTTGTTGTTGGGAACCTTCGGTTTCACATGCCGGAAGGCGAGATGTGGGAGATTAATAACAGGCGGACTCATGCCGTGCACAATGCCGGAGCCGTGGCGCGCATACATCTGATCCTGGATTACGTGCAGACGGGCGAAACCGTTTTCGATCTCGATGGTCCCCTTACAGCTTAAGGTATTTACATGACGCCTCAATTCGCTATCCGCCAGATTTATCTCAAGGATATGTCCTATCAGGCCCCAACAGGCGCGGCCATTTTCACGCGTGAATGGACGCCCGAAGTGAAGGTGGACATAAAGGTCGCCCACGAAGCCATCGCTGGCGGCCTGACAGAAGTGGTTCTGACCCTGTCGATTGTCACAAAAAGCGCCGGCAGTACGGCCTATATGATCGAAATCATGCAGGCCGGTGTCTTCCAGATGTCGGGCTACAGCGCCGATCAGATGGAAAAGATCGTGCTGGCGAAATGCCCGGCTATTTTGCTGCCTTATGTCAGGGAAACCGTAGATAGCTTGCTGATGAAAGGGCGTTTTCCGGCATTGATTCTGGACCCCATCGATTTTGAGGCCAATCTGCCGGCGCTGAAAAATCCGAACTGACGGCATTATCCCCGATAGATCACATCGCAAATTTTGTAAGATCCGGAGTTTTTTTACATGGGCTTATCCCGTTCGCTTTTTCGCTCAGGCGCGCTGGCATGCGTAAGTGTGGCCATATTGACGGTGAGCCCGGTGGTGAAGGCAGCCTCTCTGACAGCCCCTCTGGCGACCGCGCCGGCGATCTTTCCGGTCCCGACATCGCTCAAACTGACCGGAACCGAAATTACGATCAGTAAAACCGTGGTGCTGGTGCGTGCGGGTGATGCGGATGCTGAAACCGAAGCCCTGGTGCGCCGGGTTCTGGCCGCCGCCGGCGTTGAGACTATCCGGAACGCTACAAACCTGCCTGAGCGACTGGAGGCAAGCTATGTGGTGATCGGCACTGTCGATGACGGCCTGACAAGAGCCGCTGCCCAGCGAACAGGCGCGGCGCTTCCCACACAGGCAGAAGGGTATACCCTTGCCAGCCATGCCAGCGATGGCGGCGCGCTGATCATGCTGGCGGGCAAGGATGGTGACGGGCTTTATCACGCCGCGCAGACGCTGCGGCAGATTATGCACCATCGCCAGATTCCGGCGCTCACCATCTCCGATCATCCCGCAATGCCGGTACGCGGTACGATCGAAGGGTTTTATGGCAAGCCGTGGTCCATGGCAGAGCGATCCGAACACATTGAATTTCTTGCGGAAATGAAGGCAAATACCTATATATACAGCCCCAAGGACGATGTATTTGCGCGTGATAAATGGCGCGAGCCTTATCCGGCTGAAACGCTTAAGGGCCTGAGCGGACTGGTCGGGGAGGCGAACCGTCATCATGTCAATTTCGTTTATGCCATCTCGCCCGGGCCTTCGATCTGCTACAGCGATCCTGCCGACCTGGACCTGATACGCCAAAAATTCGCTGCGTTGCGTGGCATCGGCGTGCGTAGTTTCTACATTGCGTTCGATGACATCGACTACAAGAAATGGAATTGCCCCGCCGATGCGGCTGCGTTTGGTCCGTCGGGCGAAACCGCCGCGGCGCAGGCCCAGGCCAAGGTGCTTAACGCGGTGCAGGCCGATCTGGCGGCAAATGGCCATGGCTCGCTGATCATGGTGCCGACAGAATATTACAATGCCACGGTTTCGCCTTACAAGACCGAGCTAAGTAAGGATCTCGATCCGCGCGTCGTCATCCAGTGGACAGGAACCGATACGGTGCCGGCCGCGATCTCCATTGCCGATGCGCGCAATGCCACCAAGGCCTTTGGCCGCAAGACGCTGCTATGGGATAATTATCCGGTCAATGATTACGGTGAATCGGCTGGCCGCCTGTTGCTCGCGCCCTATGCGCGGCGCGAAGCGGGACTTTCTACGGAATTAAGCGGTATTGTATCGAATCCGATGAACCAGGAGGTGGCGAGCCGTCCCGCCGTAATGGGTCTCGTCGCCTTTGCATGGAATGATACCGGCTACGATGCCGAACGCACCTGGCGGGCGGCGGCGCGTTATCTGGCGGGCGATAATCCGCAGGTGACCGAGGCGCTGCTGACTTTCTTCGATACCC
This sequence comes from uncultured Asticcacaulis sp., assembly GCA_946480125.1. Next base: position 13,184 of record CAMLIY010000050.1, read on the forward strand.
AGCATCTGGCTCCGACATTCGGCAACCAGCCGTGGCAGCCCCAGGCGCCAAGGCTTCGGGCGCTGATCAACCGGGTACGCGATGCGCTGGCGTCTGGCGATGCGGCCGAACGCTTGGCGGCGCTGAGTGCGCTGGGCAAGAAAGCCGATGAGCTGGCGGCGGCCCCAGATGTGATCCGCGCCGGTGTGATTGCGCCGGGTTTCGTGACGGAGGCACAGCCCTGGCTGACCGCTACGGAACTGTGGGGGCGTGCGCTGCGGCTGACGGTGAACGGCTTGCAGGCCGAGGATGGTGTAACGGCGGCGCGTTTTTTTGACGCTTCTGCGCACCTGGCGAAGGAAGCGGCGAAAATCCAGACGATTCCAGGCGCGACAAGGCCAATGGGACCAATTAAAGTGGCCGATGGCGTTCTGGATACCTTCATCGTTGACGCCCCAGGCCTGGTCTATCTGAACCCACGCGCTAGATAGGCATGCCGCGGCATATCGGCTTTTTATCTCGCAAGACTGGCTTTCGCCCGCGCCAGGTTGCGCTTTGGGGCTACAGCGGGCTGGTCGAGCACAGCCAGCAACTGCTTTTTCAGCGTTTGTTTTAAGCCGCTGGCGAGCTGGGCCTTGCGGTAATGATCGGCGACGTAAAAGGCATCGACCGCGCGTTCGCCATAACAATCGATATGCGCCGAAGCGATATCGATGTGCGACTTGGCCATGACCTCGACAATATCGGCCAGCAAACCGGGGCGATCGCGGCCGGAAACCTCGATAATTGTCACGTTGGCGTTGCTGTCATCGTCAAAAACTACCGTGGGGGCAATGGCAAAGGCGGCCGCGCGCGCGGCGAAGGCGGATTTCCAGGTCAGCGGCTCAGGTAATTTGCCACGCGCCGCGGCTTCCAGCGCGGTCTGGGCATGTTTCTGGCGCGGCAGATCGTCATAGGCGAAGGGTTTGCCGGTTGAATCCTGAACATAAAAAACATCTAGCGCACGGCCATTGGAAGAGGTGAAGACCTGCGCGCCGACGACATTGCCACCCAGATTGGCAAAGGATCGCGCCAGATCGGCGAACAGGCCGGTTCGGTCCTCAGCGGTAATCGAGAAGGCGGTCGCGTTGCGCGCGGTATCTATACGCAGAGCCACCGCCGGCGCCAGATCGAAGGCCGAGCAAACCAAGGCGGCATGGCTGCGGATCTCTTCCGGCGAAAACGAGAAAAGATAACTTTCGTCCATCGTGGCCAGCCAGGCGGCAATGTCATCGTCATTTTCACTCAGGGCCTGACGGCGCTCATCAGCGCGAAGCTGCAAATCTTCACGTACACGCGCCAGGGCGTCGGGGCCGCGTCCGCCACGAAAGGCGCTTTCAGTGGCAGCGAAGAGGTCACGCATCAGCTGACCCTTCCAGGCGTTCCATACACCGGGGCCTACGGCCCGGATGTCGGCCACAGTCAGGATCAGCAGCAGACGCAGCCGTTCGGGGGTTTCTACGATATGGGCGAAGGTTGCCACGGTTTCGGGGTCGGAGACGTCGCGCTTCTGGGCGTAATCGGAAAGAACGAGGTGATGGCGCACCAGCCAGGCCACCTGATCAATCTTCCAGTCTTCGATGCCCAGCCGTTCGCAGGCCTTGCGGGCCGCGATTTCGCCGCCGACTTCCTGGCCAAGCTCGTTGCCCTTGCCGGTGTCGTGCAAAAGCATGGCGAGATAGAGTGATTCCTTGTCGGCGATCTGCGGCATGATGAGGCTCGACAGCGGGTGATCTTCCTTGAAGGCGCCGGTATCAATGCCGTGGATGATATCGACGGCGCGCAGGGTATGCTCATCTACCGTATAGGCATGATACATATTGAACTGGGTCTGAGCGACAATACGGCCGAATTCAGGAATATAACGACCTAATAAGCCGGTCTCCGACATCATGCTGAGGGTCTTGTAAGGATCCTTGCCGCGCACCAGCAGGTCAAGAAACAGCCGCGCCGCTTCGGGGTTGCGGCGCAGGGAGGGCGTCACCAGGTCGAGATTGCGGGCGATGGCGGTGAAGGCGTCGGGATGCAGGTCAAGCTCCAGCCGGTCGGCCATCTTGAACAGCATGAACATGGCCACCGGTGACTTTTGGAAAATATCCGGCGAATTAACGCTCAGGCGACCATTGATGACGGTAAAACCCGGATGATCGGCGCGGGTCAGGTTCATGATGCCCGACTGGATCAGACTCGACAGCCGCGCCAAAGGTTTGGCCTGCTGGGTTTCCAGCTTGGTGCAGAAGGTGCGGGTCAGCGCCCCGACCTCCTTGGCAACCACGAAATAGCGGCGCATGAAGCGCTCGACATTGGGTTCGCCCTCACGGTCGATAAAACCCATGCGGCGGGCCACTTCGGGTTGAAGATCGAAGGTCAGGCGCTCCTCACCGCGTCCGGCGGCGATGTGCATGATGATGCGGACCTTCCACAGGAAATCAAAGGCGCGCATGAAGATGCGGCGTTCCTTGTCGGTCAGGATCA
>CAMLIY010000051.1 GCA_946480125.1 uncultured Asticcacaulis sp.
GGGCTTCGGCCAGCGAGTTCATGGTCGTGGCCGTGCCCATGGTGTTGCAGTAGCCGGTAGACGGCGCCGAGGAGGCGACGAGCTTGATAAAGCCCTGATAGTCGATCTCGCCGGCGGCCAGCAGTTCGCGGGCCTTCCAGACGATGGTGCCCGAACCCGTGCGCTCGCCCTTGTACCAGCCGTTAAGCATGGGGCCGACGGAGAGGGCGATGGCGGGGATATTGACGGTGGCGGCGGCCATCAAACAGGCGGGCGTGGTCTTGTCGCAGCCGATAGTCAGCACGACGCCATCGAGCGGATAGCCGTACAGCACTTCGACGAGGCCGATATAGGCCAGGTTGCGGTCGAGACCGGCTGTCGGGCGCTTGCCGGTTTCCTGGATCGGATGAACCGGGAATTCCAGCGGAATGCCGCCCGCCTCGATGATGCCGGCCCGGATGCGGTCGGCCAGCACCATGTGGTGGCGGTTACAGGGAGAAAGGTCCGACCCCGTCTGGGCAATACCGATGATCGGTTTGCCCGACTGCAATTCCTCCAGCGACAGGCCGAAGTTCATGTAGCGTTCGAGGTACAGCGCCGTCATGTCCGGGTTCGACGGATTGTCGAACCAGGCGCGGGAACGGAGCTTTTGAGGGGGGACGGAGTCGGACATAGGGACGGTTTACTTTACTGTGTAGAAGTGTTGAACGGTAGTCTGGGTATAGGTTTGGCCTGGATCGAGACGTGTGGTCGGGAAGGCCGGATGGTTGGGGCTGTCCGGATAACGCTGGGCTTCAAAAGCGATGGCCTGGTATTTCACCAGCGACTGGCCGCCCTTGCCGACGATCTTGCCGTCGAGGAAGTTGCCGGTATACATCTGGATGCCTGGCTCGGTGGTCGAAATGGTCATCCCACGACCGGAAACCTTGTCTTCCAAAGTGACAGCCAGCTTCGGCGTCGGTGTCAGGCCGCCGCGGATGATGTAATTGTGGTCGATGCCGCCATTGGCCAGGGTGATCTGCGGATCGGACATCTTGACGCGATCGGTGACCAGGGCCGGTGAGGTGAAGTCAAACGGTGTGCCCTTGACCGGCATTTCCTTGCCCGTCGGGATCAGCGCCTTGTCGACCGGCAGGATAGCGTCGGATTCGATCTTCAGATAGGCGTCGGTGGCCAGGCGCGTGGCCGGGATGCCGCCGAGATTATACAGGCCGTGATTGGTCATGTTGATGACGGTCGGCTTGTCGGTGGTCGCCTTGTAGCTGATGGCGACGTCGTTGTTTTCATTAAGCGTATAGGTGACTTCGGCGACCACGGTGCCGGGGAAGCCTTCCTCGCCGTCGGGTGAGGTGTAGGTGAAGGTGACGGAAGCGGCATCAGCGCCCTGCGTCACGTCCTTGATGGCCCAGACGTGCTTGTCCCAGCCCTTGGTGCCGCCATGCAGGGTGTTGGTCTTGTCGTTGAGCGGCGTGGTATATTGCTTGCCATCCAGCGTGAAGTGACCGCCGGCGATGCGGTTGGCGTAACGGCCGACCGTGACATTGGTGAAGTTCGGGGTCTTTTCGTAGCCATCGATAGTGTCATAACCGATAATGACGTCGGCGGGCGTACCGTTCTTGTCAGGCACCATCAGGCTTTGCATGGCGGCGCCGTAGCTGATCAGCTTGAGGGTAATGCCCTTGGTATTCTTCAGGGTGACGCTTTCAATGGCCGTACCGTCGGACAGCTTGCCAAATTCGGCGCGTGTGGCGGTGACGCCGGCGGTGGCCGTGGCGGCGCTGTCGGTCTTCCCGTTTTTTTGGCCCGCCTTGTTGTCGCAGGCGCTCAGGGCGAGCATAGCCCCCAGGCTCAGGGCGCTCAGGCTGGCGACCAGCACCATTTTCTTCGTAACTGACATTTAGGACATCCTCTCTGAAACCATTGTTGACGCCACCAGGCAGCGCCGGCTGTTCATCCTGTATCGCATGTCCGAAGCGGGCATGCGTTTATGATTATCGTGACCCGTCATACCTTGTGGTCATTAGTCGGACAATAAAAAAAGTATATATCGTACAAAATAAAGCGTGAAGCTTTGAAAGCGCAAACGGGACCCCCTTCACTATTTACGGCGGTCCCCATTCAGGGATGAAAGGTCTTTTGCGTATCCTCATGTGCCATGCGGATCAGGGATTCCATGCACCAGCGTGCGCCGCTGGCGTCACGGCGCTCGATGGCCTCAAAAACACGTTCATGATCGGGCACAGGATCTCGGGTCAGGGCGTTATGGCGCGCCTTGTAACGCGTGGTCCATGAAACCGCGGCCTCGATCGAGCTTGAAAGAGACGCCAGGGCTTCGTTGCGGGTCGCCTGAATCAGGGCGTGATGAAATTCGAGGTCGGCCCGGCGGCCCGTTTCGGTTTGAAGAGTGTCGCGCTTCATGATCTCCAGAGCGGCGCGCATCTGTTCGACCTGTTCATCGGAACGACGGATGGCGGCCAGTTCGGCGGCGGCCGGTTCGGTGATCAGGCGCAGTTCGAATAACGCCTTGATGAAATCCTGGCTGGGCTCGGTCTCGAACATCCAGCCCAGCACTTCGGGATCGAGCAGGTTCCAGCGCTCGCGTTCGGTGACACGGGTGCCGGTTTTCGGGCGGCTCTCGACCATGCCCTTGGCGGCCAGGATGCGAATCGCCTCGCGATAGGCTGATCGGGAGATATCCAGCTTGGAACTCGATTCGATTTCATTGGGCAGAATCTCACCGGACTTGAACGTGCCGCTCAGGATATCGACGCCAAGCCGATGGGCCAGGGCGCCGTGCAGGCGGCCCTGATACATGGTATGACCGTGAGTGGCGGCGTTATGGGCTTCGCCGCGCAGGGGGCGGGGGCTGCTGATCTTCAGCCGGCTGGCTGTGGAGCGTTCGTCCGCCGTCGCATTCGATATAGGTTTCCTCATGGTTCACACATGACATTGAATTGTCTGTTTGACAAAGTGAATTTACAAGCTAAAGAGCGGCTGCTATAGCCATTTGTCTGAGTTAATATCGGGTAAAGGGTCGGTTGCACCCGCAATGCCCAAACGTACAAGAAGGAAACTGCCATGACCCTGCGCCTTATACAGATTGTCACGCCGGAAGGCGAGCGCCGCGTTTTGGCGGGCCAGGCGGATGGGTCTGCGCGCACCATAAATGGCGTCAATTCTACCTACGAACTGGCGCGCAAGGCGATTGCGGCCGGCAAGTCGCTGGATGCGCAGATCGCCGTGCAAGGACTTGGCGATGACGTCGATGTCGCCCTGGCGCTTTCGGAAGGCCGTGTGCTGGCGCCGATCGATCATCCCGATGCCGCCCACCTTCACGTTACCGGCACCGGCCTGACCCACCTCGGTTCCGCCGAGGGCCGCGACAAGATGCACAAGGCCGCCGCTGCCGCCGAGACGCAGACCGATTCGATGCGTATGTTCCTGATGGGCGTAAAAAACGGCAAGCCGGAAGCGGGCACGGTCGGCGCGCAGCCCGAATGGTTCTACAAGGGCAACGGCACGCAACTGGTCGGCCCCGGCGCCGAACTGCAATCGCCCTCTTTCGCCGAAGATGGCGGCGAGGAGCCGGAAATGGCGGGCATCTATGTCATCGGCGATGATGGCGCCCCTTATCGCCTCGGTTATGCCCTGGCCAACGAATTCTCCGACCATGTGACGGAAAAGCAGAACTATCTGTGGCTGGCCCATTCCAAGCTGCGTCCGGCGTCTCTGGGTGTCGAAATCCTGACCGGCGAGTTGCCGAAGGACGTGCGCGGCACGTCGCGCATCTGGCGTGGCAATGAAGTCATCTGGGAAAAGCCGTTCATTTCGGGCGAGGACAATATGTCTCATACCTTCGCCAATCTGGAGCACCATCACTTCAAATATGATCTGTTCCGCCAACCGGGCGACGTCCATGTCCACTGCTTCGGCACGGCCACGGCCTCCTTCGCCGACGGCGTCCAGACGAAGGACGGCGACGTTTTCGAAATCACCGCCGCGCCCTATGCCTACGGCCTGCGCAATCCGCTGGCCACGAAGCTTGAGGAAAAGGTTGAAGTGAAGTTGCTGTAAGGCGCTTTTTCTGAACCCCAAAAGCCGCCGGATCGCTCCGGCGGCTTTTTCGTTAGATGGCAGGATTATGCTTGTCGAGGAAGGCCAGCGCCGCCTTCATCATTTCGATGCGGGATGAGCCGACGGTTTCCCAATGGTCCTGGCCCTTATAGGTGACGAATTCAACCGGCTTGCCGGCATTTTTTAAAGCGTTTTCCATACGCCGGCTCTGGTCGATCGGCACGACCGTATCGTCCGTGCCGTGGATCAGCAGGATGGGGCAGGACGCTTTCGCCGCCTGGCGGACAGGGGCGATATCGTCCCAGTTTGACTTTTCGCCCAATACCTGACGCCAACGCACAATGCCGGGCGTATCCATATTATTGGTCGATTCCAGCAGGTAATTGACGAAGGCGCGCGGATCGGACAGTCCGGCAATCGAAACGGCGCAGTTATAGACGCCCGTATCGATCGTCGCACCGGCCAGCGCCGCATAGCCACCATATGAGGCGCCGAGAATGGCCACACGTTTTGGATCGACAAGGCCCTGTTTCACCAGTGCGCGCACACCATCGCTGAGATCGGTCTGCATCTTGCGGCCGAACTCGCCATTGCCCGCGTCCATGAACGCCCGGCCATACCCGCTGGAGCCGCGATAGTTGGGCTGCAACACCGCATAGCCGCGCGACGCCATCACCTGGGCCTGCCAATCAAAATCAACAAAGTCGCGTGCCCATGGGCCGCCGTGCGGCAGGACGACCGCCGGCAGGTTTTTCGCGGGGCGGCCGTTCAGAACCGCATCGGGAGGCAGGGTCAGGTAGGCATGAATATCCAGCCCGTCGGCCGCCTTGTAATCGATTGGCTGCTTTTCCGTGATCCATTGCGGCGGCAATTCGGCGTAATTGGTGGCGACCTTCGATCCGGCGCCGGTGGTGAAGTCGATAAAGACATAGGTTCCGGCATTCTGCGCATTTTCGACATAGACGATCATCTTGCGCGGATCTTCGGCAAAACTGACGATCCTGGCGCGGTCGCCGGGGTCAACGACCTGCGGCAGGGCCTCGACCAGCTTTTTCAGCAACGGATCGAAATAGGTATCGCGCTGCCAGTCATCATAATACCTAAATCCAGTCAGTCGCTGCGTGACCGGGTGGAACAGCGCGTCGCGGTCGAGTTTCGCTTCGGGATCGAGCGCCGGACTGAGGGCTCCGTCGGCCGATATTTCGTGAAATTCGCCCTGGTTGTCGCCCTTGTTGAAGTACACGACGACGGATTGTCCATCACGGCCTATACCTTCAAGACTGGGCAGATCAACAGGGGCCTGGACACTGTAGGCGAGCTTGAAATGCGCGTTCTTGTCGTTTGGCGTGGCATTGATGTAGAGACGCCATTCGTTATGCAGGGGAATGTGCTCGACGTAGGCGACAGGCGTTCCGTCCGGTCCGACGAGAAAACCTGTCGCGTCTTCGGAAGCATCGCAGATCATATGCGGCGTACCCTTGTCCAGGCTGAAACTATACAGATACAGCTTGCCGTCAGGGACAGAGGTCGTGCCGTCATCCGTCTGGAGGCGGTAATTTGAGGCGGTGACACGATAGCCGTCTGCCGTCTTGATGCGTTGTACAGCGCCCAGAACCAGATTGTAGAAACCGCCCATATTATTGAACAAGGTGGCTATCTGCGCGGTGTGTATGTTGATGCTGCGCGCCTGGAAAAATTCGTGACGATAGCCGGCAAAACCGGCCAGCGCCCGTGTCTGGGAATCGACCAGAATCACATGGTCGTTATCGCCCCAGAACAGGTCGCGCACCTTGGCCTGGCCGATGGCGATGCTTTTGGGTAGCGGATTGGCGATATCATAATATAACAGTTTTTTGTCATCACCCTTTTGCGTGACGATGGCGATACGCTGGCCATCAGGCGACAGGGCAATCTGGTCGACCAGCGGCGATCCGGCATAAATTTCGATAGCCGGCGGTCCGCCATCGGTGGCGCAGGCCGGTCGTGTGAGGTTTGCGCTGGCAATTGCAGCTGCGCCTGCCGCCATAAAGGCGCGGCGATTGGTTTTTTTAGACATGAAATCCCCCCTTATTGATGGGGACGCTAATCCTAACTTACGGTTGCGGCAAGACGAATTGATTCCGGAACCAGGTCGACTGCCGTTTGGCGTAGTTGCGGGTTTTTTGACGGGCGAAATTTAGGGCGTCTTCCAGCGTGACTTCACCTTTGACATGGGCGACGAACTCGCTCAGGCCCAATACGCGCATGATCGGCCAGTCCGGCGCCAGGCCCTTGTCCATCAGCGCGCGGACCTCATCGAGCGCGCCTTGATCCAGCATGATTTGCAGGCGACGGTCACAGCGTTCGTAAAGCCAGGTGCGGTCAGGATGGAGAATGTCGAGCCTGTAGGTATCGGGCGCCAGTTCCGGCACGGTAAGGGTCTGCCAGTCTGTCAAAGAGCGGCCGGTTTGCAGCCAGACCTCATATGCGCGGGAGAGGCGCTGCTGGTCATTTGGCATGATGCGTGCCTCGGCCGCGGGATCGTGCGTTTTCAGCAGCCCGCGCAGTCTGGCCTCGCCCATCTCATCAAAAGCTGCTCGTGCCTCGGCGCGCGCAGTGTCGCCGATATCGGGGATTTCGGCCAGCCCATGTACCAGCGCGTTGAAATAAAGCCCGGTGCCGCCGACGATACACAGGGGCGGGCCGCCGGCCAGTGCTTCGGCGATGTGCGGTCGGGCGGCGCGCAGCCAGTCGCCGGTCGACCAAAGCGTGCGGCCATCGAGATGCCCATAAAGGCGGTGCGGGGCGCGGGCTTCTTCGCTGGCGTCCGGCCGCGCCGTCAGGATCGGCACATCGGCATAAAGCTGCATCGAGTCGGCATTGAGGATCGCGCCGCCGGTCTGTTCCGCCCATGACAGCGCCTTTGCGGACTTGCCGGAAGCGGTCGGGCCGGCCAACAGATACAGGGGACGTGCGGATGGGGACATTTTGGACTTTAAACGGCGAAGCTTAGGGCCTATGTGAAGGGCGATTTTCTATAGCATCATGCCAAAAGTGTAACGCACTTTTTGGACAAACATGATGCGCAACAAATGTTTCCAGAAAGATAGTCCATGGCTCATCCCGACCGCGAAACCGTGCTGGCCGCGCTGAACACCATCATCGATCCGATGAGCGGTCAGGGCCTGACGAATGCCGGACTGGTGCGCGCCCTGATCGTCTCGCCGGAGCGCGTCGGCTTCATGCTGGAAGTGCCGCAGGACCGGGTGACGCAATATGGCCCTGTACGACTGGCCTCGGAAAAGCTGCTGGCGAAACTGGACGGCGTGAAAAAGGCGCAGGTGGTGCTGACCGCCGAACTGGCGCCCAATCCGCAGCCGCAAAAACAACCGTCCGCCAAACTGTCTGAGCGCGCCGTCGAAGACAGCCGCCCGAAGGCGCCCGTGGCGGGTGTGCGGCCGAACCATGTAAAAAAAGTGGTTGTCGTCGGTTCAGGCAAGGGCGGGGTTGGCAAGTCGACCGTATCGCTGGGGCTGGCCATCGGCCTGTCACAACTGGGCCTCAGCGTCGGCTATCTGGATGCCGATATCTATGGCCCCTCGGCGCCGGTCATGCTGGGCCTGCGCAAACCGCCCGAATTTGGCGCCGACAAGCTGATGGTGCCGCCGGAAGCCTTTGGCTTGAAAATCAATTCAGTCGGTTTCCTGGTCGATCCCGATCAGGCGATGATCTGGCGCGGGCCGATGGCCTCGCAAGCCCTGACGCAGCTATTGACCCAAAGCCGCTGGGGCACGGCGGAAGACCCGCTCGATGTGCTGGTGGTCGATCTGCCGCCGGGCACGGGCGATGTGCAACTCACCCTGACACAGAAGACGCTGATCGATGGCGCGGTGGTGGTGTCCACGCCGCAGGAAATGGCCCTGGCCGATGCCCGCCGGGCCGTTACCCTGTTCGGCAAAACGGCGATACCGGTGCTGGGTGTGGTCGAGAACATGGCGTATCTGACGATGCCCGACGGTTCGGAAATGGAAATTTTTGGCCGCGGTGGCGCGAAAAATATGGCCGATGCCTTGAAAGTGCCATTCCTCGGCGACGTGCCGCTTGATCCGGCGATGCGCAAGGGCTGCGACGAGGGCCGGCCGGTGACCGCGCTTGAACCGGACAGCGCTTTAGCTTCGCGGTTTAAGGTGATGGCGCAGAAAGTGTTGGACGGGCTGGCAAAATAAACGCACTTCATCTTGCACCGCAATATACCGTAACCATATCAGCGACAGATGCAATTCACTGGAGTCGCTGCATGTCCCTCGATACCCTGTTCTCGCCCTTTACCCTTAAAAACCTGACCCTGCAAAACCGCGTGGTCATGGCGCCGATGACACGGAACTTTTCGCCCGGTGGCATCCCCAATCAGGCGGTGGCCGACTATTACGAGCGGCGGGCTGAGGGCAATGTCGGGCTGATCCTGACGGAAGGCACGGTGATCGAGCGTCCGGCCTCGAAGAACGAAGCCAATATCCCCAATATTTACGGCGAAGCGATGGATGGCTGGGCCAAGGTGGTCGAGGCCGTTCATGCCAAGGGCGGCAAGATCGCCCCGCAGATCTGGCACACCGGCGCGGTCTTTGGCAGCAATCCGGACTATCGCCCGACACCAATGGATTCGCCGTCCGGCCTGGCCGTCAATGGCGACAAGATTGGTGCGCCAATGAGCGAGGCCGATATCGCCGATACCATCGCCGCCTTCGGACGGTCGGCGGGTGACGCGAAGCGCGTTGGCTTTGACGCCATCGAACTGCACGGCGCGCACGGTTACCTCATCGACGAATTTTTCTGGGACGGCACCAATAAGCGCAGCGATAAATGGGGCGGCGCCACGTTGGCTGAACGCACACGCTTCGCCGTCGAAGTCGTCAAGGCGGCGCGGGCCGCGGTCGGTCCTGATTTCCCGATCATCATCCGCCTGTCGCAGTTCAAGTCGCCGGTCTATGACGCCAAGGTCGCCAAAACGCCGGAAGATATGGAGCAATGGCTGACGCCGCTGCTGGATGCCGGGGTCGATATTCTGCACTGTTCGCAGCGCCGTTTCTGGGAGCCGGAATTTGACGGCTCTGACCTCAATTTCGCCGGCTGGGCCAAAAAGATCACCGGCGCGCCGACGATCACTGTCGGTTCTGTCGGGCTTTCAGGCGATTTTATCGCCGGCTTTGGCGGTGAGGCATCGCATCCGGCCTCGATCGATGGTCTGCTCAAGCGCCTCGATGCCGGAGAATTTGACCTGGTGGCGGTCGGCCGCGCCATACTGGCCGATCCGCAATGGGTGGAAAAAATCCGTGCCGGCCGTGGCGAGGATACAAAAGGCTTTGATCGCGCCCTGCTGGGTTCGCTGGTCTAGGCCTTGATGCGGTCGTAAATCTTCAGGGTGAAGTCGTGGTCGTCGTTTTCCGTTTTGGCGAACGACTCCTGCGACGTCACCCGCCAGACCGCCGGATCGATGGCGGGGAAGTGTGCGTCGCCTTCGACATCGGCATGGACATGGCTGACATAAAGCCGGTCGGCCTTTGGCAGGGTTTGTTCATAGACATTGGCCCCGCCGATAACGCAGATTTCATCCGCGCCATCATCGGCGGCCTGTTCGCGGGCGATATCGAGCGCCTCGAACAGCGAATGGCAAATAATGGCGCCTTCGGCCTCCATGCGGATATCGCGGGTCAGAACGATATTCAGCCGGCCCGGCAGGGGCTTCTTCGGCAGCGAATCCCAGGTGGTCGAGCCCATGAGGATCGGCTTGAACTGGGTGATTTCCTTAAAGCGCCTGAGATCAGACCGCAGATGCCACGGCAGGCCGCCATCACGTCCGATCACGCCGTTGTCGCTCATGGCAACGACGAGTGCCAGTTTGACCTTGTTGATCATACCGCGACCTTGGCCTTGAGCGCGCCGTGCGACTGGTAGTTTTCAATGGCGAAATCAGCATAGTCAAAGCCGAACAGGTCGGTTTTTGGCGACATCACCAGCTTGGGGAAATCAAACGGTGTGCGTTCGAGCTGGGTCTTCGCCTGTTCCATATGGTTGGTATAGAGGTGGACGTCACCGAAACTATGGACGAAATCGCCGGCTTCCAGCCCGACCGCCTGCGCCACCATATGGGTCAGCAGGGCATAGGAGGCGACATTGAACGGCACGCCTAAGAAGATATCCGCTGAGCGCTGATAAAGCTGGCAGGACAGTTTGCCATCAGCGACAAAGAACTGGAACAGGCAGTGGCAGGGCGGCAGAGCCATGTCATCGACCTCGGCCGGGTTCCACGCCGAAATGACATGGCGGCGCGAATAGGGATTGGTCTTCAGGTTCTCGACGAGATTCTTCATCTGATCGATGACGCGGCCATCCGGTGCGGCCCATGAGCGCCACTGCTTGCCATAGACGGGTCCCAGGTCGCCATTCTCGTCGGCCCATTCATCCCAGATGGTGACGCCGTGATCGTGCAGATATTTGACATTGGTGTCGCCACGCAGGAACCACAAAAGCTCGACCGCGATCGACTTGAAATGCACCTTCTTGGTGGTCAGAAGCGGAAAGCCCTTCGACAGATCAAAGCGAATCTGCCGGCCGAAAAGCCCCAATGTGCCGGTGCCGGTGCGGTCAGACCGTGCCACGCCATTGTCCATGATGTCGCGGACAAGGTTCAGATACTGATATTCGGGGTGATCAAACATGCGCGGTACTTTATAGAAGGGACGATTCTGAAGTCAGTATAGCTGAGGTGCGCCGCCATGTCCTTACCCGTTTATCACGATCGTGACTGCGATATCTCCGTCATTCAGGCGTCGAAGGTGCTGGTGATCGGCTACGGATCGCAGGGCCGCACCCAGGCGCTCAATGCGCGCGATTCCGGCGTGACGCAGATCAAGGTGGCATTGAAACCGGACTCCAAGACGCGCGCCAGGGCCGAGGCCGATGGTTTCGAGGTGGTGACCGTGGCTTGTGGCGTGAAATGGGCCGATGTGCTGGTCATACTGACCTCGGACGAGGCACACCAAAAGCTATTCAACGATGAGATAAACCCTTATTTGCGTCCAGGGCTTGCCTTGGTATTCGCCCACGGCCTGTCGTGCAATTTCGGACTGGTGACGCCGCCGGCCGATGTCGATGTGCTGCTGGTCTCGCCCAAGGGCATTGGCCCGCGCATCCGCGATATCTATGTGGCGGGCGAGGGGGTGTTCTGCCTGTTCGCCGTCCAGCAGGATGCCACCGGCCACGCGAAGGCGCTGGGCCTGTCGTTTGCAGCTAGCCTAGGCTGCGGCCGCAAGGGCATACTGGAAACCACCATGAAGGACGAGTGCGAAAGTGATCTCTTCGGTGAGCAGGTGGTGCTGTGCGGCGGCACGCGCAATCTGGTGACGGATGGGTTTCAGACTTTGGTCGATGCCGGCTATCCGCCGGAAGTAGCGTGGTTTGAGACCTGCTATGAACTCAAGCTGGTGGTTGATCTGTTGTGGGAACTCGGCATGTCCGGTGGCTTCGAGAAGATCAGCAATACCGCCGAATATGGCGCCTACCTGACCGGCCCGCGCATCATCAACGCCGCCAGCCAACAGGCCATGCAGGATGTGCTGAAAGACGTGCAGTCGGGCGATTTCGTGCGGCAGCTGATGGCGGATTACAATGCCGGCAGCCCGGACCTGCTCGGTCGCCGCACCGCCCTGAAGGATAACCGGCTCGACCAGACCAAGCGCTATCTCGACGGCGTGGCAAAGGCGGCGAACGATTTCTAAACCCTGACAGGTTATTCTCACTCCTTAAATGGGGACGAGACGAATGAAAACGCTTCTCAAGCGTTGGCTGGCCGCCTGCCTGATCCTGACGGCTTTGGTGACGCCCGTCTTTGCCAATGACGATAATCCGCCAGTCAAGAAATCTGATAGCGGTATTTGTCATGCGCGCGGCACCACCTATTACAGCCGGACAACGCATTTTACGCCCTATGAAACCCTTGAGGCCTGCCTGAAAAGCGGGGGACGTTTGCCGAAACGATAGGCCGTGCTAAGCGTGTCGAATGATGGATAGGCACACGCAAAAACGCACGGATATTCAGGGGCTTCGCGGTATCGCCGTGCTGGCCGTGGTGCTGTTCCATGTCAGCCATGCGGCTCTGCCGGGCGGATTCGCCGGCGTCGATATCTTCTTTGTCATTTCCGGTTACCTGATCACGCAGATTTTGTTGCGCGACATGGAGGCCGAGGTTTTTAGGCTGCGTGATTTCTACCAGAGGCGTGTGCGGAGGCTGTTTCCGGCCTTGTTCACGATGCTGGCCTTTACACTGATCGCCGGATTGCTGATTCTGCCACCGAAACTGCTGAGTGAACTCGTCTACAGCCAGTTTTTCACCACGCTTTTTCTATCCAATTTCGCCTTTGCGCGACTGGCGGATTATTTCGATGCCACGGCCAATCTTAAACCCTTGCTTCACACATGGTCGCTCGGTGTGGAAGAGCAGTTTTATCTCGTTTTCCCGCTGTGTCTGCTGGTATTGCGGAGATTCGACCGGCGTTTTTTGTGGCCGGTTCTGGCCGGACTGGCGCTTTTATCCCTGTTAGCGGCCCAGATCACCACCCGCCCGGAAGCCGCCTTTTACCTGCCGGCCACCCGCGCCTTTGAATTGCTGATCGGAGCTTTGACGGTCGGGATGCAAGGTTACCTTACTCTGAGCGGCAAGGCGAAGCGGTTGGCGTCCCTGCTGGGTGTCGGCCTGCTGATCGCCAGCCTCATTTTTCTCAATGATGGCGTGCCGTTTCCGGGGCTGTGGGCCTTGCCGCCGTGCTTGGGGGCAGCGATCCTGCTGCTGACGGCGGATGGCTGGGGCAATAAATTGATCAGCGCGCCTCCGTTGGTCTGGACAGGAAATATTTCCTATTCGCTTTATCTCTGGCACTGGCCGCTGTTGGTTTTCGCACGGCTTATTTTCGGTGACTCGATCTGGATATCGCTGTCGGTCGTGATCGCCGCCTTCGGTCTGGCTATGGTTTCACGCCGTTATATCGAACGGCCCTTTTTGGAAAAACGTCCGCGCCGGGTGTGGTTGATGGCCGCGGGCGCCATGGCGATCTCCATCCTCTGTGCTCTGCTTGTGTTCGGTGCCAAAGGGTTGCCGCAGCGTTTCAATGCCGCCGAACAGGCCGCTTTCGCCGCCACCGATGATTTCAGCCCGGATCGCAAGCGCTGCCATATCGCCCAGAATACCCGCCGCGATTACCGTGATACTTGTGTACTCGGCCATGCGCCTTCCGTGGCCGTCTGGGGCGATAGCGAAGGTGTGGAACTGGCGAGGGCTCTGGCCGATCAGGGCCTGGCCTTGCGCCAGATCACCGCCTCGGCCTGTCCGCCGAGTATCGGCTTCACCATCGCCTATAACCGCGCCTGCCGCGATCATAATGCCGATATGCTGGGGCATCTGAAATCGGACCCGGGGATCAAGACCGTGGTGCTGACAGTCAATTACCGCCGCTATGACTCGGAAAACAGCGCCGCCATGATGAAAGGGCTGGAACGCGCTGCGCTGGGCTTGCAGGCATCGGGAAAGCAGGTTGTGCTGCTCTATCCGGTGCCGGTCTATGACTTCGATCCACCGTCACAGGTGGGGCTGGCCATGCGGTTGGGGCGCGATCCGTTGCGTGTCGGCATGTCGCGGGCGCAATTTGATCGTGACAACGGCCAGACGATGGCCGTGCTAGACGCTTTTACCCAGGCGCACGGACTGATTGTGCTCAAGCCGTCAGACGTCCTGTGTGATGCGGAACGCTGCCGGGTCTATGATCCGGCGCTTAAGCAGCGAAGCGGTAGCGCAACGCAAAATACCGGCGTGCTCTATTTCAATGGCCAGCATCTCAGCATGGCTGGCGCCAAAAGACTTACCAGTTCAGCCCCGCTTCTCCGCGCAGAATAGCTTCCACCTCCGGCGTGTGCTTGCGCGCGCCATTGTCATGCAGGACCAGCGGCGGCAGCAGGCGCAGCGGCGCCTTGCCGAGCCTTTGCGCGCGCACCAGGACGCGTTTGGCGTCCTTGTCGGCGAAGGGCAGGATCGGCCGCACCACGAACGAGCCGCACTTCTTCGACAGGCCGCTTAGTATATCCGTCAATCGATCGGCGCGATGGATAAAGACGATATGGCCTTGATCGACCACGGCGGCCTGCGCGAAATCCAGCCAGGTTGCCAGTCCGTCATCGGCGATCCAGGCCGGGCGCTTGGCTTCGTGCGGCGCGCGCAGGGTGTCGGGATCATCGAAATAGGGCGGGTTGGAAAAGACCAGATCGCAGCGCGCCAGTTCGAAGCTCTTGAAACCGGCGCCGATATCGCCTTCGATGATTGTCATGCCGGTAAGCGCGTTAAGCCGGACATTTTCGCGGGCCAGGGGGGCATAGTCAGCTTCGCGTTCGATACCCGTCAAGGTCAGGGCCGGACAACGCATTTTCAGTGACAAAAGCGCGCCGCCCACGCCGCAGCCGAGTTCCAAAGCTGTTTTGACCTTCGGCAGGCCGGCGCAGGCCGCGGCCAGCAAGGCGCCATCCATGCCGATGCGGTAGCCTGTCTGCGGCTGCATCACTTTGACGCGCCCACCCAGCAAATGGCTCTCGGTTGTCTTTATGCCGGCTTGCGGGCTTATATGTGCTAAGTCTAAAGCCATGTTTGCGTCTTTTTGCGTGCGTTTTTCAGCCACAGTGCCGTAAACTGTCACACCTAAGTGGGTAAATAGTATCGCGGGCCATTGCCTGAGCCGTCAAGGCGGTTTATGCCCTAAAGGTTAAAGTTCAGGAGTATCAGCTTTGGATTCGGCCAATATCGACACTGTTCGCCCCGCGCCGACGGCGGCCCCGGATTCGGCTCAGGATTTTGGCAAGCCGGATGTGAAGGCATTGGTTGGCCTGTGTGATCCGGACATGGTAGATATCAATGCCCTGATCACCGAACGCATGCAGTCCGAAGTGGCGGTTATCCCCGCGCTCGCCGCGCACCTGATCGCCGCCGGTGGAAAGCGCCTGCGCCCCTTGCTGTGCGTGGCGGCGGCCCGTCTGTGCGGCACGGAAAACAGCCATCACCATAATCTGTCGGCGGCGGTCGAGTTCATCCATACCGCCACGCTATTGCACGATGACGTTGTCGATTCCTCGCAACTGCGCCGTGGCAAGGTGGCCGCGCACCTGATCTGGGGCGCGCCGTC
>CAMLIY010000052.1 GCA_946480125.1 uncultured Asticcacaulis sp.
TGCAGGATGACCGCCATATTCCCCAGCAGGAAGGCGCTGCTGCTCATGAAAACGGCAAAGGGCAGTCTGTTACGCCAGTTGCCAGGTGTCCGGCGAGCAAAAAGCGGGACATAGATAAGGGCCGCCGCCGCCGCCAGATAAAAAAACAAATAGAGGACGAGGAAGCCTTTTTCCGTGAGACAGCGCTCAAAAAAGGCGGCCATTTGTGCTACGCCCGGAATATAAACAAAGCTGGCGGCGCGCATGCCAGGGCATTGCAGATTCAGCGCATAGATCGGTTCGTGAGACAAAGCTTTCAGACCGGCGCAGGCCACGGACTGGTATTCGGAGAAAATATATTTCGATCTATACAGCTTGGCGATGAGACCTGTGATCAGGGGCAAGAAGAAAAGCAAAGGCAAGCCATAAACGGCGGCCGGTGAAGCCAACGACATGCGGTCGCGGAAGCGTGGGCGGTTGAGTTTGACCATTGTATTCTTGGTTTTAAGCGGATATTGAGCGAAACTGTTTCGGACTTATCGGGTCGGACGGGCGTTAATTTGGCCTGATTGTTTCAGGTCTGATGCCTGAGCTGCATTGCGGAGCGGGGGCACCATAGATTTGCCATCCTCTCCGGGCTTAAAGTGCCGGCGGTTTTATTGATGGCGGGAGGCCCTGACGGGCGGGGCGCCGGGGAGTTTCTTTTTTGACGAATATCGAGCGTGCTTCGGCTTTGGCGGATCAACCGGATCTCAGCCTGATCATCTGCACCCTGAATGAAGGGGCGGCCATTCGCAGCGTCGTAAATGAGATCAGCGACGCGCTTGCTGGCATCAGTCACGAGATTATCGTGGTTGATGATAATTCTTCTGACAACACGGCGGCCGAGGTTCTCGATGTCGCCAAAACGCGGCCGAATGTGCGGCTGCATGTGCGGGTCAATGAGCGCGGTTTGTCGTCGGCGGCGATCAAGGGCTGGGACATCGCCAATGGCCGCTATCTTGGCGTTATGGACGGTGACGGTCAGCACGATCCGCTGGCTATCCGTGCCCTTGCCGACATGATCATGAAAGGCGACAAGGACCTGGTCTGTGTCTCGCGTTATATCGGTACCACGGATACCGGCCTGAGTGGCATCCGCGATCTTGGCTCAAAGGCGGCCACCTGGGCAACGGGCCTGGTGCTGAAGGTGCCACTCTCGGACCCGATGAGTGGCTGTTTCCTGATGACGCGCGAATACTATCAATCGGCGCGGCCAAAACTGACCGGTATCGGCTTCAAGATTTTGCTCGATGTGGCGGCCTCCGCACCACGCAAACCACGCTTTGGTGAAGTCAAGGCGGCCTTGCGCGAACGTCAGGGCGGCGTATCCAAGCTCGACCTGCGCGTGGTGCTCGATCTCGGCGCGCTTCTGGTTGAAAAGGCGACCGGCGGGCTGCTGCCGGCCAAGTTCGTGCTGTTCGCCGGAGTCGGTCTGAGCGGCGTGGTGGTCTACACGATCCTGCTTTACCTTGGCCATCATTACCTGACCGTGCCGGGCAAGTTTCCTATTTATCGTTATCAGTACAATAAGGAGGACCTGATCAATTATAGCCTCGCCATATGGCTATCGATGACATGGAACTTCTTTTTAAATAACCTGATTACCTTCCGTAGCCGTCGGCTCAAGGGCTGGCGCATGTTTGGCGGACTTATCCGCTTTTACATCGCCTGTTCGCTAGGGGCGCTGATTAGCCTGTGCTTATCACTGTTCATGAAGGATCAGTTGCATATTCATTATGTTGTAGCGGGCATTATCGCGACGCTTATCTCCAGTGTGTGGAATTACTGGGCGGCTACGCTTTTGTCATGGCAGGAAAAGAAAAACGCCTGATCAATGTGTTGCGTTTCCAGGCGAACCACACCGGGACCAGCTAAAATCGGAATTAGCCGCATTCATTGACATAGGGCCCGTTATCTAAAAAGCCTCCGAACATCTGTTCGGAGGCTTTTTTTTAGCTACCAGTGGCGGCGATAGTCATGATGGCGATAATCGCGGCGATCATAATAACGATCTGAGCGATAATAATGATCGCGAGAATAATAGCCACGCGGCTCTACATACACGGTGCCGCCATAATAGGGACGGGACTCGCTGTAGTAACGACGGTCGTTGTAACGATATCCGCTATCGTAACGGCAATTGTCGTTACTATCGTCGATCGCTGCACCCGCTACCGCGCCAAGAACGGCGCCGGCGGCCGTGCCTGCGCCACGACTATGCCGGCTTGAGGCGGCATTACCAATAGCAGCGCCGGCAATCGCGCCGACTATGGCGCCATCCGCGTTACTGTCACGATAGCATTGAGCAGCAGTCGGCAGGGCCATCGCGGCAGCGGCTGTAATGGCCGCGGCGGAGAGGATAATCTTATGTGTAAATGTCATGGACATGATTAATCTCCTTCATTTCTACGGCATGGTCATAATGAAGCGACAAGACCGTTTGTGATGACCTTTATAAACAGGTCAATATGAACGGGATTTGAGTGCTACGTTCATCTTTGTTCATATTTGACCATGTTGCGCCGCCACCCGCTTTTGTGAAATGCCTTTTTTGTCAGCGCAGGTAAGAGAAGGATAAGCGGCGGACTAATAGCTATCGTGGTTGTAGCGGGAACTGTAATAAGACTGTTGCCGGCGTGTCTGGCGATATTCGTGTTCGTCTTTCCAGTTATAGACACGTGTATAAGAGCCCCGTCCACAGCCGCAATCGTAATCCCGCCCGTTGTAATCGCGTTCATAACTGCGTGTATAACCGTAACGATTCGCCGTCCTGTAAGCGGGACGATCGTATCGGGCGTGATAGCTGTCATCCAGATTGGGATAATAGCCCAGTGCGCCCCCGCTGTAGCGGGCGTCTCCGTTATAATAATAGGCCGATCGGCCGTAACTGTCACGATCACCGGCAAAAACGGCCGTCGGCATCAAAAGAGCCAGCAACACGGCTAAAATCGCTCCGCCCATGAATACGGCACTGACATGGTTGGAGGGAGGCTGTGGATAAGGGCGCGGCATGGCATATTCCTGAGTGGTAAATAAGGTTAATATCGCCTCATGCGCGAAAATTTCACGTAGCTATTTTGGGGCAGGATTGCAAAATATCGATAAACCTTGCTTTTTGAGCACTGTGCTTTAAGCGGCGTCTCTTTGTCAGTTCGGAAATTACATGGCGGAATTTGAAGCGCTCATCGCCAAGGTTGGCTTTCAGGGTGACGGCCTCACCGCTGATGGCATGGTTATACCCCTGACCTTGCCGGGCGAGCGTGTTCTGGCGCGACGAGGCAAAGAAAAGCTTGAGCTTGTTGATGTACTGGAAGCCAGTTCCGATCGGGTGACGCCATCGTGCGTCCATTTCGCTGCTTGTGGTGGCTGCGCTTTGCAACATTGGGATATTCCGGCGTACAGCGCGTGGAAGCGCAACATGATTGAGGTGCTGTTGCAACGTACAGGGTTGGAGACGGACGTCGCGTCTATATTGACCACACCGCCGCAAAGCCGTCGCAGGGTTGGTCTGCATGCCCGTAAGGCTGGCAAGCAGATCGAACTTGGTTTCAAGGCACGCAGATCGTGGAATCTGGTCGCCATTCGCGAGTGTCCGGTCAGCGATCCGGCTATTGTCTCGGCCTTGCCGCAGCTGAAGGCCCTGGCGGCCTATCTGTTTGAACATCCTAAATCGGCGCCTATCCTGCACGTCACCTTGTCTTTGACCGGCTTGGATATTGATATTACAGGTGTCGAGCGTAACAAATCCGGCGGCCTTTCGGCTGATGCGCGCATGAATATCGCCATGTGCGCCGCCGAGGCCGATTTTGCCCGCGTCTCCATGGGCGAAGACATGCTTTATATGGCGCGTACCCCTAAAGTGCGTTTTGGCAAAGCCATGGTGGGGTTACCGATCGGACCGTTCCTGCAGGCCAGTGTGCCGTCCGAAATGGATATGGCGCGGCTGGTCATTGAGGGGATCGGCGAAGCGAAAAAGGTGGCTGATCTCTTTTGCGGCGCGGGCACCTTCACTTTTCCGCTGGCTGAAAAAGCCGTGGTCTATGCCGCCGATGGCTCGACGCCGGCCATCGCTTCGCTGAAGACCGCTATTGGTTCGGCGCCTGGCCTCAAAACGATCACCGCCGAGGCCCGCGATCTGTTTCGCCGCCCTATGCTGGCCGAAGAAATGAAGGGTTTCGACGCCATCGTTTTTGACCCGCCGCGCGCCGGCGCCGAAGCCCAGGCCGCAGAAATCGCCCGCTCACAGGTGGCGCGGGCCGTGGCCGTGTCGTGCAATCCGTCGACCTTCGTGCGCGACGCTAACATCCTTGTGAAGGCAGGGTTTTCTCTGGACAGGGTAACGCCGATCGATCAATTTTTGTGGTCTGGCCACGTCGAACTGGTAGGAGTGTTTTCACGTTGATTTCCGTCGTCATGCCGACCCTGAATGCCGAAGACCACCTGGCGCGCACCTTGTCCGCCCTGGTGCCTGGCGTGGTGGAAGGCCTGATCAAGGAGGTCATCATCGTTGATGGGGGGTCGGCAGACGCCACGTTGGAAATTGCTGACTCCACCGGCTGTCAGATTATCAAAACCGATCATGAGCGCGGTCTGCAACTGTGGCAGGGCTGCCGGGCAGCCCGCGGTGACTGGCTGCTGATTCTTCATTCGGATTCACAATTGGGGGATGGCTGGATGGATCAGGTCCAGCTGCACATGAAGAATTTTCCCCTGCGCGCCGGGTATTTTCACCTGCGTTTTGACGATCCATCGATCCTGGTTGGCCTGTGGGCGGAAATGCTGGCCCTGCGTGCCCGATGGCTGGCCATGCCAAGCGGTGATCACGGGCTTCTGCTATCTCGGGCCCTCTATGAAACGAGCGGGGGTTATAAGGATCAGGTGGCGTTTGAAGACGTAGCCCTGGCAATGGCGTTAGGCCGTGCGCGTTTGCGCCCCATGGGCGCGTCGCTTAAAACCAGCGCCGACCGTTTCCATGCCAGGGGCGCCTTGTGGCGCGGCATCGGAAAAAGCTTCCGTTTCCTCGCCTATATGCTGGGCGTGCCGCCCAAACCACCTGTAAAAATCGAGCGCAAAGCTTAGTTTTCAGCCAGGGCGACGTCACCGACAGGCGATGCGCCTGCCTGCTGGACCGGCGCATCTGCCGACAAATTGATGATTTTCGCGTCATTTGCCGCCTGGGCGAGGGTCTTGCTGTCCTTGCCCATGATCTGGCGATAGATCCAGTAATTGGCGACAACTTCCTCAACATATTGCCGGGTCTGGGCGACCGGAATTGATTCCATTACCAGCAGCGAGTCGGCATCATTTCCCAGCGAGTCGACGGCATCTTTTACCGGGCGGGCACCGGCATTATAAGCGGCTATCGTGCGTAAGAGGTCGCCATCAATAATGGACGAGCCCTGCAAACGATTAATGTAATTTTGCCCGACACTGACGTTAACTGCGGGAATCAGCAACTGCTTCGGCTTGCTGTTGAAGCTGTTATCGCCCTGAACGAGTGCGGCCGTGGACGGCATCAGCTGTAAAAGGCCATAGGCACCGGCATAGCTGTGCGCCTGGGCATTGAACTTGCTTTCTTTACGGGCAATGGCAAAAATCAGCGCCTTATCAACCTTGTAGCCCTCTTTCGGCGTAATGTCGGGAATCGGATAAAGCGACACATCAAACAGGTGATCCGTCGACTTCAGTTGATTGACCCGAATATGGGTCTTGGCACCAAAGGCCAGCCAGCGATCACGTTCCGCGCCATTCGGAGAAGCTTGAATAGCAGCCTGTAGCTCTGATTTGGCATCCGAATTGAGGCCGACCTGAACCAGCGCATTCAGCCTTTGAGCGCGCGGATGGTTTTCAGTCCAACTGAAATCTTCGGTCAGGCTGGCAGTCAGAGCGGAACGCTGTTCGCGTCCGAAGGTCGGCGGCAATCCCTTTTTAGCCAGGGAAATAGCGGAATCAACGCCCAATCTTTCTTCCGCCAGCAGACCGTAGAAGGTGAAGGGGAAGCTGGCGGCCAGCTGCAGGAAGGTTTCAGCATCGTCGCTGCGGCCAAGCTTTTGGGCGCTGCGGGCGGCCCAGTAGGCGCCGCTTGATTGTGTCCAGGCATTGGTGCTCGGATCAGAGCTGACGAACTTGAATTCTTTAAGGGCCTCTTCGTAGCGTTTGAGGCGCCAGCAGGCAAGGCCGGCTACCCAGTGATCACCAATCTGCCGGCCGAGCGCGACAGCCTGCGACAATTGTCCGTTATTGTAGGCGGAGCGCGCCGATTTCGGCGTCAGATCTGTATCGCTGGACGGTGCGCTGGCGTCCGGGCGGGCGACGGTAGTGCTGTCTGACAAGCTGGTCGACGCAGCCAGCTGAATGCCTGCGCCGGCGTTAAAGGCGTCGGTTCTTTCCGCTGTCGCATTTGCTGCCAATACGGGGAATGCCGGATCTGGGGCGCCTTCAGGTTTCTTGCGTTTTGCAAGTCCCCAAACCTTCATGGCCATGGGCAGATCCCCATAGGCTGTCAGCCAATCCGTCAACTCTCCATAAGTCGACTGATAACCGGCACTGAACAGCTTGTGATATTGCGCATACCCCATCAGGCTCTTATTCGTCACCTGGGCCAGTTGCGCGTCGGCGCCGGCATAGTCGGCCTTATCCATCAACTCAAAAGCGGTGTGATAAAGCGCGGCGTCAATGGGGGACAGCGCATTGTTTAAGGGGGAGGGCGCGATCGGCGTGCCCTGACCAGCCACGGCGCTATAAGGCACAGGGCCATTTTTTACCGGAACCACTGCCGCATCCTGTTTGGGGAAGAACGGCGCCGGCAGGAAGGTGATGGGCTTTGTGGCCGCCAGCTTCGCAATCAGCTCCTTGTCATTTTTTTTCTTTTCCGCCTTGCTGGCGAGCTGGGCGGCCTTGCATTTTTTTGTTTTCAGCTTGGTTTTGGTGTTGCAAGCATCGGCCAGGTCAGTGCGTTTGACGGTTTTGGAAGCTGTTTTTTTTGATGCGCGCGAATCGGCGACAAGGGTTTTACTTTTGGTGTTTTTGGCAGATTTCGAGTCAGATATTTCCGTTTTCTTTTTTGTCTTGGTACCAAGATCAGCCTTGGTTTTTATTGTCTTGGTGTCGTCAGCGGATTTTTTGCTGCTTTTTGTCGGCTCAGATTTTTTCGCGCTGGTTTTTGTGGCGGCCGCGGTTTTCTTTTTGGCTGAAAGAGCTGATCGCAATTCAGGGTCATGCTTGGTCGCGGCTAAGGCCGGCGCGGTTATGGTAAGCGCAAAGCCCAAAACGATTAAACTGATGCAGGCGCGGTGGCGAAACGTCAAAACGGCTTCCCTTTTGCTGGTCAGGCGCCACAGGGCAAGCCTGATGCAATTACAAAAGCTGGGGTGAGCTTATCAAAAACTAATTTTATGACAACCCATATGGATTGCCCGTTAATAACTACATGGGATTGAAGCCGTAAATAAGGCAAGTCACAGTACCAATGCGTTGAATCACAGTCTGTTGATACAGCCTAGAGTTTGGCGCTGACTACCAGTTGCAGCAGGTCGCGCCAAAACAGTCCCTTGGCCTGCGGCTGGTTAAGCAGGAAGTTTGGCGGATAGCTGGCCATTACAGGAATAGGCGTTTCGCTACTATAGCTCACCAGACGACCGCGCAGTTTCGCCAGGCTTTGATCAAGATTGAGTACGCATGATACCGAAGATGCGCCTAAAAGCAGAATGGCTTTGGGCGCCGCCAGCTTGATGAGGGCGTGCATGAAAGGGGCGTTGAGACTGACATCCTCGGCCGTCAGGGGGCGGCCGCCCGCAGGTCGCCAGAAAACGCAGGGACTGAGCATGGCCTTGTCAAACACACCGGCGGCTTTCAGGGCCTTGTCCATCATCTCGCCCGGCTTGCCCGCAAAAGCCTTTCGTGCGGTATCTTCATCGATATCCGGGCATTCACCGATGACCAGAAGATCCGGATCGGGATTGCCACGGAAGCTGACAATGCCCTTGCCGCCCTCGTGACGCAGAGGCATGTGCTGAAAGGCCTCAAGCTCTGCATATAGCTCATCGAGTGTCCGCGCAGATGCCGCACGTTGGCGGGCTTCGTGCAGCACGGTTCCCAGATCGAGATTGGCAATGTTTGTCGGCTTTAACGGGCTGACATTGCCGGTTGTCTGCGTAGGTGTCACGTGAATTTGCGCAGGTGCCGCTGCGGCACGCTTAAATGCCTGTTTATTTTCAGAGAGAGTCCGATTAAGAGGCTCTGTTTCGTATGCGTCTTCCAACTCATGATCGATCAGAAAGCCGAGATAGCTTTCGATCTCTGAGCGGAGGTCATCAGACGGAATCATAACGGGCAGGGGCCTTGGCAAAAAACGGTGTGTCCACTCTTATCGGGAGGCGGACCAAAGTTCAAAGCAAAACAGACACCCCTGAACACGAAGATGTATTACGGGCGTATGTGCGCCGGTTCAGGAGTGAGTGTCCATGTCCGATAGTGCAAAGAACGAAGCGGTGATCGAACGCGAGGCTATGGAATATGACGTGATCATAGTCGGTGGCGGACCGTCGGGCCTGTCAGCGGCGATCCGACTGAAGCAGCAGGCTGCCAAGGCGGGACAGGAAATCAGCGTCGCGTTGCTGGAAAAAGGCTCCGAGATCGGCGCGCACATCCTGTCCGGCGCGGTGATCGATCCGTCCGGATTGAATGCGCTGTTTCCTGACTGGAAAGCGATGGGCGCGCCTTTGGAAACGCCGGTGACCGACGACAGGTTCATCTATCTGGGGCCGCAAGGCGCCATGGATATTTCAGCCCTGCCGAAGCCCGGCTATATGAGTAATCACGGCTGCTATATCGCCTCGCTCGGCAATCTCTGCCGCTGGCTGGCCGAGCAGGCGGAAGGCTTGGGCGTCGAAATCTATCCTGGCATGGCGTGTTCGGAGGTCTTGTATGATGCCGAAGGCGCCGTGGCCGGTGTTGTGGCGGGTGTGTTCGGTATCGCGAAAGACGGCCATCACAAGCCGGATTATCAACCGGGCCTAGAGCTGCGCGCCCGATATACGCTGTTCGCCGAAGGCGCGCGCGGATCACTGTCGCAGACCGTTATCCGCAAATTCGAACTGGATGCCAAGAGCGATGTCCAGAAATATGGCCTTGGCATCAAGGAACTGTGGAAGGTCAAGCCGGAAAACTTCAAACCGGGCCTCGTCCAGCATACACTGGGCTGGCCGTTGAATGACAAGACAGGCGGCGGCTCCTTTCTCTATCATTTCGGTGATCATTTCGTTTCGATCGGCTTTGTCGTTCATCTCAACTACGTAAACCCGTACCTGTCGCCGTTCGATGAGTTTCAGCGCTTCAAGCTGCATCCGTCGATCCGTGAGGTGCTGGAAGGCGGTGAACGTGTGGCCTATGGCGCCCGCGCCATCAATGAAGGCGGCTATCAGTCTGTGCCACGTCTCGTATTCCCTGGGGGCGCCCTGATTGGTTGCTCCGCCGGTTTTGTCAACGTGCCGCGTATCAAAGGCAGCCATAATGCGATGAAAACCGGCATGCTGGCGGCCGACGCCATCGTAAAGGCGCTGGGCTCCGGCGACGCGCCAAAGGTTCTGGAAGCCTACCAAAAGGCGTATGATCATTCGGATGTCGCGAAGGAACTGAAGTTGGTCCGTAACGTCAAACCGATCCTGACGAAATTCGGCACTTCGCTGGGCACGCTCATCAGCGGATTGGAAATGTGGTGTACAAACCTGATGGGTGGATTTTCCATCCTCGGTACTTTGCGTCACAAGAAAAGTGACGCCCATTCCCTGAAACCGGCCGCACAGTTCAAACCGATCGCCTATCCGAAGCCTGACGGCGTACTCACCTTCGATAAATTATCCTCGGTCTTTGTATCAAATACCAATCACGAGGAAGACCAGCCGGTCCATCTGAAACTGAAAGACCCGCATATCCCGATCGATATCAACCTGCCGAAATATGCCGAGCCGGCGCAGCGCTATTGCCCGGCCGGGGTTTATGAGATTGTCGGGCTGGAAACGCGTGAACCGCGCTTACAGATCAACGCGCAGAACTGTGTCCACTGCAAAACATGCGACATTAAAGATCCGACCGGAAATATCGTATGGGTTTGCCCCGAAGGCGGCGGCGGTCCCAATTATCCGAATATGTAAACTTTTATGTTACGCATTTTAGCCCTATATTAAGTTCAGACTTAAAAACTGGCATCAGGCAGAGGCAATCGTAACGTGAAAAAAACTGTGCTGCGGACATCCGGATTCGGAGTTTTACTGATCGGCCTCGTCTTGGCCGGCCAAGCTTGCGCCAGTGAAAGTGTTTCGCCGCCTCACGTCATTTACGCAGAAGCCAGCCAGGAGCTGAAGGTCTATCCCAGCCCCTACGCCAATTACCTGGTTGGTCGTTTCGCCATGGCGCAGGGAGATGTCTCTACCGCCGCCAAGGCGATGAGCGCGGCCACACTGGCTGATCCCTCCGATGCTGATCTGCGGGAAAAGGCTTTCCTGATCAGCATTTTGGGTGGCGATATCGACCGGGCCGCCACCGTGGCGCAAGGCATGACGCCGACTACGGATACGAGCCGGCTCATGGTTTCGCTGATCGGCGCCGTGAGGGCTGTTAAATCAGGCAAGCCTGTTCCGGCGTTAAAGGACATCGATGCGCTTCTCAAGATTAATCCACATGATCGTAACGGCCTGTTGCTGAGGCCTTATATTCTGGCTATGAACGGGCAATGGAAAGCCGCACTTGATGAGAGTGGCGATACTGGCTTGCAAGGCAACGACCGTGATCGTCTGCTCATGTATCTGCTTAAGGCGAACCGGGCGCGGATAAACGAACTGGATGGCAATAAGACTGAAGCTGAAAACCTCTATAAATCGTTGTATCAGCCTGGCGCCGCCATTTTCATTTTTGGTCCTGACTATGCCGGCTTTCTCGAACGTCAAAACCGTAAAGATGAGGCAAGAGTCATCTGGCAGGCCATTGCCGACCAGACCAAAGATGCTCAGGCCCTACAGGCCCTGAAGCGATTGGATACAGGCTCTGGAACGGCGCCGATGCTGCCGGGCCTGGTTGAAAGCATGTCGCAGGCCCTTTTTGTTTCTTCAACCTTGTCGTTTAGCGAGCATGACAGCGAATTTGCCCTGGCGAACCTGCATCTGTCATTATATCTCGACGATTCGTCTGACCGGGAACGTATTTTTCTCGGGCAGGTTCAGCAAGAGTTGAAGGATTCGGACGCGGCAGATGCTGCATGGGCCGGAATTCGTCCCGATTCGCCGTTTTACAACGAAGCAACTTTGCGACGCATATGGGCTATGCGTAATGATGAAAAGCCCGAACAGGCCTTGGCACTTGTGAACCAGGGCCTCGAACGCACGCCGGATAATCTGAGCCTGATTGTTGAAAAAGCAGGTCTGCTTCATGCCATGGATAAGGACAATGAAGCGCTCTCCGTCCTGGAGGGCCGTATTCAACGTGTGGGTGACACCGATTTTGGCTGGCAGGCTTTTTATACGCAAGCCATGGTGTATGACGGGCTTAATCGTTGGAGTGATGCTGAAACGGCGATTAAAAAGGCACAGGCGATAAACGGCAATCAGCCGGAAATTCTTAACTTTCTAGGTTATGGTTGGGTCAGCCGTGGCCAGCAGATCGACCAGGGTATGGACCTGATCCGGCAAGCGCTAAAGGTTAGCCCGAAATCGGGCGCGATTATTGATTCGCTGGGATGGGGTTACTATAAAAAGGGACAGTATGATCAGGCACTCGATTTTATCGAGCAAGCTGTGCAGATGGAGCCAGCCGATGCTGAGATCAACGAACATCTCGGTGATGTCTACAAAGCCCTGGGTCGTGATACTGAGGCCGGTTACGAGTGGCAGCGCGTCCTGACCCTCCAAACCACTGAGCGGCAGGCCGAAACTGTAAGGCGCAAGCTGGACGCCAATGCAGCCAGCCTGAAAATGGCCAACAGCAAGCCCCAAGCGACGACAACGGCGCTCAATGACGAGCACAAAACGCGCCGGTGATAACCATGCTGGCCCCGGCCAAGATTAATCTTTACCTGCATGTCGCCGAGATTGACCCACGCGGTTATCACCCTCTGCAAAGCCTGGTGGCCTTCGCAGATATCGGTGATGAAGTTACATTATTGCCATCAACATCGGATGCGCCATTACTGACGATTACCGGCCCTTTTGCCGCAGGGTTGGAAGCAGGTGAAAATAATCTGATTATGAAGGCCGTGCGACATTTCGAGGCACAGGCGGGTGTCAGCGTAAACCATCATAGGATTGAGCTGGTGAAAAACCTGCCTGTGGCTTCAGGTATCGGTGGGGGTAGTGCGGATGCCGGCGCGGTTCTGCGTTTGCTGCGTGAGCTTTATGCACCGGACATGGGCGATGCTGATCTGGCGGCGATTGCTGGCGCCATCGGTGCCG
Source organism: uncultured Asticcacaulis sp. (assembly GCA_946480125.1). The sequence goes on from CAMLIY010000052.1 coordinate 12,462, forward strand.
ATGGGGTCATGTGTCTCTGGAGCCAATCCGTTTTTGCGGAAAGCTATGGCGAAAAACTGACGCCGGTGGCGCTGCCGCAAGTACCGGCTGTCCTGATTAATCCGGGCGTTGAGTGTTCTACAGCCAGGGTTTACGGCGGCTATGATGCGCTGGGTCGCTACAACGAGATGGATGCGATGTCCGGTTTTATCGGTGCGCAGACAATTGAGTTATTGATTTGGGCATTAAGCCACACGCGCAATGACCTGCAATCGCCCGCTATTCATTTGCAGCCCGTCATAGCTGAACTGCTGACGGCCTTAGAATCGCAGCCAGAAACGCGCTTTGCCCGCATGTCCGGCTCGGGCGCTACCTGCTTTGCCCTATGCGAAACAGATAAAGCGGCGAATGCCTTAAGCGGGCGAATGCAGGCGATGATGCCGAATGCGTGGGTGCGTGCCTGTCGCGTGGGCTGAAACTGGACGTTTAGAACGCATGGCTATCTCGACCTTATTTTCCGGGTCATTGAGAAGTTTTCGGTAAGCGACTGAATCTACCGGATATATGGCGATTTTCCCGGCGCTGTTATAGTGCGCGCCGAAGCCGTGCGTCTTGGTTAGCGGCGAGGCGCGCATGCATGGATGCCCCTTGGAGAAGAAGGCGTCTCGGTGACTTTCGCGATCGGCTTCGTCGATATCATTGCGCCGGCACCAGATTTCAAAATTGAAATTATCGATATCGTATTCGTAGGGATGCTCGCTCAAAAGCTCATAATGCATCCTTGCCACACTAGGTTTGCCATCCTTGACAGCCGGCACTATTCCCATGGTGACCGGGCTGTCATCAGCCTGGGCGATAAAGGTATTGGTGATGGTCTTCATGTGGCATTCCTCTTTGTGAAGGAATTTAAGTCCCGGCCTCATAAAAAGACCATATGAATATCAAGGACCAAATACGCTTTTTTGCCGCAGGCGCCAGCACAATATCAGGCACGGCAGCCCAATAGCAGCCGTAGCCATAAAGAAGACTGAATAGGCATTGAAAAGGCCCAGTTGCGGCGTCATCAGGTCAACCGTCCAGCCGGTGAACCCCTTGAGAATTTTGCCGGTCAGCGCCGCCACTGAATACATCAGGGCATAGTGGGTGAGGGTATGTTCGCGGCCCTGTTCGCTGTTCAGCACCTGCTGGGTCATGAAAGCGACAAAGGCGGTTTCGGCAATGCCGTTGGCGAAGTTGTCGCCGACGAGCGTAATGGCGAAAACCAGCGGATCGCCGTGTGAGACCGACATCCACGAAAAGCAGATATTGGATATGGGGCCGAGTAAAGCACCAAGCAAAAAGGTGCGCTGAACACCGAGGAACAGCAAGCATGAGCCGCCGGCGGCGATGCCTACAAGTGAGGCGCCAAGGCCGATAGTGGCGCGCATGGCGGCGATGGTGTCGGAATCGAGCCCGGTATCGACATACATGGCGCCGGCGATATTGGTCAGGTAGTCCGGCAGGCGATAGAGGGCCAGGGTCAGCAGGATCAGGCCGGCCGTGCCCTTATGCGCCTGGAAGAAGCTGATGAAAGGCTCTATGATGAGTTCGTAAAGTGACTTGGCTTTGCTATGCGCTTGGGTTTCGATTGTACTGCGCGGCGAGAACAGGGTGACCGCCACGCCGATCAGCATGGCCAGGGCCAGTATCTGGTAGGACAGTGGCCAGCCGACTCGCTTGGACAGGACGAGGATCAGGGCGTCGGTTGTCAGGATGGCGATGCGAAAACCATAGGCATAAAAGCTGGGATTGAGCGCCTGATCGGCCGCGTTTTCGGTCTGCTCCACGCGCCAGGCATCAATGGCGATTTCCTGCGAGGCGGCGGCAAAGGCGACGAACAGAGCGGCGCAGATGAAGGCGGTCAGGTGATGCGGGCCGTAAACCGCCATCAGAGACAACCCTGCGCCGATGCCGATCTGCGACAGTAGCATATAGCTGCGTCTCTGGCCGAGCCAGTGATATAGCAGGGGCAGGCGCACCTTGTCCATCCACGGCGCCCATAGAACCTTAGCGCCATATATAATGCTGACAGAGGTGATAAAACCTATCAGGGTCAGTGAGATACCGGAGCTTCTTAACCAGAAACTTAAGGTTCCCCCGACGAGCAGGAAGGGCAGGCCTGCGGAAAAGCCCATGCCGAGCAGCAGCCAGGAGGTTGGCTGTTTCAGTGCCGTGACGACGGCGTTCAGACGGTTTTTGGTTTCGCTGGCGATCATATGGAAGATGAAGCCAGATTCTCGGTCACAGGCACAGGTTTTCTTTTAAATTACCGGGTCTTTTGGCTTGCCGGGGCGCGGCCGTCCCTCTATGTTCGCGCCAAATTTCAGCTACTTGCAGATTGATATGTCTGAGCCCCAAAAAGAGCCTCTTTCTTTCCAGGATTTGATCCTGACCCTTCACAGCTACTGGTCCGCACAGGGCTGCGCGATTCTTCAGCCCTATGATGTCGAGGTCGGCGCCGGCACGCTGCATCCGGCGACGGTTCTGCGCGCGCTCGGCAAGAAGCCGTGGAAGGCCGCCTATGTCCAGCCGTCACGCCGTCCGGTCGATGGCCGCTATGGCGAAAATCCGAACCGCCTCCAGCACTATTACCAGTATCAGGTCATCCTCAAGCCGAATCCGGAAAACCTTCAGGCGCTCTATCTCGGTTCGCTGAAGGCCATCGG
>CAMLIY010000053.1 GCA_946480125.1 uncultured Asticcacaulis sp.
TCTCACCGCAAACACGGAAAGTTGTGGCTTTTCGGCCATCTGTGGCTTGGGAATATATAAAAATAGCCATAGATACACAAAGCTTTCGCTGCAATGGCTTTCTAAAAAGAAACTATCGCCTATAGTTTGGCCATATCTTTTTTGGCCCAATGACAGGATTATTATGACCCCGACTGACCGCCAAATAAACAAACTTCCAGCCTTTGTCCGTAAGGCCCTTTTGATTGCGGGCGTCAGCGCCCTCACCTTCGGCGCTCTGCAACCCGTGTCCGCTCAGGATGACCCGGCGCCTGATATAAACGGTGCGCCTCAAACCACCACACGCATGCCCGGCGATACGGCCCGGCCGTATGTGCCTTCCGGTTTTTCCAGCAATGACACAGCCTTGCTCGAACAGGCGCTTACTGCCGTCAAATCGCGCAATTTCGCCGGCGCCGATTCGATGGCCGCCGGCCTGACTGATCCGGTAGCGCGCAAGATCGTGACATGGACCATTATCAATAATGACGGCAATATCTATAGCTTCGCCGCGCTAGACGCCGCCCGGCGTGATCTGTGGGGCTGGCCACGCGAAGCCAAACGCCAGATAGCCGCTGAAAAGCTGATTGGCCTGTCGGGCATGACGGCCCAGCAGATCGTCGACTGGTTCAAGGGTGCGCCGCCGCAAACCACAGAGGGCGCCACGGCGCTGATCAGCGCCTACGGTAATCTGGCGCGCACCGAAGACGCCCGCGCCCTGGCTAAAAGCTGGTGGCGGACCCAGGTGTTCGATTCGCTGGCCCAGGCCAATTTCTATCAGGCCTTTGGCAGCTATCTTACGCCGGATGATCATAAGGCTCGTCTGCTCTGCCTGGAGATCAACTACCAGAACGCCAATTCCCAGGCCATCCGCGACATGACGACCTATGTCGGCCAGCATGAGGCCGACATTGCCAATGCCGTCATCGCCATGCGTACGGGCGCCGCCAGTTCCGACGGCCTCTATCAGGCGGTGCTGGCGGGCGATCCGCACAACCCGGCCCTGGCTTTTGCCCGCGCCAAATACCTCAATGGCAAGGGACTGGAGGCACTTGGCTTCCAGCTATTGCCCGACTTGCCGCAAGCGTCTGTCAGCCCTGATGCCGCCAGCCAGCTTTACAGTTTACGCCTTGGCTACTTTAAAGCGGCACTGAAGGCGCGCAATTATCGCGCGGCTTATGACGCCATGAATAATGGCGGTTTCGAGCCCGGTGAAAGCATGGCGGAAGCGGAGTTCTTCGCCGGCTGGATGGCGCTGCTCAAGCTAAACGACACCGACGCTGCAATTCGCCATTTTCAGATGCTTTCCACCGCCGGGACTTCACCGATTACTTTGGGCCGCGCCTATTACTGGTTAGGTCGCGCCTATGAAGCGCGCAATCGCCCAGGCGCCAATGGCAAGGCTGGCGACGCCCAGATGGCGCAAGCCTATTATGCCAAAGGCGGCCAGTATATCTATGCCTTTTATGGCCAGATGGCCGCCGAAAAAGCGGGAGTCAAAACCATTACGCTCGGCAAGGATCCGGTACCGGGCGCCGCTGATCGCGCCCGTTTCGAGGGCCGCGACATGATCAAGGCAGCGCGCTTGCTGGGTCAGATGGGGGAAATGGATTTGTTCCGCGCCATGGTGCTGCATCTCGACGATATCATGCCTAATGCCGAGGAAGAGGCCCTGCTGGTCGATCTGGTCGGGCAATACGATTCGCAACTGATGGCCATGAAGGTGGCCCGCGTCTCGATGCAGCGCGGCTTCTACCTGCCGGAACGCGCCTATCCTGTGCGCTCGGTCCCCAATGTTCAGGGACCGGAGCCGGCTTTCGTTCTGGCCATTACCCGTCAGGAATCAAGTTTCGATCCGAGTGTCAGATCCGGCGCCAATGCCCGTGGCATGATGCAGCTTATCCCCTCGACCGGACGCGCCGTCGCCAACCGCCTAGGTCTGAGCTATAGCGGTGACGCGGCGCTATACGAGCCGGACTACAATATGACGCTTGGCAAATATCACCTTGGCGAACTGGTCGACAAGTTTGACGGCTCCTACATCATGGCGGCGGCCGGCTATAACGCCGGCCCCAGCCGGATGCAGACCTGGATTGATTCGTGCGGAGACCCACGCGGCGCCAATGCCGATCCGCTGTCCTTCATCGAATGCCATCCCTTCACCGAAACGCGCAATTACATGATGCGCGTGACCGAAAACATGCGCATTTATCGTGCCCGTTTGAATGGCGGCACAGCCCCACTGACGGCAATGGCTGATGTGCAGCGCGGCGCCCCTGGCCCCATTGGTGCCTTCACCGGACCCGAGTTTGGTGATGTCGCTTCCCCGGATGCGCCAATCAACTATGCTGATTACAACAAGGGGGTGACGACAAATGCCGCGGCAGCGACACAACTCAGGGGCACACCGATTGCGCCTGCTCCGGCCACCATGGCCCCCGTACCCAACCCGCCGGTCAGTATGAGACCAGTGGCCAATCCTGTGGTTAAAGCGGAACCGGCCAGAAAAAAGACAACGGCAAAAGCGTCAAAAAAGAAAAAGGCCGAGCCAGTCAAAAAGAAAAAAACGACTAAGAAAAAGCGCGGCTAGGTTAAAGGAGCGGCGAACTCTCCAGCCGGAGCGTTCGCTGCCCATCACCAGATGATAACTCGCCCTTCAAATTAAAAACGTCCGATAATAACTTGGATACAAATACTTTTTCCGGTGTATCCATCTTCACAAGCTGACCTTTATGCATGAGCAAAACGGTATCGGCAAATTGCGCCGCCAGATGCAGGTCATGCAGGCTGAGAATGACCGTCTGGCCCGCTTCAGCGCGTTGTTTCAGCCGGATCAGCACCTGACGCTGCCAGGCCGGATCAAGCGCGATTAGCGGTTCGTCAAACAGCAGGACATCTGACGGCCCGATCAATACGCGTGACAGCAATACGCGTGCCCGCTGACCACCGGAAAGGCTGAAAACCCCGCGATCGGCATTTTCCTGTAATCCCAGAGACTGTAGTTCCGCTAATGCCTTTTGCCGCGCCAGTTCCGGCGGCAGGTGCTGGGCCCCCAAGGCGGCGATGTCGATGCAGCTCAGATCCCAGGCAATACTGCGTTCCTGGGGCAGATAGGCGATGTGCGCCGCGCGTACGGACGGCCGCATCGCTGTGACGTCTAGTCCGTTGTAACTGACTATACCGGATTCCAGCCCGATAAGACTGGCCATGGCCTTGAGCAGGGTCGTCTTGCCGGCGCCGTTGGGGCCCACCAATATATAAAGCTTGCCGGGTGTCAGTTCGGCCGAAACGTCACGAATCACAGTCTCACGACCGAGTTTTACGCTGATATTCTGAATAGCCAGTGTTGACATATCAGTCCTGCATCCAGCTTCTGGCGCTCTTATAGGCCAATATGGCGAAAAGCGGCGCGCCAACCAGGGAGGTCAGCACACCGAGATGGACATCGGCCGTCGGCGGTAACAACCGAATAAGGCCATCCGACACCAACACCATCAGTCCTCCGGTCAGGGCTGAAGGCCAAATCAAGGTGTATGGGTCCTTGATACCGAAAGCACGAACAAAATGCGGTGCCGCCAGACCGACAAAGCCGATCACCCCTGCCACTGATACCGACAGGCCAGCCAGCAGGGATGAGCCAATGACAATAACCTGGGTCAGGCGCGTCATGTCGATCCCCATCGAACGCGCCGTCTCTTCGCCCAGGGTCAGGAAGCGTAAACCCTTGCCAAGGCGCAGCGACAGGCCACTCACGATCGCCAAACCGAAGAGACACATCATGACATCGAACCAGCTACGATTTTGAACCGAGCCCATCATCCAGCTCAGCATTTCCGAGGTGGTGACAGGTGATGGTGACAGGTTAAAAACCAGAGCCATCAGGGCGCCGCACAGGCTTGACAAGCCAACACCCAGCAAGATCAATGATTGACGTTGTGGAAACCGCTGTACAAAAATCAGCAATATGATCGCCACCAACACTGCGCCGGCCAGGGCGAAACTTTCCACCGCAAAAGGCATCAGTCCCAGACCGAAAACAATCGCCAGCGAAGCGCCCAGCCCGGAGCCCGCTGAAACGCCCAGCAGACCCGGTTCGGCCAGAGGATTGCGCAGCAGCCCCTGCATCAAAGCACCACTCATGCCGAGCATGGCCCCGACACCAATTCCGGCCAGGTTACGGGGCAAGCGAATACCCCAGATGATTTCAGCCGGCAGTGACTTCCAGTGGAACAGGGCATCGATCCACATATCCGCGCTTAGCGCGACATCACCCAATACCAGCAAAATGGTCAGCAGAACAACTATAGCCCCAGCCAACGAAATTGACAGCGTGCGGGTTGATACAGACATTACGGCACCGCTTTCAGGCCGCCGCTGCCCGTTAGCGGCGATTGGGACAATTCACTCAGATCGTAAGCGGTAAACCAGCCGCTGCAACTGACGGATTGCCGTGGCAAGGTGAAATTGGGCGTCGCCGCGATCAGGTCACGCACCAGCGGATTGCGACCGGGCACTCGCCGCATCGCGTAATGATCGTCATAAAATGCCAGGGCAAATATATCAGGCTTCATACTGAGAAGCACCTCCGGAGACAGATAGAAAAAACCCTTATTCTGAGTCTCCAGTTTAAAATCCAGTCTTTGCAGCATGTCGCCGATCATGGTGTCAGGCCCCGCACTGTAACCGCCCGGCGTGTAATAGAGCACTGTACGCCCCGCGCCGACAGGGCGAATAGCGGCCATGGCCTGATCAAAACGATGCGCTTCAATACCCGCGCCGGCCTGCTGTCCTAATTCACGTGCGATGCGTAAAAGCTCAGGCTTGGCTTGCCCGTAATTGGTAATGTCATTGATATTGACGATACGAATATGATTTTTTTCAAGTGCCTTTATCAGGTTCAGATCGCCGCCCCAGGTCCGCACGACGACATCGGGTTTGAGCGCCAAAATGGTTTCCAACCGGGGCTGAATACGCCGCACAGCCGCGGCGCGTTCCCGAAAATAGGAATCTGGCAGACGTGCCCGATCAGACAGAGCCAGTATCTGGCTACGTGGCATCAATCCCAGCACATATTGATCAGCGCAGCCATCGAGCGATATTACAGTAATCCGTTTGTCGCTCATCACGGGCTTAGACGGGACTTGTTGAAATGCCCACATCAAAACCATACCCGCACTAAGGCAAGCCATTACCACGAAACCAATCAGATAATACAATTTATGAGAGTGTTTTTTTACCAAACCCACCACTTCCAATTGGTTTATCCAAAATAAAAAACTGCGCCTTATAGGCCTTCATCACGCGTCTCAAAATGAGACAAACAGAGAAGTGCTGCGCATGCTTAAAGAAAAACGTCTGCGTACAAAAGCTGATTCTGATGTGTCCCCGGATGCGTTAAAGCAGGTTTCCCAGTCACCGTCATCACCGCCTGGCGATCATACGATCATGACGCCTCTTGAAGACGGCTATTCCGCTCGATCCGGTCTGTCATGGCCGCAACTGATCATTTTATCAGTTACCACCGTTATCATCTCTTTATTATCCTTATCGTGGCCTATAGGCGTATTGAAATGTCTTTACTGGGCAGGCTGGTGCGGCTTCATGAGCAATGCTCTGCTGCGGCTGGCGGCGGCCTGTTATATCAAGCCCTTATTCGCTCCAGAACCTGATTCTGTAATCGAAGCCGTAAACGAGAACCTGCCTCACTATAGCGTCATTGTGGCGCTTTATAAAGAAGCCTGTATTGTACCGCAGCTTGTCAAAGCCATGCAGGCGCTCGATTATCCGCATGACCGCCTTGAAATCGTGTTCGTATTGGAAAGCGATGACTCAGACACCCTGGCGGCTTTCCTAAAGCAAGACTTGCCGGATATTATGCGAGTGATTGCCGCTCCGCCTGGCTTTCCGCGCACCAAACCCCGCGCCCTTAATTATGCTTTGGAACGCGCCATGGGCGATCTGATCGTCATCTATGACGCCGAAGATCGGCCGCAACCAGGCCAGTTGCGCGAAGCCGCCCAAGCGTTTGCAAATGGGAATGCCGGGCTGGCCTGCCTTCAGGCGCCCTTGCGGCCGGTGGGTGGAGATAGTTTCATCGCTCGCCAGTTCGCCGCCGAATATGCCGTTCAGTTCGATGTCCTGCTTCCGGCGCTGCATGCCCTGGGCTTGCCCTTTCCTCTGGGGGGCACAAGTAATCATTTCAAGGCGGAAATTTTGCGCAGGATCGGCGGTTGGGACGCTTATAATGTCACTGAGGATGCCGATCTGGGCCTGCGCTTGGCACAGTTGGGTTACGAAACCGGCATACTCAATTCGCCAACCACCGAAACGCCACCAGCCCGCAGTCAGGCATGGATTCCACAGCGAACCCGCTGGATCAAAGGCTACATGCAAACCCTCCTGGTACATACCCGGCTAAATACGCCCTTCAGGCCAAAGGTATGGCTCGGATTGTTTTTCGGCGTAGCCTTGAGTGTGGCAGCGGCCGTCTGCTATGCGCCCTTCAGCCTTATGGTGATTATGTCACTCCTGTTGACCGGCTTGCAAACCGTGGGCGACGCCATGCATCCGCTTCATATCGTCACCGCTTATGATCTGGTTTTATTCCTGTTTGGTACATTGAGCGGTATGATTACAATTGCCTTAGCAGCGCGACGCGCCGGCTTATGTCTGAAGTGGAGTGATATTCTTGGTGCGCCCGCCTATTGGTGCCTGCAATCGGTAGCGGCGGGTTTCGCTCTATGGCAATTGGCGACAAAACCCTTCCACTGGGACAAGACCGATCATGCGCCCGTAACTTTTGATATCGAGCCTCTTTACGAAGACGGGTCATGCGCTTATGGCCTTGAGCATGATCATCACAGACACCCCGACCACCTTGCGAACCAAAGCCTGGGCTGACTACGCCCTTGTCGATTCCGGCGATGGCCGCAAGCTGGAGCGCTATGGCGACTATCTCGTCATCCGCCCCGAACCGCAATGCTGGTGGGCGCCGAAATACCCGCAATTATGGGACAAGGCCGATGCCATTTTCGATCCGCAGGGCGAAGATGACGAAGGCAACTGGCGCTTCTCGCGCAAACCGGCCGATCAATGGCAACTAGGGTGGGAGAAGGCCAAATTCTACGGCCGGTTCACCAATTTCCGCCACCTCGCCTTTTTCCCCGAACAGGCCGCCAACTGGGCCTGGCAAAAAGAAGCCATCGCCAAGCGCAACAGCCCGCGGGTAATGAACCTGTTCGGCTATACCGGCGTCGCCAGTCTGGTGGCCGCTGAAGCCGGCGCGAAAGTCACCCACGTTGATGCCTCAAAAAAGGCCATCGGCTGGGCGCGGGAAAACGCGGCGCTTTCCGGTCTCAGCGAGGCCCCCATCCGCTGGATATGCGAGGACGCCAAGAAATACGTCCAGCGCGAGGTCAAGCGCGGCTCCAAATACGAAGGCATCATACTCGATCCGCCGAAATACGGCCGCGGCCCGACAGGCGAAGTCTGGCGACTGTTCGAAGACCTGCCGGAAATGGTGCATCTGAGCGCGCAACTTCTCAGCGATGAAGCATCTTTCCTGCTGCTCAATGCCTATGCCGCGCGCGTTTCTGGCCCGGCTCTGGCGCATCTGGTTGCCGAAGCCGTGGGGCCTGCAAAAGGCGGCCGTGTCGATTATGGTGAACTGACTCTGGTTGAGGATGTGAAGCCACCGAAAGGCATCAAGCCGGCGGATATCGCCCCGCGTGAAATCGGCTTGAGCTTCTTCGCACGATGGATGGCGCAATGATCAGGCAGATTACCTCTCTGACCAACCAGACGATCAAGGACATCCGCGCCCTGCACATGCGCAAGGAACGCGAAGCCACCGGGCAATTCCTCGCCGAGGGTCTGAAGATCATCATTGATGCCCTGGATCAGGGTTTTGCGCCGCAAATCCTCGTCTATGGCAAGGATGCCGACCATCACCCCTTGCAGGCGCGTGCCGTCCAGGCGACGATTGAGGCCGGCGGTGAGGTTCTTGAGGTAACACGCGAAATTCTTGAGAAAATTTCACGTAAGGACAATCCGCAGATGGTCATCGCCGTCTTCGGTCAGATGATCCGTTCGCTGGTGGATATTGATCCGCAAAGTCATGATGTCTGGGTGGCGCTTGAGCAGATCCGCGACCCCGGCAATCTCGGCACCATCATCCGCACCGCCGATGCGGCCGGTATCGGCGGCGTCATACTGATCGGGGATTGCGTCGACCCGTTTTCGGTTGAGACGGTTCGCGCCACTATGGGGTCTATCTTCGCCTTGCCGGTCGTTAAATGCACCCGCGAAGACTTTCTGGCTGACCGGAAACGCTGGACCGGCTCCGTGGTCGGTACGCTTTTGACCGCTACGCACAATCACCGCACCGCCCCTTATATCCGACCGACCCTGATCATTATGGGCACCGAGCAATCAGGCCTGACGCCGGAAATCGCCAGCATTTGCGATACCAATGTCAAGATTCCGATGAAGGGCCGCGCCGACAGCCTCAACCTGTCGGTGGCGACCGGAATCATGATCTACGCCGCGGCCGGACTGTGAGGCCATATCTGTGAAATTTGGCAAGGTCAGGATTGACGGTTTCCTCGCCGGCATGGTCGTGGCTATCATTCTGGCTGCCCTATTGCCGGCGCCCGGCGCCCATGGCGGCATCCTGCATCCAGAACTGCTGACCAAGCTCGGAATCGCCCTGATCTTTTTCCTGAATGGTGCAACCCTATCTTTCAGCGCCCTGAAGGATGGCATTATGCGCTGGCGTTTGCACCTCATTATTCAGGCTTCAACCTTTTTGCTTTTCCCCCTGATTGGACTGGCTTTCCTGGCCGTTGCCGGACGCTTTATAAGCCCCGACCTGCAACTCGGATTCTTTTACCTGTGCGCTTTGCCGTCGACGGTTTCGTCATCTGTCGCCATGACCTCGGCGGCGCGTGGCAATGTGCCTGTGGCCGTTTTCAACGCCACGCTGTCAAGCCTGATAGGTATTATCGTGACACCGTTATGGATGAGCCTTCTGTTGAAAACCTCTGGCCATCATCTTGATGTCACAGGCGTTTTCATCGATCTCTTCAAATGGATGGTCTTGCCGATGATCGTAGGCCAACTTGTGCGTCCCTTAATCGGGGCCTGGCTTCACAGGCATAAAAAGCTGGCGCAGATGGCCGATCGCGGCACCATACTGCTGCTGATATATACCTCATTTTGTGACTCTTTCGTGCTCAATATCTGGGGAATGACAAATATCACGATTATGATCTCAGTCATTATAGCTACGCTTGCTTTATTTTTCGCCGTTCTCTTTCTGTTATGGACAATTTGCGATCGCTCCGGCATTGCGCCTGCTTTTCGCGCCGCCGTGGTTTTCTGCGGCACCAAGAAAAGCCTGGCCACCGGTGTGCCCATGGCTTCGCTGATATTCGCCGGTCATTCATCCGGACTCGGTCTGATTCTGCTGCCAATCATGATCTATCATCCATTACAATTATTGATCTGCACACCCATCGCCAGCCATTGGGCAAAAAAGCAAACGGCAATAGAAAGGCAATTAGCGCCTGATTATTAAATAGAATTAAGGTGGAAAGGGTTCACTTAGCGTTCATAAAGCGAGACTTAGATTTAAGAGAACGCATCAGGCGTCTCAGGAAAAGACATCGTCATGAAAACTATCATTTTAAAGCTGATATGCGCAGCAACCCTTGTGACGAGCTTAACCGGCTGCATCATGTATGTTAGCCCGGACCATAAATATCATACCGACGATACGCCGGCTGCTGATGAGAAGCCCGCCGACGTCATGACAAGTTCACAATCGTTCTAATTAACAAAGGGGAATATCATGAAAAGCGTCGCCATCAAGCTTGCCTGTGTCGTCTTTCTGGCCGCCAGCCTTTCCGGCTGCATTATTATTGACCGCAGCGGTGCCGATCACTTCAGCTACTCGCACTCTCACTAAATAGCACGGCTCGTTAAAGAACCGGGCCGGAATATCCGTGATGTCGTAAGGCGCCGCTAAAAACGGCGCCTTTGTCATTTACAATACTATGTCCACACCCTAGCGTAAGCATTGGTTCAAGGAGTACCTGTTATGAAAAAATTGATTCTCAAACTGATCGTCTTGCCGTTTATTGGCCTCGCCTTCGCGGGTTGCATAACCATCTGATCAGGCATACGCGTAAGGACCGCCACGTACTAATGCCTTTTGATAAGCGGGCCGTGCGTGTATGGTTTTAAGCCATGCTTTTATATGCGGTTTTTCGGCGCCAACGGCCCGGCTGGCGGCGGCTTCAAGCGGAAAGCTCATCATGATATCCGCCGCTGTGAATGTGTCGCCCGCAAACCAAGGCGATTTCGTCAAAGCATTTTCCCAAAAATCGATATGCGCCGTTAAATTCGGCGTCACCAGCTTTGCATCGATGCTTTTCGCGATAGCCGTCGCAATTGGCTTTATCGGCCAGGGCGCACGCGAACGAATGCTGTTGGTCACTAGTTTGAGCAAAAGAGGTGTCATGGCCGAGCCTTCGGCATAATACATCCAATATGTATAACTAAGGCGCGCTTCCGTTTCATCTCCGGGCATAAGCCGACACGCCCCATAACGGGTCAAAACATAGTCTATAATGGCGCCCGTCTCGGCGATAACGTGCCCGTCATCGGTTATCACAGGTGCTTTTCCCAGCGGATGAATGGCTTTCAGTTCCGGTGGGGCCAGCATATCCTTACCGCGCCTGTAAGCTTTGATCTCGTAAGGCAGCTCAAGTTCTTCCAGCAACCATAGGATACGTTGTGAGCGTGAATTATCAAGATGATGCACAGTGATCATAATAGCTCCTTGTTTCATCTTATACGTACCGGAGCGATAAAGGATTGATCCGGATCAGGTGCCGCGAGGTTTCGCACGGGTCGTCGGATCTGCTTCGCGCGGATCTTCCGGCCAGACATGCCGCGGATAGCGCCCCTTCATTTCGCTGCGCACTTCAGCCCAGGAACCACCCCAGAAAGCGGGCAAATCTCTGGTGACCTGGATAGGGCGATGCGCCGGGGAAGTAAGAGACAACGTAATCGGCGTTCTATTGGGTCCAATAGCAGGGTGGACTTTGGTGCCATAAAGCTCTTGTACACGCACTTCAAGACGTGGCCCGCCTTCCGCTTCGTAGTCGATGCGAATATTCGAGCCGGTGGGCATTTTCAAGGTTTCTGGCGCCAGCTTATCGAGTGCGCGCTGTTGGTCGTAATCGAGGATGTTGTGCAGGGCCTGCGAAATAATACTGCCGCTCAAAGACAGCATCGACTTGCCGGCTGCATAGGGACCGAGCCATGTTTCCAGTGTCGCCAGAAGCGTCTCATCACTCATGTCCGGCCAGCTAGCATCCTGCATTTTCAAAAAAGCAACACGCGCACGCAAACCTTGTGCAGCTTCCGAAACATTCAGTGCTTTCAGACCCTTGATCTGTATTTCCTCAGCCTCAGCATGAAGTAATAGTTCAGTCGGTATTTTTTCCATTGGCTTGCTGGACAGGACAAGGCTGCCGAGCCGCATCTGATCGAAGGCGCGGAAGCGGCCATTGTGGCGCTCAATTACCGGACCACGTTCCAGACGGTTGGCAAACAGGCTTAGAATATCCGACTCACTCAAGGGTGCCGCCAGCAGAATGCGGTCGCGGTTGGTGCCGCCGCCAAGATCTCCGACCGCCAGAAAAGCTTCCCGCGCTAACCGGTCATGTTCATCGACATAGGCCCCCCGGCCATTGGCCATGATAAACTCACCCGTCTTGCCACGCGCCTTAGCGACACGCTCCGGATAACATTCGGCTAAAAGCTGGTGCGAAAATTGGCTTACAGTCCTTTGATTTGCGTTCGCCTTTACAAGCTTTTGCGCCTGTCCGGACCAGTTTTTCGCCAGACTTCGCGCTTGAGATATTTTTGGCGAATGATCGCGCGACAAGGCTTCCAGGCGCGTATCAAGATCGGTCGACTTCCCACCAAGGCCATTTTCCGACAGGAGAACAGCCAGATTTGCGCCCAGCTCCGCAGCCCCGTTTTCCGCCGCCTTAATAAGCATATGCGCCAGACGAGGCGCCATGGGCAGTTCGGCGATTGCCTTGCCGTGGTCGGTTAAATCTCCAGCGTCATCAAGTGCCTCCAGATCCTGCAACAGCTTTACCGCTTCATCCATGGCGGCTTTCGGCGGATGATCAAGCAGGGTCAGCCCTTCGGTCGATTTAGCGCCCCACAGGCGCAGAGACAGCGCCAGCTGCGACAAGTCGGTCTCCAGGATTTCCGGCTTGGCAAAAGGGATTAACGACCGGTCCTGCTCGGCATCCCACAGGCGGTAAGCATCCCCGGCCTGCGTCCGGCCCGCCCGGCCGCGTCTCTGGTCGGCCGACGCTTTCGATACGCGTTCGGTCACCATCCGCATGGTGCCCCGCGCCGGATCGAAACGGCCGAGACGCGACAGTCCGCAATCGATAACCATTGATACGCGGTCAAGAGTGAGTGAGGTTTCAGCGATAGAGGTGGCCAGAACAATCTTGGGATGCCCTGGCATATTGCGGCCCAGCGTATGGGACTGGTCTCTGAAATCCATGGCGCCAAAAAGCTTGTGAACCTCAATATGTGGCGCAATGCCAATTTCATCAATAAAGCGCGCTACCCGATGAATCTCGCCCTGCCCGGGCAGAAAGACCAACATGGTTTCGGCTTTGTCTGCCCTCAGCTTTGCCGACAGACGCGCCACATGACGCGCGATATCCTGCTCCATTAGCAATGATTGATTGCGACCGAGATAATGGGTCTCGATCGGGAAACTGCGGCCCAGGGACTCAAAGCGACCCGCCCCTTCCAGCAAGCTCAAAACACGATCGCCATCCAGTGTGGCCGACATCACCAGCAGACGCAGATCATCGCGCAAAACTGTCTGAGCATCACGCGCAAAGGCAAGCCCCAGATCGGCATCGAGACTGCGCTCATGGAATTCGTCGAAGATAATGCAGCCCACACCTTCGAGCGATGGATCATCGAGAATTTTGCGCGAGAAAATGCCTTCGGTAACGACCTCGATGCGTGTCCTGGCGCTGACCTTGCTTTCGCCACGTACGCGAAAACCGACCGTCTGGCCAACCGACTCACCCAAAGTTTCTGACATCCGTGCGGCGGCAGCTCGGGCGGCTAGACGACGCGGTTCCAGCAGAACTATTCTCTGGCCAGCCAGCCAAGGCGCATCCAGCAAGGCCAGCGGAATGCCGGTTGTCTTGCCGGCGCCCGGCGGCGCGATGATCAGCGCCGTGGTATCTGTGGCCAGGAATGCCTTGAGCGGCGTATAGATGTCTTCAACAGGCAGCATGCCTCCAACTAGCAGACCTGGCCGCAATAAAAAAGACGCCCGATTGAGGCGTCTTTTTCAGTTATCAGGTTGTGCCTGGAGGCGGCGGCAGGTCGGCATCATTTTCATGGTCCTCGATCACGCCCTTACGGACGTTAGAGTGCCAGAAGCCATAGGCGAAATAGAGAACCAGGCCAATGACAGTCCAACCGATGAAAACCAGTTTTGATTCCATACCAAGGCTGAAGAACAGTAATAGGCAGCCAAAGATGGACAGAGGCGCCACGATGAACAGTAAGGGCGTCTTGAAGGGACGCGGACGGTTCTTGTCAGTGAAGCGCAGTACCATTACCCCAACGGATACGGCTGCGAAGGCAAACAAGGTGCCGGCATTGGAATAATCCGCCAGAGAACCGACAGGCAGGAAAGCCGCGGCGATGGCGACAAACACGCCGGTGACCAGGGTGATGACCCAGGGCGTCTTGAACTTGGGGTGAACGGCGCTGAGGCCTTTGGGCAACAGGCCGTCACGCGCCATGACGAAGAAAACGCGCGTCTGGCCGAACATCATCAGCAGAACGACCGATGGCAGGGCAATGGTGGCCGCCAGGCCAATGAGATTGCCGAACAACGGGTTGCCATTGACCTCACGCAGGACATGGGCCAGGGCCTCCTTGGAGCATACCAGCGGAGCATGTGCACTGGTACAGGCAGCGCTGGCATAGAGTTCAGGGGAACCGTCGGCGAAATATTGACCCGTGGCCGGATCGATCAGCGGCTGGGCGCCAAAGGAGCCGATAACGCCACTGGCCACCAGCATATAGAAAATAGTGCAGATTCCAAGCGACGCAATCAGGCCGATCGGTACATTACGCTGCGGGTTCTTCGTTTCCTCGGCAGCTGTCGAAACCGCATCGAAGCCAACATAGGCAAAGAAGATAGAAGCCGCCGCCCCCAGCACGCCTGTGCCCGTCGAGTCCAATGGATTGCCCCAACCACGTGGTGTAAACGGATGGAAATTATTCATGTGGCCGGTCACCATCGGCAGGGTGATCACGATGAAAAGCAGCAAGGCCGCGATCTTGATGGCAACCAGGACAGCATTGGCCGTGGCGCTTTCCTTGGTGCCGATGACAAGTAAGGCCGTGACGGCCGCCGTGATCAGCACGGCCGGCAAATTTATGAAACCGCCAATCTCGCCACCCTTGATGAAGCCAATCGAAATCGGCGGCCCAACGGTAAGCGCATGCGGCAAATGGAGGCCGATATCATCGAGAAACCCGACAATATGTCCGGACCAGCCGACGGCAACCGCGCTGGCGCCCAGGGCATATTCGAGGATCAACGCCCAGCCAACCAGCCAGGCCACCCCCTCACCCATGACGGCATAGGAATAGGTATAGGCCGAACCCGCGACCGGCACCATGGAAGCCAGTTCGGAATAGCAAAGCGCTGCCACGGCACAAACCAGGCCGGCGATGATGAACGACACCATCATGCCCGGTCCGGCTTTTTGGGCCGCGGTCGCGGTCAGAACAAAGATACCCGTCCCGATCACCGCGCCAATACCCAGCAAGGTCAGTTGAACAGGACCCAGAGATCGGTGGAGCGACTTTTTCTCCGCCGTCGCCAGGATCGCGTCCAGCGACTTAATTCGCAAAGGATTCATTTTTCACCTTTTT
>CAMLIY010000054.1 GCA_946480125.1 uncultured Asticcacaulis sp.
GGTACGGCAGACCAGTTCCAGTATACGCGGCACTGCTGCGATACCGGCAACGGTATCAATGTCCGCCTGAAAATCATGTCCGACTGTTCGTTCCGCTACGTGCATAAAAAATGTTGCTCACACCTCATAAGCCAAGGCAAATACTGATTTTACATCACACATGACACTATCCAAATAACGCAATTGCGTTACCGCTATTATCCAAAAACCGAAAATTTCCTATTCGACTTTTAATCCCTTACGTTAGCGGCTCCTCCTTATCATAATAGCGAATCTGCTCGTAAAAAGAATGATTATCGTTCTGCTTAAATCATCAACGCGGCGCCGGAGCACCGCAGGCCATTAACCTGAGCATCCACCTCACCCAAACCGACGCCAAGCTGATCGAGCAGACTATTAATAGCCGGGTCCAGAACCGTTCCCAATCCCGACAGAAGCTTACCGAGCGTTACCGTCACCAGATCCAGACCGATGCCGAGTCCGAATGCATTGGCCTTTAATTGGGTCTGGCCGATCAGAGAACTGCCGATGCTGGTCACGGCATCATTAGTGCGTACATTTTTTACTGTCTGGTTCCTGATGTCTGTCGCGGTGAAGGTCACCGTTTGCCATGACGTGCCACCGATTTTGATCTGGGTTTGCGCCGTAACGCCACCCACCAGGGGTATAGTTACTAATTGGGCCGGAGAAAGAACCAGCGGTTTCTTAAAATCAGCCAAGTCTGCTGTGTTAACGGTGCCGATACTGGCCTGACCAATACCGGGACTTAAGGCCAGGGTCACGCTATTGAGGGTTTTGTTGGCATTGCACGATATATTAGACAGCTTACCCTGCGCCGAGGCCAGTTCGACATATAGCGGAATATGTACAAGATTCACACCGGCAAGCCCTGACACCAGTGAAGCATCAATATAGAGCCTGGCCTGCGCCGTGCGGATAATGGGTTCGCCGCTTCGGGTCACAGTCAGCCAGGCTGAATGATTCGGACGTTCGCCAATTGCCATATATATCTTTAGGGCAGCCAGGCCTGGCGCCTGCGCACCGAGATCGAGTTGCACCTGCCGGTCCTGGTTGGCCAGTGACAGAATGGCCCTGGCCAAGGTAAGACTATCAATTTTAATCGCCGCGTCTGCGCCGCCCAAAATGCGATCCTGCTCGCCATAAGCACCAATATCAATCAGATCACTGAGCTTGATTTTCGTCGACTTGATAGCGCTGTTAGCCAATATTTTCAGGGGCGTCGCGGCGCTGGTATCCGCTTGATCCACCAGCAAGGTCAGAGCGTCGCCAACCGTGATGTCGCTGGCAAGTGATTGATCCAGAGTGGCGGCAGTCAGGTTGGCATGTGTATGCAGAGCCTGGACATATTTCAGCAGGTCGATTTTGGCGCCGGCCAGGTTGTTATAGTCCATGACACTGAGATTGACCTTGCTGCCCGTAAGGCCACTGAGTAACGCATTAGCCATTCCGTCATTAACTGAAGCCAGGCGCGTGCCTATGCTGAATGCGGCGAGTTTGACAGATGAGGCTGTAGCTGTGCGGCTGATATAGGCCGTATTTTGCCCCAGCATACGGCCGAAAAACAGCCCGGCATTCTGACTGACCATAACCTGCGCCGCATTGGCATCCGCCGCTGGCGTGACCCTGAACCGCGCGGCCGGCGCCTTGCTGAGACTCGCGTCATAAAAGCCGGTCTGGGTTGTCACCGAGATGTCATCCCCACCGGCATTGGCGCTTACAACGGCCTGCGCAGCGCTCTGTGCTGTGCCCAGATTGACCGCCGCCGACATGGCTGCCAGGTCGGCGGTGCCCTGTAATTCGCGACTCTTGACATAGACATATCCCATATCGACCGCGAAGGCGGCCAGCCCGACCGTAACGACCATCAGGGCCGCGCCCATAATCACAACCGAACCGCGCGTATCGCGCCGGAAACAGGACAAGAAGGGTTCCATACTCAACCTCCAAAAAAGACGGGCCGATCGTGGACGGTTAGTAACCGCCCCGCACAATCGAAGCGGAGCGGGTTATGGTTTCGGGCATACCCGGCGGCAATGGAAAGAGTTCGAACGCGCCGGCATCGGGCGTATAATTAAGGGTAACCGTAAGGATCTGTGCCCCTTCGGTTATCGAGAGATCGGCCCTTCCCTCTGACAGAAAGGCATATTTATCACTCTCACTGTCCATGACGCCTTGTGCCAGTTCCAGCCGTTCAGCGGCGGTGCTGCCGGCAATAGCGGTTCGGGCGGCGTCATTCACCATTTGCTGCACGCCGTGCGATGCGGAAAAATAACTGCCATAATCTACAATTCCCGCGAGCATAAGCAGAAATAGTGGACTGATCAGCGCGAACTCTACGGCAGAGGCACCTGTATCTGATCGCCAGCCCTTATATAGAAATCTGTAAAACATAATGCTTCGCCCATATCAAAAACCCTGAAAGCAACTTAAAATTGCATAATTGAGTTTCTCAATTCCTAATCAGGGAAAAAAAATAACTCTAAGGTTGTGTTTTTCCTGATGGCGCCCTTATGAACCTAAAGGGATGTCCGTACAGTCTCCTTGCAGCCAGATGATTTAGCTTCGTCACATATTAAATGGAGATATAAATGGCTGGTAGTTCACAATCCTCAGGCAATAACGGACTGATCGTTATCATAGCTGTTGCGGTTATTGCCATATTGGCGGTCGGCGCAATCTTTTTGATGCAGGATAATCGCTCTGGCAGCGAACGCGTCGGTGACGCGATTGAAGCCGCCCCGCACGGACTGGACAAGGCCGCCGACAAGCTCGGCGACCAGTCGCCAGCCGAAAATGTCGGGCGTAATCTCGACAAGGCGGGTGACAAGGTGGAAAAGGCTGTCAACTGATTACAGCGAAAAGAAAATGGCCGTGCGATTATTCGCCGGCCATTCTTCATGTCCGCAGACGTGGTAGGCGAGGAGGGACTCGAACCCCCAACCAGACCGTTATGAGCGGTCGGCTCTAACCATTGAGCTACTCGCCCCCAAAACGCCAAGCGCCCGAAGGAAGGCCGTGCTAACATGCACACAACGGAATTTAAAGGCCCTTTTTAAGCAATACAATCTGTTCAGGCCACATTCATGCGTGATCTCTCATCATGCCCTTACCGTAAAACCAATCTCAATGGTTTCGCACTTAAGAAAGACCATCCACATGCCTGCCATTAAATCCGCTCTGTTAAAATCCTTTGCCTTAGGCGCCCTTGCCGCTGGTTTGACATCCGCACCTATGGCGAATGCCCAGGGGGCACAATCCACGCCGGTGCTCATGATGCCGGCGCCAAGCACTCTTTCGCTCAGTGCCAATGGAGAGGTTAGCGCCACGCCTGACATGGCGACCGTCAATTTCGCCGTGGTGACACAAGGGGCGACGGCGTCCGAAGCCATGAAAGCCAATAATGTCCGTATGAATGCGGTCATGACCTCTTTGAAAGCCGCAGGCATCGCCGCAAAGGATATCCAGACCTCCAGCCTGAACCTCAATCCGCAATATGACTATACCGATGGTCAGGCGCCGAAACTGACAGGCTATCAGGCACAGAACCAGATCACGGTTCGCGTCAATGATCTAAATCAGACGGGTCCCGTTATAGATGCGGTGATCAAGGCCGGTATCAATCAGGTGAATGCGATTAATTTTGGTCTGAAAAACGATGCTGCCTTGACCGACCAGGCGCGTCAGGCGGCGGTCGCCACCCTGATGAAGCGCGCCAACCTCTACGCTAGCGCCACCGGCATGAAGGTCAAGCGCATCATCTCCATCGAAGAAGGGGGCCCGGTCTATAACCAGCCGCAGCCGATGATGTTCGCCCGCGCCAAGGCGGCCGACGCCTCGACGCCCGTCTCCTCCGGCGAACTGCAACTGAGCGTCAATGTGTCGGCGACCTTCGAACTGGAATAACCTTTACTTTTACGTCTGGAAGCCTGCCGCGTCACATGACGCGGCAGGCCTTTTTTGTGCATAAAATTCAATCAGCGCGATTAAACAGATGACGCAAAATTAATCTTTGATTAACCTTTTGTCATGTTTGGAAAACGTGTCTCTGACTATGCTGCCGCAAAAGGCACCCCTGCCCTGCCCGTATGGCTGGCTGCCGACACTGCGTTCAATCCGGTGAATGTCGGCATCTTCCTGGCGGCGCTGCTTTTCGGCATGAACGCTTAAGAGCGCTTGCCCCAAACGCCTGATCGGCCTAGGTAAAGCCATGAGCAAAACAGCCCCAGCCACCATTTCCCCCCTGTTCGTCACCGAGCTTTACCGCGCCGACATGGCCACGCAACCGGGCTTTGAGGATTTCCTTGCCGAACTGGATGACACCTGCCGCGCTATCGCCGATGAGGATGAGGCCGGCCAGACCTGGTCACAAACCAAAGGGTATCTCGGCTATACTTCTTATGCTTCCCTCAATGATCTGCCGCTGCGCGCCAGCATTTTTTCCAGCCTCAAGACAATCCTTGATGCCCATGTCGCCGCCTTCGCCGACGCGCTCGATTTCGACCTGAGCAGCCGTAAGCTCAAGCTCGATTCAATGTGGATCAATATCCTGGAGCCGATGGGTCATCATTCCAGCCATATCCATCCGCACAGCGTGATTTCCGGCACCTTTTATGTATCCATTCCCGAAGGCGCAAGTGCCCTGAGACTGGAAGATCCCCGTCTTGGCCTGATGATGAATGCGCCCCTGCGCAAAGCCAATGGCAAACCCGAACACCAGACTTTCGTTTGCGCTACGCCGCACGCCGGTACGGTCCTTCTTTGGGAAAGCTGGCTACGCCACGAGGTGCCGATCAATCTGAGCGATGATGTCCGTATCTCGGTGAGTTTCAACTATGGCTGATGTCAAGGTTGCCCTAATTGGCTATGGCTATGCCGGCAAGACCATCCATGCGCCACTGATCTGTGCGACGAAGGGCCTGGAACTCACCACGATCGTATCGTCACGTCCGGCGGATGTGCAGGCCGATCTGCCAGGCGTCACAGTCGCACCCGACCTGGCCACAGCGCTTTCCGATCCATCCATCGAACTGGTCGTCATCGCCACGCCGAACGATATTCATGCCTCCATGGCCCATGTGGCACTGGAAGCCGGCAAAAATGTAGTCATAGACAAACCGTTCGCGCTCAGTGTAGCCGAAGGCCAGTCTGTACTGGACCATGCCGAACGTGTCGGGAAGATGGTTTCGGTATTTCATTGCCGGCGCTGGGATAGCACTTACCTTACCCTCCAGAGCCTGCGTCCGCGTCTGGGTGATTTATATCAGGTAATTCTGCGCTATGATCGTCTGCGGCCTGTCGTGCGTGATCGCTGGCGTGAACGTGCCGGCCCCGGCTCGGGCATCTGGTTCGACCTGGGCTCCCACCTGGCTGACCAGGCGCTTAGCCTGTTCGGCTGGCCGGAATGGATTTCGGCCGATATCACGGGTCAGCGCCCCGGCGCACAAACCGACGATTATTTTCATGCCACGCTGGGCTATGGCCCGTTGCGCGTCATTCTGCACTCATCCATGATGACCACGATCCCCGGTCCCGTTCTTGAGGTTCAGGGCGCGCATGGCGCTTTCGTCAAGTTCGGCATGGATACCCAGGAAGACATGCTGAAAGCCGGCCGGACACCGGCTGATGCCGGTTGGGGCGCTGATCCGGCCGCCGCTACATTTACGCCCGTCATCACTGATTTACCCGGCCAGGCTGAGATGATCACCGTCCTGCCGGGCAACTATCTTGCCTATTACGAATCTGTGGCGAAGGCTATTCGTGTTAACGCGCCCAATCCGGTAACCGGAGAGGACGCGCTTAAGGTGATGAAATTGCTCGAACTGGGCTTCGTCAGTTCACGTGAAGGCCGAAAAATCCTTACTTAAAGCGGCAAAACGCGACGCTTCTTCGAGAAGCTCATATAACCGACATTGGCCCCCAGTCGGAAGCCGACACCTGCACGAATCGGCGCCAGCACGATGCCTTCGGCACGCTGATAAGTCAGGCTCAGTCCGCCGATGAAATAGGCGGAGCCTTCAACGCCGGGGAAACGTCGATACATGAAGATCGGTTCGCGCAGATTATAAACCAGGGTAAAGACACGCGAAGCATTGGCGCCGGTATCGAAACCGATGGAAGGCCCCTGCCAGTACATTTGGGTGGGTTCAGGCGTATCCTTCATGAACAGATTACCCTTACCATAACGCACGCCAATGCCAACCGCGCCGGAAGCTTCCGTACCTGCAATATAGGCCGTTGGGTGATCACCATAATCAGCAAAAATCTTTTCCATGGCCCCGCCGAGAGCTTCGACCGTTACACCCAGAAAATCCGATCCGGCCGTAAGGATTTCATCGCGGCTATAGTAGCGATATTCCTTTTCTTCGGCCGGCTGGCCCTTCTCAGTCGGATAGGTCTGAGCCATGGCCAGGCGCGGGGCCAGGCCCGCGATCACAGGCGTGGCCGCAGCCACACCCGCCAGAAGAAATTGACGACGCTGCATAGCGGTCATGGGCGTTACTCCTCAAAACAGGGTTTGGGGTCTACTGCCATGAAGGTTAATCAAGGATTTACTAACATCCTGTTATGCGGCAATTCCCCAGTTAAGTGCAGTGTGACAGCGCCATGTGTCCTGAATAGGGCTCAAAACGGTCGAGCTTCGCCATATTGCTTAATGGCGCAGGCCAAGGTTCAGGTTATATTGCCTCATGACCCGCCCTAATCAAAACCGCACCACAGCCATCACCTGGTGCGCCATAGCCACAAGCTATGCAGCCCTGATCGCTTTGCTATTAACTCCCTTGTCACAACCTTGCGGAGATATGCCGACTGTATGGCTGCGGCTGGGCCTGACAGCCACGCTGTTCATTTTACTGGTAATTACGGCAATGACGGGCCGCCGTCAGGTATTCTGGCTGGCGCCTCAGGTCATAATGCTGGGATTTTTATTACTCAGCCTGCCTAATGAGCTGAGGCCGTTTGATCATGCTATTTGCTTCATTTCGCCATGAGATGTGCAGCGGATTGCGAATATTGCTCGAATGGCGCCGGCTCTGCATAAATAAACGCCGCTCTGAATAACCGAACATCATAAGAAACACATAAGCGACAAGTCCACGGCCGATTGCAAGGCGTATCAGTTTCAGGAAGCGCAGATGATGCGCCCTTTAAAGGAACGACACATGACCTGTTATCCCGCCAAGACTGTCCTTATTGTCGCCGCCGCGCTTTTAGGCGCCTCTGCCGCCACGGCCCAAACGACCAAACCTGCCCAGGCGGATCAAAATCCCGCTCACCAGATGCACTATACGCAGTCCTCTGCTACGGACAAAATGACGATGCCCATGTCCGCCACCATGTCAGGCAATCCCATGGTTGGTGGTGCGGAAATGTATGCCAGCAAGGATATTATCGCCAACGCGATGAATTCGGCCGACCACACGACCCTGGTCGCCGCTGTCAAGGCTGCCGGACTCGTCGATACCCTGCAGGGCGCCGGCCCCTTCACCGTGTTTGCCCCTACGAACGAAGCGTTTGATGCTCTGCCCGCCGGAACTGTCGACACCTTGTTGAAGCCCGAAAACAAAGCGACTCTGACCAAAATCCTGACCTGTCACGTTGTGGCCGGCAAGGTGTCTTCGGCTGATCTGTCCGCCTGGATCGATAAGAACGGCGGCACCTACCAACTCACCACGGTTGGCGGCTGCACCCTGACCGCCAAGAAAGGCAACGGCAAGATATGGCTGACCGATGACAGCGGCGCCACAGGCTCAATTACCATCGCCGATGTTAATCAATCAAATGGCGTGATCCATGTGGTTGATAAGGTGCTGCTGCCCGCCTCCTAAGTTTCCCATCGGCCAACTCCCCGGACGCGCCCCGAAGCGTCCGGGGCTTTTTTATGCGCTTGCCCAATGCAAAAAACCCGGCCATAAATCCAACTGATAGCGGTAACAAATATAATATCATTGGGAGATTTAAGGATGGGTCTGTTCAGACTGAAGCACGCCGCCATGCTTACCGCGGGGCTTGTATTGATCCTGACCAGTCCGGTTTACGCCAAAACGCCACAGCCTGGATGGGTAAGCGTTTGGGCATCTGCGCAGATGATACCGGGCGCAGACAGCGCCCTTTCCCAGACCGATTCGGTAGACGCAACCTTGCGTCAGACGATCCATATCGCCAAAGGCGGCAAATCAATCCGCTTGCGCCTGTCAAACGTCATGGGTACAGCGCCGTTGCAACTGCAAAGCGTCCACGTCGCACACGCGGCTGCAACCGGCAGTTCCGCGATAGATACCGCCAGTGATCACCCTGTAACCTTTGGTGGTCAGAGCGATATCCTTATTCCGGCTGGGGCCGACTATATTTCAGATCCTGTCAACATCACCGTGGCTGATCAGTCCACCCTGGCTATTAGTCTGCATGTGACGGAAATGCCGAAACAACAGACAGGACATCCCGGTTCGCGTTCCACCTCCTGGCTGGTCCATGGCAACCATGTCAGCGATGCAGATCTAGCAAAAAACCAAGACGGCGCTCAGAAGTTCGACCATTGGTTCATCATTTCAGGCCTCGATATCGACACTGGATCAGCCACCAGAGCTGTGGTGGCATTCGGGGATTCGATTACGGATGGTTATGGCATTACCCCCAATAGCGACAGCCGTTGGCCGGATTTCCTGGCGGCACGCCTGAATGACAAGCCCGTATCTGTATTGAATGCCGGTATCGGAGGTAATCGTCTGCTGCTCGATGGCCTGGGGCCAAACGCTGAAGCGCGGTTTGACCGGGATATTTTAAGTCAGAGCGGCGTCAAATATATGCTTGTGCTGGAAGGGGTGAATGATCTCGGCATGTTGACGCGTGAGGCGCCCGTTTCTGCCGAAGATCACAGCCGCCTGGTTGCCCGCATCAAGGGGGCCTTTCTGCAGATGATCACGAAAGCACACAGCCACGGACTGAAAATTTATGCCGGTACCATAACGCCCTTTATGGGAATGGATTATTACCACCCGGACGCCCTGAATGAGGCCGACCGACAGGCCGTCAATGAATGGATCAGGACATCCGGCGCTTTCGATGCGGTAATAGATTTTGACGCCGCCCTGCGCGATCCGGCCATGACCTCCCGCCTCTTGTCGGCTTATGACAGTGGCGACCATCTGCATCCGTCATCAGCCGGCTATAAAGCCATGGCCGAAGCAATAAGTTTGAACCTTTTTGACGATTAACGGCTACCGGCAGCCAGCAACTGGGCAGGCTTTCCGCCGGGCAGCTTCCAGTTAGTGGTAAATCGCAGCCAGTTGCCGGCGTCATGGCCCGGCAGGCTGGTATCGGTTCGCGCCCATTTCAGCACAGTGACCGCCAGTCCCTGCCCCAAACCATATCCTGGCTGACTTTCCGCCGCTACAACGCACTCTGTCAGGCCGCCATCACTCCCGATTTGGCAATCGACCTGGGCTTGCCCTTCAATCGCACTGATTTTTGCCGGACGTGGATACTCGCCTGCCTGACTAAGATCACTGTCACGGGTATAGATTCGAGTGCCATCCGGAAGCACCGGCGCGGCCGTCAACGCACAGGTCACGCCGCCGCCTGTTGCCGTGGCGTCCTGGGCTATGGCTTGAGTCGCCATCAGGCCGCACAGAACAGATACAGAAAAAACAGTCGTTTTCATCAGCCCACACTCACAAGAATTTTCATCAGTAAGCCACTGGCGAACATAAAGGGACAATATGGAGAGGTTGGCAATCGTTAATTTTTAGCACGGGTAATCGCTGTCTGCCGTCCTGAAAACAAATGGCGCCATCGGGCATGCGCCCCGGCTTTCTTTTCGCGGCGCATCATGCTATCGCCGCCTGCATGAGCACAGACCTTAGCCTGATCCGCAATTTTTCCATCGTCGCCCATATCGACCACGGCAAATCAACCCTCTCCGACCGCCTGATTCAGTTCACCGGCGGCCTTACGGCGCGTGAGATGAAGGAACAGGTGCTCGATAATATGGATATCGAGCGCGAACGCGGCATCACCATCAAGGCCCAGACCGTGCGCCTCAACTACAAGGCGCATGACGGCAAGACCTATGTGCTGAACCTGATGGACACACCGGGTCACGTTGACTTCGCTTACGAAGTGTCACGCTCTCTGGCCGCCTGCGAAGGTTCGATCCTCGTAGTCGACGCCTCGCAGGGCGTTGAAGCGCAAACGCTCGCCAATGTCTATCAGGCCATCGACAACAATCACGAGATCGTCCCCGTCCTCAACAAGATCGACCTGCCGGCCGCCGAGCCTGAGCGTATCCGTGCCCAGATTGAGGACGTTATTGGCATCGACGCTTCCGACGCCGTTCTCTGCTCGGCCAAGTCCGGCCTCGGCATCGAGGATGTGCTGGAAGCCGTCGTGAAGCGCCTGCCCGCCCCTAAGGGCGAGGAAAATGAACCCCTGAAAGCCTTGCTGGTTGATGCGTGGTATGACGCCTATCTTGGCGTCATCGTGCTGGTGCGTATCTTCAATGGCCGCATGAAACCCGGTCAGCAGGTCAAGCTGATGAATGCTGGCAAAACCTACAAGATCGACAAGCTCGGCGTCTTCCAGCCGAAGGCCGTCGATGTCGAGAGCCTGGGGCCAGGCGAGATCGGCTTTTTCACAGCCCAGATCAAGGAAGTCTCCGACGCCGCCGTCGGCGATACCATCACCGATGAGCGCAAGCCGACGGCGGCCGCCATGACCGGCTTCAAGGAAGTTCAGCCGGTGGTGTTCTGCGGCATCTTCCCGGTCGACGCCGCCGATTTTGAGGACCTGCGTGCCGCAATGGGCCGCCTGCGCCTCAATGATGCCAGCTTCTCGTTCGAAATGGAAACCTCGGCGGCGCTGGGCTTTGGTTTCCGCTGCGGATTTTTGGGGCTGCTCCACCTCGAAATCATTCAGGAGCGCCTGAGCCGCGAGTTCAATCTCGACCTGATCGCCACGGCGCCTTCGGTGGTCTACAAGATCAATATGAACAACGGCGATGTGATCGATCTGCACAATCCCGCCGACATGCCCGATCCGGTCAAGATTGCCAGCATCGAAGAACCGTGGATCAAGGCCACCATCTTCTGTCCCGACGATTACCTGGGCGCCATCATCAAACTCTGCCAGGATCGCCGCGGCGTCCAGATTGACCTGTCATATGTCGGCACCCGCGCTATGGTGGTTTATAATCTGCCGCTCAACGAAGTGGTGTTCGATTTTTACGACCGCCTGAAATCGGTCTCGAAAGGCTATGCCTCGTTCGATTACACCATCGAGGAGTACCGCGAGGGCGACCTTGTGAAGATGTCGATCCTGGTCAATTCCGAGCCGGTCGACGCCTTATCTATGCTGGTCCACCGCGATCGCGCCGAAATGCGCGGCCGCGGCATGTGCGAAAAGATGCGCGAACTGATCCCGCAGCACCTGTTCGTTATCCCTATCCAGGCGGCGATCGGCGGTCGCATCATCGCCCGCGAAACCGTCCGCGCCCTGCGTAAGGACGTGACGGCCAAGTGTTACGGTGGTGACGCCACGCGGAAGAAGAAACTGTTGGAGAAACAGAAAGAGGGAAAGAAGAAAATGCGGCAATTCGGCAAGGTCGAAATTCCGCAGGAAGCCTTTATCGCCGCTCTCAAGATGGATAATGACTGATAAAAGCCGGAAGCAGTTCGCTTCCGGCTTTTTTAATGCGCCTTCTGGTAGGCCACTGTCTCTGCCTTATTCAGCGGCTCGATGGTATC
Source organism: uncultured Asticcacaulis sp. (assembly GCA_946480125.1). The sequence goes on from CAMLIY010000054.1 coordinate 11,760, forward strand.
GACCATGCAGTGCATCGGTATGGCCGTTGTGATATCGCCTGTAATATCAACATCGAGCGGACCGCAGATCCGTGTACTGCCACGATATTCCATCTTGATGGCTTCGTTTTTCGTCATGCACGGACCGATCATGTGCATCACCAGCGAATTGCCGCTGCGATCGACCAGAAGCAAGGTCTGACGGTCGATCACCGTGGAGGTTTCCAACGGAGATGACACGCATTGCCCGGCTGTCACCGACCGGACACCCGGTTGGGGTGTATGCGGCGCCAGCGACGTGGCGGCACAGCCTACCAATGCAATCACAAGAACAGCCGCACCGCCAGCCAGGATAAACTTAGGATTGAGCATGGCCTAGTTGTCTTTATCAAGAAGCGCCGCCGCTTCACGGGTAATTGGCTCAATGCTGTTGATCAGGCACCGCACGGGACGCTCACCGTGTTCGGACCGTAAAAGCTTGGCATCATGCGCCTGGCATATCTGGTTCGTACCATTAAACTCAAAACCGAATTGAGAGAAATCGGTCATCGATTTGCACGGTCCACCAATATCCATCTTGTAAGGATTACCCCAGGTATCATAGATCAGTAATGTATGGTCATCAATCACATGCTTACGGCCAACATTGCGTCCATCAAGACATTTCGGCGTAACGCGGGCCTGTGTGCTGGCCTGATTACTACCCGCGGGTACGGTGCCCGCACAGGCCGTTACGATCAGGCTACCCGCCATCAGGCCCGCAATTGCAAAGCCTGCCACATAAATCTTTTTCGCCATTATCTTACCTCTTTTCCTGAATTATTTAGGTTTATCGGTCTTGGGCTTGATACCATAAGCCACCGCCTCCGTCGGTGTGAGATGGCGTACGGACTGGATCGGACAGCTTTTGAGCGGACGGTCACCCATATCGCAATAGATAATTTCGCCATCAAAAGGCCCGCATATGTCATTCAGCCCCGCACCGCGTGACTTTATGCCGATGCGGAAGCTGGAATCCAGACCGATGCAAGCCGGAGCCATGGTCAGTTCATAGGCTTCATTCCAATTGGAAATGATGATCATCTTGTCATCCTTTTCCGTTTGGAAACTGCGGATCTGAGACGAATCGAAGCAAGCCCTGGGATCACGCGCCGCCTTGTTCTCTGGCGATGGCCTGCCAGCTGACATGGCAAGCGCCAGACCGCCCACGGCAAATGTACCAAGTCCGGCAGCGAAAAGGGCGGCGACACAGATCGACTTCTTCATCACAGTACCTCTTATAACAAGGGATAGACTCTCGAAGCTGAATGCAGGATGAATATAGTCTTATACGCCGCGTTCCGGCAAAAGGCGTCGCGGGTCGAGCATTTTTTTTACCGGCTGCGGCAGGGCGGAAGAGACACCGATAATCTGAAGCAGCAAAGCCTTGGCCAGCAAGGGCGCCAGGCAGAAACCGCGCGCGCCCAGGCCGCTCAGCAGGTAGATACCCTCTTCAGCTGGACCTGCGACCGGCAGGTAATCGCGTGTCATGACGCGAATGGAAGCACGTGATTTGAAAGGGCCGTCGGCGATACGTATGGCGCGTTCCGGCATTGCCTTGGCCAGGCTGTCGAGATTTCGGACGCGATCGGCACCGCGCACCTCTGCGCCGCGATCTTCGCGTTCATGGGTGGCGCCAAACAGAAAGCCGTCCCCCAGCGGTATAGCGTAGCCGCCCCAACTCAGGGCGTTATGCAAAGGCACAGGATCACTCACAATCTCGACCTGGCCGCGCACCGGTCTCAGGTCATACCGGGACTGATAATCGGCCAGATCGAAAATACCGTCACCGCAGGCGAAAATGATAGCGTCATAGCCTTCCAGGACTCTACCCGATGCAGTTTCAAGCCCATAGCTCGCGCCCTTACGCCGGTAGCCAGTGATGTGTTCGGTTAAAACGGTCTGTCCGGCCAGAAAAGCCGATAAAATTTGGGCGGGCTGCACCCATAAGGCCGTCTTCAAGGTAATACCCGATGCTTCAGGCATATCCACGGCCTCACCCGCACCAAACAGGCATGTATCCCCCGAGGCGAAACCGGTCTGCCTGGCAATGCGCTCAAAACGCGATGCGTCTTTTGCCGTGATTTCGCATTGATGTACCCCCTCCCCCAAAATAGCGTTCGGGCACAGCCGGCGATAGAGCCCGGATGCATGGGCGAAAGCATCGGCAAACAGGCCGGAAATGTCGTTATCACCGGCATCCAGGCGTGGGGTTACGAGAGCGGCTGCATTGCCCGATGCGCCGGCGCCGGGCTCTTGCGTTTCGAATAGATCCGTATCCAGACCCAATTGCCGGGCGGCATGGACGACGCTGCATCCAGCGATGCCCGCGCCGATGACCGCCAATTTTTTCGGTCTTGTCACAACCCGCGGCGTGTCGCCGATAACCATCGCTTCCAGGCGTTCGCGTTTGCGGCCAAATCCGGGGCATTTCTCAACGGTAAAGCCGGTCGCCTGAAGACCCCGCCTGACAAATCCCGCCACAGTGAAGGTGGCCAGACGCGCCCCGCCGTTCGCCCGTTCCGCAATCAGCCCAAAAACATCCTCCGCCCACATATCGGGATTAAGCGCCGGCGAAAACCCATCAAGAAAAATGGCATCGGCTCTGCCTTCCCAGGCTTTTAACGCAGCGCGAACATCCATAAGGCCTATGGTCAGACAGATGCCCCATTGGGGAAAGTCCATGTAATGAAAGCCACGACGCGCTTTTGGCCATTGCGCCAATAGCGCATCGGCAAAAGGCGCCAATTCCGGCCATGATGCCAGCGCCTTGCCCGCGTCCGCGGCGCTCATCAAAAACCCTTCGATGGAGAAAATATGCAGATACCCGCCGGCGGGCCGGGTTTGCGCCCACAGCGCCATAACGGCGGCGATATTCAACCCTGTACCAAATCCCAGTTCGAGCAGGGTGAAATCGCTCTTTTCAGCCCAGATTTGCGGCATGTGGCAGCCGCTCAGGAACACCGCGCGCGATTCGCTCAGGCCATCCTGCAACGAATAATAAATATCACCAAAACGGCCGGAGCGCGGCGCGCCATCGTCGGCGAAATAGAGTTCTGGGTCATGATCGGACATGCGCCGCTTCTACCCCAGACAATAAAAAAGGGCCACCCAAAGGCGGCCCTTTTCATATCAAATGCCCGAAGGCGAATGATTAGGAAGAAACGGCTTCCGA
>CAMLIY010000055.1 GCA_946480125.1 uncultured Asticcacaulis sp.
TCTGCTGGATAAAGGCGGCCGGATTGATCGGCGCGAAATAGCCGGAGCTTTCCAGGTCGTTCATCACCACCTTGGAAATCTTGTTGCCGAGATCGCCGCCCGACGCATCGGCACCGCCGATGGCGATGGCGATCGGCAGGGGCTGGATATTGCCCTGATCGACCGTGCCGGTCAGTTCGTCCTGGGCATAGGCGCCGTTTGCGGCGAAGGCGGGCACGCACAACAGAAGCGCGCCGGTCACCGCCGCCAGTATTTTATTCATCAGTCGCATCATGTAGCTCCTTTTGGTCGGGTTTGGGTCGCTGAATCAGCAGGCTGACCTAGCGCCCCTGGCAGGCCTTTCGGGCATCAAAAATAATCTTTAGCTGACGGTTATACAGGCCATCCGGCAGGCCGGTAAAGGCATTGGGCTGGCCCTTGTTAACCGCGGCCAAGGCGAGATTCGCGCCGGCCTGCCACACCGGATCATTACGCTTGTTAACCCACACCGGCCCCTCGGAAACACGGCCACTGGTGGACAGGGTGAAACGGATTTCCGGCGCCACGTCCTGACTGCCAGGCACGTCGCAATTAAGCAGCCACAGTTTGTTGAGGCGCTGGGTCAGGGCGTTCATCTCTGTTTTCAAACCGGCATCGGCCGGACCGGAGCCAACGGCCGACTGGCCTGTCGTCTTCTGTGTGCTGGCAGAGGCCTGGCGTCTGGTCGGCGCCTGGGAAGGCGTGGCGGCGAGCCGGCTCAGAAAATCGTCCTGCGGCTTGGCTTTGGCCGGGGCCGGTTTGGCAGCCTTGGCCGGCGCCGGTTTCTTCACCGGCGTCGGATCGACCTTTTTCAGACCGTTCTTATCGGGGGGCGCCGGAGTCGGTTTGGGTGTGGGTTTCGGCGGCGCCGGCACGGGCTTGGGGGGTGCCGGCACAGGTTTGGGCTCGACCGGCTTCGGCACCGGCTGCGGCGTTGGCGAGGGTTGCGGCGGCACGGGTTCCGGCTGCGGAATCGGTTCCGGCGTCTTGACGGCCAGTTCATCGACCGGGGCCTCCGCCATCTGGCGGCTCGGCATGTCGGAAATGATCGTCACCGGCACTGAGGCCACCTTGAGCGGCGGCGGCGTCATGTGCCAGCTGATAAAGGCAAGCAGAATCAGGCCGACATGCAGCAGAAGCGAGATCAGGAAAGACGGTCCGGACTTCTTCATGCGTCTATGGGGTCACGCTTTCGGGTTGGGCCGCAGGGGACACCGGCTTGTCCTCGCCTCCCTGGCCCAGGGTATCGGTGACCAGGCTGATCTTGCTGAAACCCGACGACGACAGCTTGCCCATCACACGCGCCACGGACTCCCAGCTGGCCTCGCCCGCGCCACGCACATAGATCTGGGTTTCGGTATCCCCGCGGGTAATGGCCAGCAGGCGCGGCGCGACCTGCTCATAGCTCGCCGGATCGTCATTGACGTAAAACTGGCCGGTCTTGTCAATCGACACGGTGACGGGTTCGCCCTCATCCTTAAGGGCGGCGGCTTCGGTTTTCGGCAGATTGATCTTGATGCCCGAATTGAGCAGCGGCGCCGAGATCATGAAGATGATCAACAGCACCAGCATGACGTCGACCATCGGCGTGACGTTGATTTCCGACAGAGCCGCTCTGCGGCGCGTGCGGCGTCCGCGGCGATGTCCTCCGCCAGATCCGGAACCTCCCATGGCCATGTGATCAGCCCCCCAGCTTGTCGCCGAGGCGGCGGGTCAGCGACACCATCAGTTCGTCGGCGAAGCCTTCCATGCGCGAGGTGAAGCGCGCCACGCGGGCATTGAACAGGTTGAAGGCGATATAGGCCGGAATGGCGGCGAAAAGCCCCATGGCCGTGGCGAACAGGGCTTCCGAAATGGCCGGCGCCACGGTCGTCAGATTGGTGTCGCCCTGGCTGGCAATGGCCGAGAAGGCGTTCATAATGCCCCAGACCGTACCGAACAGCCCCACAAACGGCGAGGCCGTGGCGATCACCGCCAGAATGCTCAGGCCGTCTTCGATGGTATCGGCTTCGTTGGCGATGATGTGATTCATTTCGCGGTCAACCTGGGAGACCAGCAGATCGCCCTGGGCGGCGCTCATGGCCTTGCCCTTATAGTCTTTCCAGGCGGCGGTAACGGCGACCAGCAGCTTCTGGAACGGTTCCTTCGGCTGGGTGCCGAGGGTGGCGGCGATGTCATCGAGCGCCCGGCCCGAATTGAGCGCGCCTTCGAAGCCATCGGCCTCCTTGTTGACGCGGCCAAGCAGTCCCGTCTTCTGGATGATGATCGCCCACGACCATAAAGAGGCTAGCGCCAGGCCGACCATGATGATCTTCACCACAATATCGGCGTGTAGAAAAAGGCTCAGAAAGTTCAAGGCGCCGGGAAGGCTGTCAGTGGCAGAGCTGGCGGCGGAACTGGCGCTCATGTCGCATCCTCGGATTTAGGTTAAGACGAATAGTGAATCTGTAATGCGCCGTACCTTGCACGAAGAACGGCGACATTTCTATGGCACCGGAACAGAAAAAGGCGCTTTTACAGCCCCTTTTCCCCGGTCGCCTGCGCTTTTATGACCGCGTGCAGGTCTTTTGGCAGGCGTTTCGGGCGCCCTTTCAGATCGATGCAGACGACCTGAACCTGGGCTTCGGCGAGCTTTTGCCCGTCGCGTTCAACCCACTGATGGAGGTTGAAACTCGCCCCGCGCACCATGTTCAGGCGGCTTTTTACAATGACCAGATCATCGATCCGCGCCGGCGTGAGATAGCGAATATTGATGGAACTGACGGCGAAGGCCAGGGGTTCATCAAGCGCGGCGAGCTGATGATGGTGGACACCGATCAGGCGCATATATTCGGAGCGCCCGCGTTCGAAATATTTGAGATAGTTGGCGTGATAGACGACACCGGAAAAATCGGTGTCTTCGTAATAGATGCGCACCGGGAGTTCGTGATGGTCGCCATCTATGTGACCGGACAGGTCTGGGGTCTGAAGGTTTGAGGTCATCCAGCTGTTTTAGCGGCAGTTCGACACAGTTTCTACCCTCTTATACCTCCCCAGTTCACTGGGGAGGGGGACCGCGCCCATTCTTCGTGGGCGTGGTGGTGGGGTTTCTTATTTTCTGAATACGCACTATAACACATAAGTAAGGAAGATACCCCACCACCACTACGCTTCGCTTGTGGTCCCCCTCCCCGGCAAAGCCGGGGAGGTATAAGATCAGGGCCTATCCAGCAATTCGCAAATATCCGACCGCATACCGTCTTCGGTCTGGCTGCCCTTGCGGGTAAATTCGATATAGCGACCCTTATGGCCGTAATGCGGCCAGTCGTCCAGGCCCTTGCGGTTCGGATCGCTGGTTTTGGCGAACTGCACCCAATAATCCATCAGGCGCGGCCATTGGTCTGCTTTTACGCCTTTCGGGCGATCATTGAAGACGAAGCTCAACTCAGACCCATGATGGACATCGGCTTTCGGGTCGGCATCGACATTGAGCTGGTAGAGCCAGGCCTCACGCCCCACCGCCGTCATCTGGCGCGCCATCCAGTCCGCCGGACAGCGCAGCATCAGATCGGTCGAGAGCTGCATAGGCACATCACCCAGCACCGGATCGGGCTTTGGCGTCTTGTCGACATCGAGTTTGTAAAAGCGCAGGGCCTTGCCACGGTCGTCACCAAACCGCGTGGCGATGGCGCCATAGAGCGAAGTACTGATATCGGACAGCATTAATTCGCGCGCCGAGATGCCGATGATCAGCGGCACCTTAGCCCCCTCGCCGGCCTTGAAAATGGCCTCCGGCGATTTCGGCAGCACATGGCCATCGATAACCGCCTGATCCCAGATAAAGCTGGCATCCTCCATCGGCGCATCGAGCTTGTCACCCGCCTGTTGCAACGCCATGGCTGGGGCCTTGCGCAGGTCGGCCAGGGCCTTCTTACTATCGGCAGGCTCAGGGCTGAACTGTTCGGCCAGCTTGATGCCCAGGGTTTCATTCTGCGAAAGCGTGCGCGGCACAAAGCCAAACTGTGGCGTGCCGCTTTCCTCTATCGCTTTTTGGAACAGGCCGTGCGCCAGGGGCGAGGCCATCATCAGCCCGACATCCTGCCCGCCGGCGCTATGGCCGAAGATCGTGACATTCTCCGGATCGCCGCCAAAGGTCCTGATATTGTCGCGCACCCATTGCAGCGCCTTGATCTGGTCCATCAAAGCGTAATTGCCGGAAGCGCCATTTTGTTCGGCGGTCAGGGCCGGATGCGACAGAAAACCGAAGACGCCCAGCCGATATTGCAAACTGACGACGACGACATCGCGCTTGCCGAGGTCGGAAGAAATGGTGCCCTCGCCTGAACCGGCGCGATTGGCGCCGCCATGGAAGAAGACCATGACCGGCTTGTGCGCGCTGCGATTCAGCGAAGGTGTACGGATTTCAAGATAGAGGCAGTCTTCCGAACTGGCCTGCGAGATTTTCGTCTGCCAGCCGTAATCGGCCTGCAAACACCCCGGCGCGCTGGTTTTACTGAAACGCACGCCCGACCAGGCCGGCACGTCCTGCGGTGCGGTCCAGCGCAAGGAGCCGACCGGCGGACGCGCAAAAGGTATGGCCTTGAAGGCGAAGGTGCCGTCCTGCCACGCTTCGCCGCCGATCTGTCCGCCGGAAACCGGCACGATAACGTCAGGCTTTGGACCGGACGGCGCAGGCGCCACAATCTGCGGGGCCGCAGGCGACATCACCCGCTTCTGCGCCGGCAAAACCATATGGTAACGGGCATCCGGGCCGCGCATCGCCGCCTGAGCGGTGGTCGGCATAGCCACGATCAGCACCAGCAGGCACAGTCCGGCCAGCCTCGTTTTCACCTCAGTGACCCTGCGCCCACAGATAGGCGGCGCCGCGCACGCCGGAGGAATCACCCCATCGGGCGGGCACGAATGCGGCTTCCCAGCGATCGGTGAAGACCAGCGGTTCGATACGGGATGGCAGGCGTTCATAAATTTCCGGCACGTTCGACATGCCGCCGCCAAAGACAAACACGTCCGGATCAAGAATATTGACGATGACCGCCAGCGCCTGCGCCAGGCGCCGCAGCCAGCGCTCGAAACAGGCTTCGGCCTCGGTATCCCCCATCCGCATGGCGTCAATGATCTCTTCGCCCTTGAGCGAACGGCCGGTCACGGCATGAAAATCACGGGCGAAGCCGGAGCCGGAAATCCAGGTCTCCAGGCAGCCATGCAGGCCGCACCAGCATTGCGGGCCGGGATTTTCTTCCGGCTTGGGCCAAGGCAGCGGAATATGCCCCCATTCGCCGGCCAGGCCGTTGGCGCCTTCAACCAGGTGGCCATTGACCACCACGCCACCGCCGCAGCCCGTGCCGATGATGACGGCGAAGACATTGGGAGAACCGGCGCCGGCGCCATCCTTGGCTTCACTCAGCGCCAGGCAGTTGGCGTCATTGGCCAGACGGATCGGCTGGCCCAGCACGGCTTCGAGATCAGTCTTGAACGGCCGGCCATTGAGATAGGTCGAATTGGAATTGCGCATCAGGCCATGACGCGGCGAGGCCGAACCGGGCGATCCGATGCCAATGGTTTTTTCGCCGAGATCCGGGTTATTGGCGCGGGCTTCGGCTTCAACGCGGGCGATCAGATCACGGACAAGGCTGAGGGCGGCGTCGTAATTACCGGGGTTTGGCTCCCTGTGCCGGGCCAGGAACGCACCCGAAGGCGACAAGGCCGCCGCTTCGATCTTCGTACCGCCAAAATCCACACCGATATGCAACATAGTTTCAACCTGTAGTTTTCTTGTTTTTACTTTATTTAATCAGTGAGATAGACAAAACCCCCGGAAAAGCCGGTTAGGCTTCTCCGGGGGTCTGATCAGGTGTCGTTTAGTGACCGCCGCTCACGCCTTCTTCGATGGCATGAACCGGCGCCTTCTTGGAAGCGAAGGCGAACCACAGGACATAGAGGTAGCAAACCAGCGGCACGGCGAAGGCGAGCGAACGCGCGCCGATCGGGAAATGCGCCACCAGTTGGTCAACCGTGAAGCCGTACAGGATCGAGATGAACCCGCCGCCGCAGATGGCCATGCACATCAGGCCGGAGGTGGCCGAGGCCGGAGCCGTGGAACGCTCAAGCGTGATGGTGAAGATGGTCGGGAACATGATCGAGTTGAACAAGCCGATCAGGATGGCCGCACAACCCGGAATGAAGCCGGAGGTCAGCGGCGCATTGAAGACGCCGTTGTCGCTGGGCAGGCCGATAGAGCCGCCGAGCGGCGTGGCCGGCATCGAATAGGTGGCGATGACGATCAGGCAAAGGATTGAGGCGAAGGTGGCCACCAGGGCTAGCATGCTCGTCGCCTTGAAATAGCGCAGCAGGACCGAGCCGCCGAAGCGACCGAACATGGCGAACAGCATGAAGACCGGACCAACAAAGCCGGCGACCTGCGACGGCACGTTGAGGATCTGCTTTTGCTCCAGGAAGAAGATCATGCCGGAAATGACGCAGACCTCGGCGCCAACATAAAGGAAGATACCGAGCGAACCGAGATTGGCCCACTTCGACTTCAAGGCCGAGAAGGGTGATTCGGCGTGTTCGGCCATTTTCGGTGCGTGATGCGTGATGGTATTACGCACCAGGAATACGGCCAGGGTGAAGACGGCGAAGACAACGGCCAGCAGCAGGTAGACATTGGTGACGAAGCTTAAGCCCGTATCCTTCATCGCCTGGGTGATCGTGGCATCGGGCACGAACAGGTCGCCCTTAAGCAGGAACTTGGCGCCGAAGATGCCGCCCAGGAAGGCGCCCATCGAGTTGAAGGCCTGCGACAGGTTGAGGCGGAAGTGCGAGCCCTTGGGATCGCCCATTGCGGCGATCAGCGGATTGGCGGCGACCTGCAACAGGGTGATGCCCGAAGCGGCGACGAACAGGCCGAGCAGGACGGTGATGAAGTTGTGCGAGAACGCCGTCGAATAGGCGATCAGGCAGCCGGCGACGATGCCGACCAGGCCGAGCACGATCGACTTGGCGTAACCATTCTTGGCCAGATAAGCCGCTGATGGAATCGACATGATGCCGTAGGCGATGAAGAAGGCGAACTGGTTGAGCTGGGTTTCAAAATCGGTGAGCGTGTAGATGACCTTCATGCTCTTGACGAGCGGATCGATCAGGTTTGTCACGAAAGCCCAGATAAAGAAGAGACACGTGACGTAGATAACCGCCAGTAAGAGGCCACCGCCCCCGGATTTTGGCGCTGCTGAGGATTCGGACATATGACCTGCCTGTTGCGTTGTTATGGTGAAGTACGCGAAAGCTGCCTTCACCGTTTAAATAAATCAAATGGCAAAAAACGTGTTTTTACCTTGTTGGCAAATGAAAAACGTTGCGCAGTGCAGCAATTCTGCATTCGACCCGGCATCACAGGTATACGCAATTTAATTGTCTGACAAGTAACCGTGACTGATGGGCGAGCGATCCGCCTTTGCGCCAGCGGAAAAAAAGTTCCTGCAAACCATGATAAGACTTACCGCTGTTTAAGTATGACAATTATATAACAAAAAATTAAACCTAGACAGCGCTGTCACACCTTGCAACGCAGCATAAAATTAAACTTGACCCGGCGGGAGAATAAAGGCTTTGTCGCACGCGAAAAATGCCAATCGCGCAGCGCCAGGCAATACGGCGAAAACACTCTGAATTGCCTTCTAAATCCGTGAGACTCTGAATTGAAAATCCTCCGTCGCCGTAAAACCAAGATCGTCGCCACCTTAGGGCCTGCGAGCTCCAATGCCGAAATGCTGGCGCAACTGTTCCAGGCCGGCGCCGACGTTTTCCGCCTCAACTTCTCGCACGGCAGCCACGAAGACCATGGCCGCAATATAGAGCTGATCCGCGACCTGGAAGCTAAATCCAAGCACCCGATCGGCATCCTGGCCGACGTCCAGGGACCGAAGCTGCGTGTCGGCCGCTTCATGGGCGGCGCCGTGGTACTCAACAACGGCCAGGAGTTCCGCCTCGACCTCAATCCGACGCCGGGCGACAGCCGCCGCGCCAACCTGCCCCACCCCGAAATCATCGCCGCCGCCCAGATCGGTTCGCACCTGCTGCTCGATGACGGCAAGCTGAAACTGCGCGTCACCCATGTGCGCGAGGATCACCTGGAAACCATCGTTGTCAATGGCGGCCGCCTCAGCGATCGCAAGGGCGTCAATGTGCCGGACGTGGTTCTGCCGATCCCTGCCCTGACAAAAAAGGACCGCGAGGACATGGCCTTCGCGCTGGAACGCGGCGTCGAATATATCGGCCTGTCGTTCGTCCAGCGCCCGGAAGACGTGCTCGAAGCGCGCGAAATCATCCAGGGTCGCGCCTGGGTGCTGTCCAAGCTCGAAAAGCCGCAGGCGCTTGATAATCTTGATGAAATCGTTCGCCTCAGTGACGCCATCATGGTGGCGCGCGGCGATCTTGGCGTCGAGCTGCCGCCCGAAGAAGTGCCGCTGGCGCAAAAGCGCATTGTGAGTGCGTCGCGCGCCGCCGGCAAGCCGGTCATCGTGGCCACCCAGATGCTGGAATCGATGATTTCCGCCCCGACGCCGACGCGCGCCGAAGCCTCCGATGTCGCCACAGCCGTATTCGATGGCGCCGATGCCGTCATGCTGTCGGCCGAAACCGCCGCCGGCCAGTTCCCAATCGAGGCGGTCACCATCATGGACCGCATCGTCGCCCGCGTTGAAACCGATGAGGGCTGGCGCGCCATGACCGACAGCCGCCGCCCGGAACCGGAAAAAACGACCAATGGCGCCATCGCCGTCGCCGCGCGTCAGGTGGCCCAGACCATCGACGCCGTGGCCATCGCCGCCATGACCAACTCAGCCAGTTCGGCGCTGCGCGTCGCCCGCGAACGGCCGACCGCGCCGATCATGGGACTGACGCCTAATATGGAAACCGCCCGCCGCCTAGCCCTGTGCTGGGGCGTTCACCCCATCCTGACGCCTATCACCCATTCGATGACCGAAACCGTTGCCGTCGCCTCCAAGCTGGCGCGTTCGGAAGGCATTGCCGAACCGGGGCAGGATATCGTTATTGTCGCCGGCATGCCGTTCGGCAAGTCGGGCAGCACCAACAGCTTGCGCGTCGCCCGGGTATCGCGCACCAATGCCGTCGAAGCCGAATTTGATGACGGCGCCCCCTAGGGCCTGAGCCTGTCAATAATATCGGCCAGGGCCTGAAGGCAGGCTTCACCCAGAGCGCGCGATCGCTCGATTGACCACGCCCGCACTGGCTCCGGCGCATCGTCATGATCTTTGAACGGCATTTCCAGGGTCATGGCGATGGCGTTGAAACGCTCGGCCACCGCATTGGTCGAGATTGCCAGATTGGCCGCGCCCGGCCCCGGAATAGCATAGCCGAATTTGGTCTGGAAATCCGGCGTTCGCGCCAGCAGGCGATCGAGATAGGCCTGGTAAAGCGCCCCCCGCGCCGCAGTCCATGACGGTGTGCCCTCGAAGCCCGCCATGAAAACATGCGGAATGGCTTCGTCCCCATGGACATCGATAGCGAAATCGACGCCGCTCTCCTCCATGGCCCGCACAACACAGAGGATTTCGGGACTGCGTGCCGGTGTGGGGTTTGCCCATTCGCGGTTGAGATCAACCCCGGCGGCATTGGTACGCAGGTGTCCGCGCGCGCTGCCGTCCGGATTCATATTCGGAACAATATACAAGGTGGCGGCTTCACGCAGCCTGATCGCCGCCGACTCATTGCCGGTCAGGAAGGCCAGCGCGCCCTCCATCCACCATTCGGCCATGGTTTCGCCGGGATGCTGGCGGGCATAGAGCCAGACCTTGGCCGCGCCATCGCCGAGGGTAAACAGGTCGATATCACGGCCATCGAGCGTCTGGCCCAATATCTTGTGACCAATGTCCGGCAAGGCGGCGGTCTGAGCCACCAGCGCCCGGTGACGTTCGGAGGAGAAGGGCGCGAAATAGGCGAACCAGACGGTATCACCGGCAGGGGTGTGCCGGATGGTCAGGACGCCATTGTCATAGTTGGTATCCGCGCACAGCCAGTCGGCATTATCCGAGCTGACGCGGGCGCGATAGTTTTCCCAGCCCGCCGGATAGGCCGAGCCACCGGCATTGGTGATGCGCAGGGTCAGGTCAAGGCCTGCCGCGCCATCGACGCGGAAAGAAAACCACTGATAATAGTGCGAGCCGTTATCGGGCCGGATCGCCAGATCCCACTGACCGGCCTCGCCGCCCAGAACCTCGATATTACCGCCGTCGAAATCGGCTGAGAACGTAACTGGCATGGCGAACCTCCGGCGCGAACTGTTTCCGGTGTATCTATCCGAAATCAGCGCTTCACGCTCATCACTTTTCCCGCGACCTTCAATTGGGATTATAAATCTTCAGAAAATCAAGCACAGCTTCGGCGGTCCCCAGGCGCGCCGCTTCTGTTTTAAGGTCGTGATCGCTGCCGGGCAGTTCAACATAGGTCACGGCTTTTCCAGCCGCCTTAAGCGCATCGCGCATCGCCTGGCTCTGACGCACCGGCACCGACTTGTCATCCGCCTGATGCACCAGCAGCATCGGCGTCCTGATTTCCGCCACCTGATTGCGCGGAGACAGACCATTCCAGCCCGACGGATCGCCGAGATAGCCGGTAACGATCGACACCGATCCCGGATCGGGCGAAAAGGCGCGCGGCCATTCCGCGTCTGCCGTCAGGCTAGCGATCTGGTCGGGGTCCGGCAGGGGCCGCTTGCCCTTTACCCAACTGACATAATCGCCAATATCGGAAATACCGCCCAGCGCGGCCGCGCAGCGATACGGGCCTGATATTGCCCCTTCCAGCGCCGCGTAGCCGCCATAGCCCTTGCCAATAAGGCAAATCCGCGCCGGATCGGCCAGGCCTTCGCCGACCAGATAGCGCGCACCATCGGCGAGATCGGACTGCATGGCTCGGCCCCACTGATTGCGTCCGGCCGCCATGAAGGCACGGCCGGCGCCATCGGAGCCGCGATAATTGGGTTGCAGAACCAGATAGCCGCGCGAGGCCAGCACCTGGGCCAGCCAGTCGAAACCCCGCTGATCGTGCGCCTGCGGCCCGTCATGCGGCAGTACGATCAGCGGCAGGCGCTTGGGCTCCGGCTTTGGCGGCAAGGTCAGCAGGGCGCCGATTTCCAGACCGTCGGATGACTTGTAGCTGATGACTTTTTGCGAGGCGACCCATTCCGACGGCACTTCCGGATGAACGTCACCAATTTCGAGGGTCTTGCCCGTCGTGAAATCAATGAAATAATAGGCGCCCGGTTCTTCGCCGCCCTGGGCGAAGATGATCATCTGGTGCGGATCGCGCGCGGTGGAGACCACCTTGACCGCCTGCCCCGGCGCGGCGTCCTGCGCCCGCTGGTAAAGCCGGCTCAGAACCGGATCGGTGAGCGTATATTCCGGCGCCTCACCGTTTTCAACAAAGCCCGCCAGTCGGCCGGTTTCGGGATTGAAGACCGGCCGGTCGCGCGTGGCGTCCCCCGGTTCGAGCGGTGCGGACAGGCTGCCATCCGCCGCCAGTTCGTAATAATGGAAACGCCGGTCAGCCCCTTGCGCCGTGCTGCCCGCCTCCACATCGAAAATCACGATCGACTGGCCGTCACGCCCAAGCCCCGCCATGAAGGGCGCGAAAGTGCCGTCACGCGTCACGATCTTGCGCGTCAGGACCGGCTTCCATTTGCCGCCCGTCTTGCGCTCGATGCTAAACTGTTCATTGCGGAAACTGTAGACGGAACGCGCAACGATATTGCCCTGTTTATCGAGCAGCCAGTCATCAACATAGCGGTTTTCGCGGTCGAGATCACCGCCGCCGTCATTGATCATCTGGCCCTGTCCGGTTTCGGGATCGCTGCGCCACAAATAGACGCGTTTGGTCGGCTGGCCGCTCATCGTCAGGCCGCGCATTTCGAGATAGGGGCCGATCAGTTGCGGCTTGCCGTCCACCGTCACCACGTCCGGCGTCCCGAGCGCCAGGTTGGCATATTCGCTCATCCGTTCCCCCAGGCCGATACCGGCGCGTTCGGCGATATTGACCGAGGTGACGGCGGTCTGGGCGCGAACGCCGTAATAGGCGCAGCCGGGTATTGTGATCGAATTCAGCGCGTTCATCATCGCGCTGTTATCGGCCACATTTTCAGCCGAACTGTTCGCTTTGGGCGCCGGCATCGTATTGCTTTGGGCAACACTGGCGCTAAGCTGCGTCGAATCCGCCTTTTTCTCAGCTGGTCCGTCGCCGCAGGTGCCCCGCAGGCCGGTCGCTGTTGTCGAAATCAGGACGTGATTGTCATCCGCCCACGCAATGGCGGAAATATCACCGGGATTAAGCTTTATGACGCGTTTGGTCTGGTCGGTCACGCGATAGACCACCAGTACGCGATAACCTTCGAGCCAGGTGACGAAAGCGATCTGCGCCCCATCCTGGGACAGGGCCACCTGCTCGATATGCGGCCGTTTAACAAATATATCGATGGGCGGCGGCGCATCGACCGGCCGCGTACGCACCGCGCCCCGCACCACTATCTCGGTCGGCGCCTGGGGTGTTTGCGCCGCAGCGCCCCCCGTAAGCGCTGTCAGGCTTAAACCCGCCGCCATGACCATCAGGTATCTGTGTGACATCGTAAACTCCCCCTCAACTGTGCCGTCCGCTCTTTGGCGGTTTGAATGCTTACCGGCAGTCGCGCCATTACACAGCGGATTTCATCGCCATGCAAGCTATTCCGCGCCTTCCGTACGCTGGCCCGTTTCGTGCAACGCGGGACCTGACCTCAGGAGAACCCATGTCCCGTTTCAAACGCCTTGCGCCCTATTTCCTGATAGGTCCGATCAGCGGACCGCTTTTGGCCGGTGTGGTGCATAATCTGCGCGGCGGGCGTCCGGTGCTTGGGCTTATGTATGCCGTTGCCCTGATTGAATACGCCATTCTCCTGCCTTTTCTGATGACAAAAATGGTCGTGGCCCTCGGCTGAAATCAATCAGGTTCGGCATTTTTCTTGGCAAGACGACCTATAAGGCCGTATGAGAAAGCAACAGATGTTTCAGGACTGATCATGCCGACCATCAACGACGTCGCCAAACTGGCCGGCGTTTCCACCGCCACCGTGTCCCGCGTGCTCAACGACTACGCCCACGTCTCTGCGGCCGTGCTGGAAAAGGTGATGGGCGCCATCGATCAACTGGGCTACGAGCCGAACCAGATGGCCAAGTCCCTGCGCACACTGAAGACCTCGCGCCTGATCGTCACCGTTCCCAATATCACCAATGCCTTTTTCGCCAATATCATCCGCGGTGTGGAAGAAGCCGCGCTGGCCGCCGGCTATACCGTTCTGCTCGGCGATGTCGGTTACGCGTCGGTTTCGGGGGGCGATAGCGAAGACGCCTATGCCGGTTTGCTGCGCCGGAAAGAGGCGGACGGCATGATCTTCCTGGGCCACACCCTGCCGGTGTCGCTCAATGACCTGGTGGCGAAAAAGGGAGCCGCCGCACCGATCGTCAATGGCTGCGAATTCAGCGAGTCTCTCAGCGTCTCTTCGGTGCACATCGACAACGCCCTGGCGGCGCGTCAGGTCATGGATCACCTCTACGGTCTTGGCCATCGCCGTATCGGCGTCATCACCGGTGACCTGCGCAGTCCGATCAGCCGCGACCGCCTGCAGGGCGTCACCGCCAGCGCCGATCAGCGCGGCCGCAGCAACGACCTGACCATAGTTACCGGCGACTATTCGATCGAATGCGGCGCCGACATGACGCGGCAACTGCTGGCCCAGACCAAACGCCCGACGGCCATTTTCTGCTTCAGCGACGACATGGCGTTCGGCGCGCTCCACGCCATCCGCGCGGTCGGTCTGACCTGTCCGGCGGATATCTCAGTGGCCGGTTTCGATGATGTCCACCTGTCGCGATTTTCGGCGCCGTCGCTGACAACCGTGCGCCAGCCGATGCACGAAATCGGCCGCAAGACGGTGGAGCTGCTGCTCGGCATTATCGATGGCGGCGCCACCGAACGCGTCAATATCACGCTCGACCACGAACTGGTTATCCGCGAAAGCACCGCCGCGCCCAAGGCTTAGACGTCCCGCAAACTGCGAATCATTCTCTCTCATCGACAGGATTGTAATCGATTTCAAGTCGTGATACCCATTTTGCAAAACATCGATCGTGCGCCATGATCGCCGGGTCCAAAAACAGGTTGCAGGAGCCTTCAGTGCCAATATTTTCGAGCCGTTTGCGGCCCGCTATTGTCTTCATTATCGCCGCGGTTTCCGCGCCGGTCGCCCATGCCGCCCCCTCTATGGATGCCGCCCAATTGGCGGCTGGTGAAAAAGCCTTCGCCCAGTGCAAGGCCTGCCATTCGATCGAAAAGGGCAAGAGCGACGGTGTCGGACCCAATCTTTACGGCGTCTATGGCGCGAAATCAGGCGGACATTCTGCCACTTTCAAATATTCCGCCGCCATGAAAAACGCCGGCCTGACCTGGAATGAGGCCGGCCTCAATGCCTTTCTGCTGGCGCCGATGAAGGCCGTGCCGGGCACGAAGATGACCTATGGTGGCGTCAAGGACGATGCCAAACGCGCCGCTCTGGTCTACTACCTCAAGGTCAAGTCGACGGAATAAGACACAGAGCTCGCAAAGGGCCTGACAGCAAGGGATGGAAATGATGAAACGCCTGAGTCTGCTGACTCTCGGAGTCTGCCTGTTGTTCGCCCCTCCGGTCATCGCCGGCGATCTGGGCTTTACCGATACGCCCGTGTTGCCCGGGGGCGAGGGGCAGGTCCTGGGGGGGGGCGGGGCGCAGCGCGGGGGCGGTCAGTCGAAGGCGTTGATGCGGGCGCG
>CAMLIY010000056.1 GCA_946480125.1 uncultured Asticcacaulis sp.
CGCCGCCATCGAATCCTATCTGCCGAAGGAACCGATCACCGTCATCCTGTCGCAGCGCGGATGGATTCGGGCGGCCAAGGGCAAGGTGGAGGACCCCTCCGAGCTGAAATTCAAGGAAGGCGATGAACTGGCCTATCTGGTGCCGGGTTTCACTACCGACAAGCTGCTGATCCTGACCTCTGATGGCCGTTTCCTGTCGCTGGGCTGCGACAAGCTGCCGTCCGGTCGTGGCAATGGCGAACCTCTGCGTCTGATGCTTGATATCGAGGAATCGGCCAAGATCGTCACCGTCTTCATGATGAAAAACGGCCAGAAGCGCCTGATGGTGTCGAAAAACGGCTATGGCTTCGTCATGAATGAAGAGGACGCCTTCGCCAACAAGCGCGCTGGCAAGCAGGTCCTCAATGCGGATGGCACCGAGGCTTTCGCGGCCCTGGCCGTGACGGGCGACCACATCATGGTACTGGGCGAGAATAATAAGCTGCTGGTCTATCCGGTCGCGGAAATGCCGGAAATGGCGCGCGGCAAGGGCGTCAAGCTGCAAGGTTACAAGGATGGCGGCGTCAAGGATATCGCTGTGTTCGATATGGCTTCTGGCGCCCAATGGTATGATGGCGCCGGCAAGGCGCGTGAGTTCAAGGACGTGAAGGACTATATCGGCAAGCGCGCCGCTGTTGGCCGGATCGCCCCGCGCGGCCTTCGCAAGCTGCGCCTATAATCTCTCCTCCCCATTACTTAAATGGGGAGGGGGACCGCGAAGTGGTGGAGGGGCGCCCCTCCGTCATTTGCTACGCAAATGCCACCTCCCCACTTCGTAGGGAGGAGAAGTACGCGCTAACCCTTCGCATCCGGTAAAATCGGCTGCCAGCCCAGATCAGTCAGCGCTTCCAGCGGCTGATAGCGCGCCTTGTAATCCATCTTGGGTGAATCCTTGACCCAGTAACCAAGGTAGACGTGGTCATAACCCGCGCGGTCAGCCTGATCGATATGGTCGAGTATAATATACCGTCCCAGGCTGCGCGACATCAGATCAGGATCATAGAAGCTGTACACCAGAGACAGGCCATCATTGAGCGCATCAACCAGTACGCAGGCGACGAGTTGCTCGCCCAGCCGGTATTCGATCATGTGGGTGCGAACCAGGGTATCCTCGACCATGGCGACCAGATCCGGCCAGCTCATATCCATCATGCCGCCATCCGGATGGCGCGCTTTCAGGTAGCGTTGCAGCAGGTCAAACTGTTCACGACTGGCTTCGGCTTCGACAAAAGCCTTGGTGAGATCGGCATTGGTCCTGACCACGCGTCGGTCGGATTTCGATAACTGGTAGCGTTTAACCGGAATGCGTACGCTCTGGCAGGCGCGGCAGGTTTGGCAAGCCGGACGGTAGGCAATATTCTGCGACCGTCGGAAGCCGATGGCCGATAACTGGTCATTGACGCTGATGGCTTCGAGAGGCGGCAGGTGGACAAACACCTTGCGCTCCTCCTGGCCGGGCAAGTAGGGGCACGGACCGGGAATGGTCAGATAATATCTGAGCTTTCGACCTGGAAAGTGCTCACTCATTGTACGCCGTACGCATCCTGTTTCGCGCGGATCATACCGCGATCACAGTTGAACCCAAAACGCGTTCATCAGCAAGCTTAAATGCCAACCTATTGCGGCAAAACTGGCGCTTCGCGCAGCAGGACGATGGCGATCCGGCGGTTACCGGCCAGTGATGGATCGTCAGGATAAAGCGGTTCCTTGGCGGCCTTGCCGGAAACCTGGGCGATGCGGTCCTGATCGACGCCGGCCGATTGCAGAATGGCGCGCGAGGCATCGGCGCGGGCACTGGACAGAGACCAGTCACGCGGGTTTTGTCCCGCCTGACCGAGCGAACCGCTGGTATGACCGGTAATCGATATGCGGTTTGGCAACTGGCTGATCACCTTGGCGACGGCGCGCAGCAATATCTTGGCGCGATCATTCGGCTGGGCCGAATTCTCATTGAACATTGATCGGCCCTCCTGGTCGATCAACTGGATGCGCAGGCCTTCCGGCGTCTGGTCGACGAGGATATTCTTCGACAGCTCGGCCAGTTCCGGCATGTCCTGCAAAGCCTGGCGCAGGGATTCCGCCGCGCTCTGGAAGGACTGCTGCTCGCGGCGCTGGGCGTCCGATTCGTCCGAAGTGTCAGCCGTGGCGCCGGCGCCTTTGGTTTCGGTGGCCGTGCCGTCGCTGTCCTGCGTTTCCGGCGGTTTGGGCGCCATCTGCTCGATGAAGGACATGGTGCCTTCGTTCTTGTCGCCGTCCTTGCCAAGCGCCTGGCCACCCAGAATGCCACCGGAGCCGGACGTCGATTGCGACACGTTGGCCGGCGCGAAATAGTCGGCCACGCCGCGCTTTTGCTCCGGCGAGGTGGTGTTGATCAGCCACATCAGCAGGAAGAAAGCCATCATGGCCGTCACGAAGTCGGCATAGGCCACCTTCCAGGCGCCGCCGTGGTGACCGCCACCCACAACTTTCTTGACTTTCTTGATGACGACAGGGGCGTCGCGGCTGGCCATAGACATATGCTTTCGTAAAAACCGGCTTTAAACTAGCCGGAACAGGGTTAACAGCCTGTTTAGAGTTGGGCCGGCCATGGCTTTTGCGCAAAAAATCATGTCATGCAGTTGCTTTGCCGGGCAGGGTCCATTACGTCCTTGAACATGACTGCGAACCCCACTGAGCCGCTGATTGACAGACACACCCTGCGCCGCGCCATGGGCGGTTTCGCCACCGGCGTCTGTGTGATTACCGTCGCTGATCCGGATCACGTCGATGGCCATGTGGTCGGCATGACGGCCAATTCGTTCAGTTCGGTGTCGCTTGATCCGCCGCTGGTGCAGTGGTGCCTTGATCTCAAGGCGCATCGCTACAAGCTCTATGCGGAAGCGCAGACATTCGGAATCAATATATTGAGCGCCGGTCATGAGGCCCTGTCGCGCCGCTTCGCCCGCGAAAACGCCCATATCGTGCCATCGGAAGACCTCACCTGTCCGTCGAATAGTCTAAAACTCAAGGGCGTCGTCGGCTTCTTCGCCTGCGATCTCTACGAGTCACGCATGGTCGGCGATCATCTGGTCATTGTCGGCGAGGTCCGGCATTTTGAAAGCGATCCGGCGCAGGCCGGGCTGACGTTTTTCAAGGGTAAATACGGACAAATTGGAGTGGCGTCATGAGATTGTGTTTTTCAGGATTGGGCATTATGGGTGCGCCGATGGCGGGTCATCTGGTCAAGGCCGGCCACAAGGTGACAGGCTTCAACCGCACGCACCAGAAGGCGCTCGACTGGGCCAGCGAATATGGCATGCACGCCGAAGCGGCGCTGGGCACGGCGCTGATAGGTGCCGAAGCCCTGATCCTGTGCGTGGGGCGTGATGAAGATGTCCGCCAGACGGTGCTCAACGCGATTTCCCACATGAAACCGGGCACGCTGATCATCGATCACACCACAACCTCAGCGAAACTGGCACGTGAACTGGCCAGTGTATGTGCTGAAAAAAACATCACTTTTTACGATGCGCCGGTCTCCGGCGGTCAGGCCGGCGCAGTCAATGGCCAGTTGTCGGTCATGGTCGGCGGAGATGCGGCGCGCTTTGCCGAAGTGGTCGAGCTGACAAAGCCCTACACCAAGTCGATCACCCGTCTGGGCGAAGCCGGCGCCGGCCAGATGGCGAAAATGGCCAACCAGATCGCCATTGCCGGCGCGGTGCAGGGCGTGGCCGAAGCGCTGCATTTCACCAGGTGCGCCGGCCTTGATCCGGAGCTTGTGTTCAACGCCATTTCCGCCGGCGCCGCCGGTTCGTGGCAGATGTCGAACCGCTGGGCCACCATGGCGAAGGACGAATATGACTTCGGCTTTGCCGTCGACTGGATGCGCAAGGATCTCGGCATCGCGCTTGATGAAGCGCGGGCCAATGGCGCGCACCTGTCGGTCGCCGCTCTGGTCGATCAGTTCTATTCTGAAGTTCAGGCCATGGGCGGACAGCGCTGGGATACATCAAGTCTTCATGCCCGCTTAGAAGACCGCCGCCCAAAATAGCTTCACGCGCTTGTTAGTTCAAAAAGCCTGACGATACGCCTAACCTCCCGCGCAACGAACAGCGAGAGGACAGGTCATGGCGAAAAATACAGTCTGCATCTGGTACGACAAGGACGCCGAGGCGGCGGCGCGTTTCTATGCCGAGGTGTTCCCGGACAGCGCCGTGACGGCGGTTCACAAGGCGCCTGGCGATTATCCCTCCGGCAAGGCCGGTGATGTGCTGACGGTCGAATTCACCGTGGCCGGTGTTGCCTGTCTCGGTCTCAATGGCGGTCCCGTATTCACCCACACAGAAGCCTTTTCCTTCCAGATCGCCACCGATGATCAGGCGGAGACCGATCGCTACTGGGATGCTATTGTTGGCAATGGCGGGCAGGAAAGCGAATGCGGCTGGTGCAAGGACAGGTGGGGCATTTCCTGGCAGATCACGCCGCGCACCCTGACCGACGCGCTGGCGGCCGGCGGCGATGAGGCCAAACGCGCCTTTGCCGCCATGATGACCATGAAAAAGATCGACGTCGCCGCCATCGATGCGGCTCGGCGCGGCTAGCTGGTGGCGGCCGAAAGGATAGGCCCGCCTGTGCCGGACTGGACCAGCACAGCCGTTTTCAATCCCGGCATACGGGCCTTAGGCAAGGTGAAATCTGTCGCCTGACCCGAAAACGCGCCGAGGCGGATCAGTTCGCGGACCACATTGCGGTGGGGCAGGGTCCGGCCGGCATTTTCCCCGCGGTTGACCGGCACCTGCACCACACGCGGATCATAGCGCACCAGCCAGACAGTTGCCGGCTGTGTGCCTGTGGCGGCGATTGTGACCTTGTCCGTGCCCAGCCGGATGGCCGGACCCGCAGGGTCTTTTTTCGCCGCCGCGATCAAGGGAATGACATTGGCCACGGTCTGGCCGGTCGTATCCCGGCGGCCATTAATGACCATTTGCGGCGTAAAAACGCCGTCATGATGCAGGTCCTTGGCATAGTCGTACTGCCGCCGGGTATTGGCCGGACTGGCGAAGGTGTCCTTCCAGCCGAGATAATCCCAGTAGATCACGCCAAAGCTCAGGGCCAGCACATCCTTGCGGTCGGCCAGCTGGTTCAGGGTGGCGTTTGCCGGCGGGCAAGACGAGCAGCCCTGGCTGGTGAACAGCTCAACGACGACCGGTCGTGGCGCTTCCGGCGCGGCCTTTGCGCAGCCGGTCATGGCCGGCAAGATCAGGGCAAGACATAGGGTGCGTATAAATCTGGACATGCCGGATTATACGCCGCCGCCCGCCATCCGGTTACATCTAGTGACTGGTGGGTTGCGCCGCCTGTTTCTCGACATAGCGTTGCAGGGTGCGGCTGTAGCTGTCATCGAACTGCACCAGGGTGATGTCGTCGAACGGCCACTCCACCTCATCGGCCTGCCAGTTGCCGCCGGGATCGATGGCCTTGATCACCACGCAGTCGGCCTCAATTGTATCGACGAGGCCGACTTCGGCGCCGTCTTCAGCCGAAACGACGACGAACTTTTCCTTGAATTGCAGCGACTTGAACAGGTCCTGCCATCCACCAAGGCGCACCCAGCCATAACGTTTGGTGCGCTTGACACTGTTGAAGTCGAGAATTTTCAACTGGTCGTCGTGAAAATCTGAAACCTCGACAGTTTCAACACTTTCGGCAGGCATAACCAACGCCCCGACATCCTGCCATTCGTGGATCGCCTGAAGCAGGACCAGCGCCGGACTAAGGGCAATGACAAAGCCTTCATGCTCGCCATCGGCCAGGGTCAGCCGCACATAGGTGCCGGCATTGAGGGCCTTTTGCAGGTCTTTGTAGATGTCCATTTTTAGGCCTTTAAAAGTTCGGCGACGTGCTTGGCGAAATAGGTCAGGATGCCGGAGGCGCCGGCGCGTTTGAAGGCCAGCAGAGTTTCCATGACGCCGCGGTCGTGGTCCATATAGCCCTTTTCGACGGCTGCCTTGATCATCGCATATTCGCCGCTGACCTGATAGACGAAGGTCGGCACCTTAAAGGTGTCCGACACGCGCTGGACGATATCGAGATAGGGCAGGCCGGGTTTGACCATCACCATGTCGGCGCCCTCGCTGATATCTATGGCGACTTCGCGCAGGGCCTCCTCGGTATTGGCCGAATCCATCTGATAGGTCTTCTTGTCGCCTTTCAAGGCCTTCACGCCAATAGCGTCACGATAGGGGCCGTAAAAGGCCGAGGCATATTTGGCGGCGTAGGACATGATCATGGTGTCGTGATGGCCGGCGGCCTCCAGCGCGCTGCGGATGGCGCCGATGCGGCCATCCATCATGTCGGAAGGCGCGAGAATATCGGCGCCGCCAGCGGTCAGCGCCAGGGATTGCTGGACCAGCATCTCGATGGTGGCGTCATTGTGGATCTTGCCATCGATCAGCAGCCCATCGTGGCCGTGATCGGTATAGGGATCGAGCGCGATATCAACCACCAGGCCGATATCGGGCACCGCTGACTTGATGGCGCGGCAGGTCTGGACGATCAGGCCGTTCGGATCGATGGCGGCGCGGGCGTCGGCGGTGCGGATTTTCTCATTCAGGTGAGGAAACAGCGCTATGACATTGATTCCGAGCGCTTTTGCCTCACGCGCTTCCTTGACCGCCTCGGCGATGCTCAGGCGATCCACACCCTGCAAAGAGCCGATCGCGTCACGCGCCTTGTCCTGGTCATGGACGAAGATCGGCCAGATCAGGTCGGAGACATGCAGGCGGTTTTCCGCCACCAGATCGCGTATCCAAGGGGCTTGGCGCAGGCGACGCGGCCGGCCGGCGGGATAGGGGGCAAGGATCGGATTGAAGGTCATGTTTGCCTCAAGGATAGGGGCGCCTCTAAGGAAAAAGGGAATCCACAGATTACACAGATTGCACAGATTTAAGAATGGCGCTTTGCGCCTATAAATCTTCGGCTGTGATATAGGCCATTAGCCGGTAAATGCACGAATTAATCTGTGCAATCTGTGTAATCTGTGGATCAACCTTTTTCTGCTTTTTGCTTCAAAAAGTCGACAAGATAGCCGTTTGCTTGTACCCATGACAAAGCATTGCATGGGGGATTTATGAAAAAGCGTCCAGTTCTTTTGACTGTAATATGCCTCACAATAGGACTTGCAGCTTTGTTGACGTTAAATGCGCAGTTCAGGCAAACGGCCATCATACTGGGGCTGGTTGCTTATTCTGAAATTACCAAACCGAATGATGCCGTCACGCGCACGATCCGGAACGGCAGCAATGAATGGGGAGCGGCGATAGCGCTGACGCCTAAGCCCTTTAAGACGGGCGATGCGGAAGACGACGTTCTTCGTCAATTATCGAAGGCAAAATATACGACTGACTCGGACAAAGCCTTTTCATGGAGTAAGCCCAAATCATTTCCGGCGGACAGCCAATTTTATGAGAAGTCCGTAGAGGGGCTGCCTTGTTCTGTACATTTTGAAGTTGTTGTGAGATTTGACGATCAGCACCGCTTGATGGAAGCATGGGGCACAGAAGACGAGGCGGGTTGCCTGTAATCAGGCTTCCAACTCTGTCGCCATATCCCGCAATGTCTCGACCGTATTGAGGTTGCGCGCCGTCATATCGGCCTTGATGGCGCGGCCGAGTTTCTCGACCATCTTCGAGCGGCCGATGCCTTCCGGCGCATAGAGATACATCAATTCATCAGTAATTTCATAAGCTTCGCTGTCGGCCTTCAAGCTATCCAGCAAGTCACGATCCACCTTTTCCGGCGGCGCCTTGAAGAAGAAAACATGCTGCGCCTTGCCCTTATGCTCTTGATCGCGGAACGGGTTTTCCGCCAGCACCTTTTCCAGATGCTTTAGCGTGATCAGGAAGACAGATGGGCGAAACTCAAAGCCGGTCTCGACCAGATCGCCGATCAGCTTTTCCAACGCGGTTTCATCCAGATCAGAGCGAAACAGCACATTGCCGCTGGCGATATAGGTCTTCACATCGCTCAGGCCCGCCGCCAGCATGGCTTTCGTCAGTTCCTTCATCGGCAGTTTGTTATTGCCGCCGACATTGATGCCGCGAAACAGGCAAATCCAGACTTTCAACATGACGTCCTCCAAACTGCGACAATCTGCGCCGTCCTTCTTAGCAAAAACTCTGGATATTTGAATGCATATGTCACAAAGTGGGTATCAATGTTGTCGGCAGGGTTATTTTAAGCCTGCAGGCTTGAATGAAGGCCAGCAAAGCGCTATTTCGCCGGTCAGATTTGCGGTTTCGCGTGAGGCCGTCGGAGTTTGATATGAACTATAATGCCGCTTTCGAGGCCGCTGTAGAAGCTGTTCGCGCCGAAGGGCGCTATCGCGTGTTCGCTAACCTCAAGCGTCACGCCGGCCAGTTTCCGCGCGCCACCTGGATAAAGGAAGACGGCAGCGAGCAGGACGTCACTGTCTGGTGCTCGAACGATTATCTCGGCCAGGGCCAAAATCCGGTCGTGATGCAGGCCATGCACGAAGCCATTGATGCGGTGGGTTCAGGATCGGGCGGCACGCGCAATATCTCCGGCACCACCTTCTATCACAACCAGCTTGAAGCCGAACTGGCCGACCTGCACCGGAAGGAAGCCGCGCTGGTTTTCACCTCCGGCTATGTCGCCAACGAAGCAACCCTGACCACACTCTACAAGATCCTGCCGGGCTTGATCATCTTCTCCGACGCGCTCAATCATGCCTCGATGATCGCCGGCATCCGCAATGGCGGCGGCGAACGCCATGTCTTCCGCCACAATGATTTGGCGCACCTCGAAGAATTACTCAAGGCCTCCCCTGCCAATGCGCCCAAGCTTATCGCCTTCGAATCCGTCTATTCTATGGACGGCGATATCTCCGACATCCACGGCACGGTAGCTCTGGCCAAAAAATACGGCGCCCTGACCTATATCGATGAAGTTCATGCGGTTGGCCTCTATGGCGAACGCGGCGCTGGTGTCGCCGAACGCGACGGCATTATGGGTGAGATCGACATCATCGAAGGCACGCTTGGCAAGGCGTTCGGCATGATGGGCGGCTATATCGCCGGCACCTCGGCCATGGTCGACGCTATCCGCCTGTGGGCCTCCGGTTTTATCTTCACCACCTCGCTGCCGCCCGCCGTCATGGCCGGCGCCGCCGCTTCGGTGAAGTACCTGAAAGAGCATAATGAAAAACGCATTGCTCATCAGGAACGCGCGCAATCCCTGCTGAAAAAGCTGCGCGCCGTTGGTATCGCCACCTTCCCGACGCAGTCGCATATCGTGCCGGTTCTGGTGGGGAACGCGGTCCATTGCAAGATGGTTTCGGATATGCTGCTCAACGATTTCGGCATCTATGTCCAGCCGATCAACTACCCGACCGTGCCGAAGGGCACCGAGCGCCTGCGCTTCACGCCGTCGCCGGACCATACCGACGAGATGATGGACCACCTGGTCGATTCGATGGACAAGCTGTGGACCATGTGCAATGTCGCCCGCCTGCCGGCTGTGGCGTAAGTCACAGAACAAACCTCTTGTGTTGCAGGCTGTAGGCGCCAAAGTTAAGCAATAGCGCTTTCTTATGCTGTGAGGCGCGCAGGTAGTTTATGACCTGTGCTTCTTCGTTACCGCTCAAGCTGGCAAGCGTTTTAAGTTCTATCAATAGATTGTCGTAGCAGAGAAAATCTACGCGGTAGGTGCAGTGCAGGAGTGTGCCTTTATAGCTAATCGGTAATGCGACTTCGCGCTTGAATGAAATGCCATGTCGCGTGAGTTCGATGGCTAGGGCTTCCTGATAGACGTTTTCCAGAAAGCCTTGCCCAAGCGTACGGTGAACCTCCATCGCTGCGCCGATGACAGCATAGGTTTCTGAATCTCTCACGTCCGCGTTCATGGCATCTCCCCTTATTGATCCACAGATTGCACAGATTAACACAGATTAAGTAAGCAAGAGGATTAAGAGGAGAAAATGGATAGGTCTGCGCTCTGACGTGAGTTAGTGAATGTAGGCTTGCTTATTCTTTTGAGCGCTTCGCGCTCTTTAAGGAATGAGCCCTGCACTAAAAACACTATTAAAGATCAATTTTCTTAAATCCTTTTCCTTATTTAATCTGTGTTAATCTGTGCAATCTGTGGATTCCTCCCTTTCTCACACCGGCTTGCCACAACCCCAGAGTTGCGGCACACTCATCTCATGTCAGAAGTCTATATCGAGATGCAGCGCAAGGGCGTCTATCTAAAGGTCACGGCGATCGATGCCGCAACCGGCGAAGAGGCCACGGCCATGGGGCCGGTCAATGACCCTGAAGGCGTCAAGCGGCTGGCCATTCTCAAGTTGAAAAACAAGCTGGGCCTATCCGGTACGCCAAAGCCGCCATCATCCGGCCGTGGCACGCTGGTTTAGGGGCCAGCAGCGCCTGTCGGCAGAAACGTCTTGTCGAACTGCCCGGCCTTTTCCACCAATGCGCTGCACGCCTCGCTCATGCCGATGACCTGCACGTCAGCGCCGCTCTTGCGATAGCGGAAGACAGCCTTGTCGATAGCCTCGACCGCCGTGATATCCCACACCCGCGCCTGGCTGAGATCGATCGTCACCTTTTCCGGATGGCCATGGAACTCAAATCCGCTGGTGAACAGATCGGCCGATACGAAAAACAACTGGCCGTGCACGGTGTAAATCCGCGTCCTGCCGCCGTCCGTCTCCGTGCAGTCAACCGATACCAGCCGGCTGACCTTGAGCGCGAAGAAGATCACGCTCATCAGCACGCCCAGCAGCACGCCAATCGACAGATTGCCCGTGGCGACCACGGCCACGGTCGTCACCAGCATGACGGCGCTTGATTGTTTTGGGGCCGTGCGCAGGCGCAGGATCGACTGCCAGTCGAATGTGCCGACACTGACCATGATCATCACTGCCACCAGCGCCGCCATGGGAATTTGGCCCACCCAATATTGCAGCACCAGCATCAGGAACAGCAGGAACAAACCCGCCCACAGGGTCGATAACCGTCCGCGTCCGCCGGAGCTTACATTGATCACGCTCTGGCCGATCATGGCGCAGCCCGCCATGCCGCCGAACAAAGAGGCGACAATATTGGCTATGCCCTGGCCGCGCGTTTCGGTGTTCTTGTCCGAAGGCGTGTCGGTCATGTCATCGATAATATTGGCGGTCATCAGCGATTCCAGCAGGCCGACAAAAGCCAGCGTTGCCGATAGTGGCGCGATGGTGACGAAGGTCGCCCAGGTGAGCGGCACTTGCGGCAGGTGGAAGGGCGGAAGCGTTGTCGGCATATGGCCCATGTCACCGACCGTATTGACGTCGAGATGCAGCCACAGGGTCAGGCCGGTGATCACCAGAATGGCGATAAGCGGCGAGGGGACCGTCTTGGTGATATAAGGAAAGCCGTAGATGATGGCCAGTCCGCCGGCCACCAGCGCATAGGTTGGCCAGGTGACGTGGATCAGTTGCGGCATTTGCGCCAGGAAGATCAGTATGGCCAGCGAATTGACGAAGCCGGTCATCACCGAGCGCGATACGAAGCGGATCAGGCTGCCGAGTTTAAGCAGCCCGATGATGATCTGGAACACGCCGGTCAGCAAACTGGCGGCCAGCAGGTAATCGAGCCCGTGTGACTTGACCAGACCGGCCATGACCAGAGTCATAGAGCCGGTGGCGGCCGAAATCATGGCCGGTCGTCCGCCGACAATGGCGATGGTGATGGCAATGATGAAGGAGGCATAGAGGCCGACCGCCGGATCGACGCCGGCGATTATGGAGAAGGCGATGGCTTCGGGAATCAGGGCGAGGGCGACCACCGTACCGGACAGCAGGTCACGGCGCGGATTCGATAACCATTCGCGTTTCAGCGTGGCGATATTGAGCATGATTTTTCGGAAATGCGAGAGGTTCGGGGGATAGGCGCCCGAAATAGCCACTCAAAAAGCTTTGAGTCCGGAGTTCCTCTTGCTTTTGCCATATGAACGGCGCTTTCGCAACGGCGAACAGGGCGAAAAATCTTGCCTCGCCCTGTCTATAAGCGTAAACGCTCCCCATATTCCCTCCACATTCCTCCAGCACAGGATACGCTCCCTTGAACGCACCCGCGAACGCCGGCTCCTTCATCCCGCAAGGCTATTTCAACAACGATCTGGCGACCCAGGACTCAGAAGTCATGGCGGCGATCACCGGTGAACTGCACCGCCAGCAGGACCAGATCGAACTGATCGCCTCGGAAAACATCGTCTCCAAGGCCGTGTTGGAAGCGCAAGGCTCTGTCCTGACCAACAAGTATGCCGAAGGCTATCCCGGCCGCCGTTATTATGGCGGCTGCGAATACGCCGATGACGTTGAGCGCCTGGCCATCGAGCGCGCCAAAAAGCTGTTCAACTGCGCCTTCGCCAATGTCCAGCCGCACTCCGGCGCCCAGGCGAACCAGGCGGTGTTCTTCTCGCTGCTCCAGCCGGGCGACACCTATATGGGCATGGATCTGGCCTGCGGCGGTCATTTGACGCACGGCTCTCCGGCCAACCAGTCGGGCAAATGGTTCAATGTCGTGCCCTATGGCGTGACGCGCGACACCAACCTGATCGACATGGATCAGGTCAATGACCTGGCCCAGCAGCACAAGCCGAAGCTGATCATCGCCGGCGCCTCCAACTATCCGCGCCATATCGATTTCAAGCGCTTCCGCGAGATCGCCGATTCGGTCGGCGCCTATCTGTTCGTCGACATGGCCCACTATGCCGGCCTGGTCGCTGGCGGCGTCTATCCCGATCCGCTGCCGCACGCCCACGTCGTCACCACCACCACCCACAAGACCCTGCGCGGTCCGCGCGGCGGCCTGATCCTGTCGAACGACGAAGCGATCGGCAAGAAGATCAATTCGTCGGTCTTCCCGGGCCTGCAGGGCGGTCCGCTGATGCACGTCATCGCCGGCAAGGCCGTAGCCTTCGGTGAAGCGCTTCAGCCGGAATTCAAGACCTACGCCAAGCAGGTCGTCGCCAATGCCCGGGCGCTGGCCGATACCCTGGTGTCGCGCGGCCTAGCCATCGTCACCGGCGGCACCGACAGCCACGTCATGTCGGTCGATCTGCGCCCCAAGGGCCAGAACGGCAAGGACACCGAAGCGGCTCTGGAAGCGGCCTTCATCACCTGCAACAAGAACGGCATTCCGTTCGATGACAAGCCCTTCACCATCACCTCGGGCGTTCGCCTCGGCACGCCGGCCGGCACCACTCGCGGCTTCCGTGAGGCCGAGTTCATCACCATCGGCAACCTGATCGCCGATGTGGTCGATGGCATGGCGGCCAATGATGGTCAGCCGGATCTGGCGGTGCAGGAAAAGGTTCGCGCCGAGGTACTGGCTCTGACCAAGCAATTCCCGATTTACGGGTAAACAGAAATGCGTTGTCCCTTTTGCGGAAACCTTGAGACCCAGGTGAAGGACAGCCGCCCGTCGGAAGACGGCGCGGCCATCCGTCGCCGGCGGTCATGCTCGGAATGCGGCGGACGTTTCACCACGTTCGAACGCGTGCAATTGCGCGATCTCATGGTGGTCAAGCGCTCGGGACGACGCACGCCTTTCGACCGCGAAAAACTGGAACGATCCATTTCAATTGCGCTTCGCAAGCGGCCGGTCGAGCAGGATCGCGTTGATCGCATGGTGTCAGGTATTGTTCGCCAGCTTGAAAGCATGGGCGAGACCGATATCCCCTCCGACACGGTCGGCGGGCTGGTTATGGATGCGCTCAAGGCGATCGATGTCGTCGCCTATGTGCGCTATGCCTCGGTCTATCGCGATTTCCGCGAAACCTCTGACTTCGCCAAGTTCCTTGGTGACGAGGGGCTGAATGAAGCCATTGATGATCCGCGGGACATCAAGCAAGGACTGGGCGAGCAGGATATTTCGCCTTCAGATGATGCTTAGCTTCAAATGACACGTCATTTGAAGCTAAGCTTTTTTTCTTGTGCATTCAAACGCCACGCGGGCTTACGCGCACCAGATACGTTTTCTGGGCGCGAAGGCCGGTCGGCCTTGCCGAATTTCGTTTACGAAATTCGGAGACTTCCATGACACGTCCACAAATCACCCTGAAACTCGCCACCACGCTCGATGGCCGCATCGCCACGGCTTCCGGCCAAAGCAAGTGGATCACGGGCGAGGAAGCGCGCCGCGTCGTCCATGAACTGCGCGGCGGTCATGATGCGGTGCTGGTCGGGATTGAAACCGCTCTGAAGGACGATCCGGAACTCACTGTCCGCCTGCCGAATTACGAAGGCTATCAGCCGGCGCGGATCATTCTCGATTCCCGCTCGCGCCTGCCAATGTCGTCCAAACTCGTCCAGACCGCACGTGTCATCCCGACCTATGTGGTGACGACGACGGATATCACTGGCGAAATGCAATCCTTGGGCGTTCAGGCGATCAAAGTGCCGTCGAAACACCAGCGTGTCGATCTTGAAGCGGCGCTGGAAGCGATCAGCGCGGCGGGTATCGAGCGTCTGTTTGTCGAAGGCGGCGGCGTGATCGCTACGGCTTTTCTGCGCGCCGGTTTCGTTGATCGCCTTGAATGGTTCCGCTCGGCCACCATCTTGGGCGGAGATGCCCGGCCGGTGATCGGGCACCTGAATATTGA
>CAMLIY010000057.1 GCA_946480125.1 uncultured Asticcacaulis sp.
GGTCGGTGAAGAAAAACAAGGGTGGCAATTGGGTCTTCAACGGGGAGCGCGCTTGCGCTATATCCCGTGCCTTATCGAGCAGATATTGAAAGCGGGTCTTGTATGTCATCACCGGATGTCCAATTTGGCGCCTATTCTAGGCTCACGTCACAGATGCACAAGGCCCTAAAGGCGGCCGGGCGTTCGCTGGATGCGGCCTATCTGACGGCCGTTTCCAAGACCCAGCCGTGGGAGGCGATCGCCCCGGTATTGGCGGCCGGTCAACGGCGCTTCGGTGAGAACCGGGTGCAGGAAGCCATGGAACGCTGGGATGGCAAGCGTGCCGACTATCCGGGCCTTGAACTGCGTCTGATCGGACCGTTGCAAAGCAACAAGGCGGCAGAAGCGGTGGCTTTTTTCGATGTCATCGAGAGCATTGACCGTGACAAGATCGCGCGCGCCATCGCCGATGAAATTCAAAAGCAGGGCAGGGCGCCGGTGCTTTATGTTCAGGTCAATATTGGCGAGGAAGCGCAGAAATCGGGCGTGCTGCCGGCGGAAACGGATGCGTTTCTGGCGACCTGCAAAGGCTACGGTCTGAAAATCGAAGGGCTGATGTGCATTCCGCCGGTTGAAGGGCCGCGCGGACCTTATTTCGCCCTCCTGAAAAAGATCGCTGACCGCAATGGCATCAGCCATCTCAGCATGGGGATGAGCGACGATTTCGAGACGGCGATTGCCTTTGGCTCAACGGAAATTCGTGTCGGCTCGGCGCTTTTTGGCAGCCGCTGATTACATCTTCATATCGCCGTGGTCCATGCCGCCCGATGTGCCGGTCTTCGCCAGGGGTGTATTAGAAACCCGCATAGGCAGGGTGACAGGGCCGGCCTTTTCAAATACCAGGGTGACATTGACGGTCTCGCCCTCAACCGGACGATGGGTCAATTTTTCCAGCATGATGTGATTGCCACCGGGCTTGAAAACCAGGGTGTCACCGGAGCGTATGACAAAGCCATCCCTGGCCTCGGCCATTTCCATGGTGGTGCCGGTCATTTTCATGGTGTGAAGCGTGGTCGTGGTGGCGCAGTCGCAGGCCGCCGAGATCAGGCGATCGTCGGTATTGCCCTTGTTGGTGATGGTGACATAGGCGGCGGTATTGGGATTATTGCCCAGGGCGGCGCGCATGGCGTAGTCGGTCATGCTGAGGCTGGACTGGGTGACGACACCACTCGCATCACTGGCGCTGGAAATGGTGGTCGTGCGTTTTTCCACCTTTTCACACGCGGCCAAAGACATAGATAGCGCGAGGGCGGCGCCCAGGAAAACCAATGCCAGTTTGTTCATGTCCGTCTCCAATTTACGAGTGCAGAGGCTGTGCCTCTGCGCCTTAACCCCAAAGGCCTATAATCTTCTTCACATCCGTCACCACCGGATCGGCCACGGCACTGGCGCGTTCGGCGCCCTTGGCCAGTACGCGATCGATTTCTGCCGGATCAGCGATCAACTGACGCAACTTCGTTGAAATCGGTGACATTTTTTCAACCACAACCTCGGCCAGGGCCGGCTTGAAGGCGCCGAAGCCCTTGCCGCCGAAATCCTTCAGCACGTCGGCCACCGAAATGCCGGCGAGCGCCGCATAGATGCCGACGAGGTTCTTGGCTTCCGGGCGCGATTCCAGGCCTTCGGCGCTTTCCGGCAGCACATCGGTGTCGGACTTGGCCTTCTTGATCTTGGAGGCGATGGTATCGGCGTCATCGGTCAGGTTAATGCGCGAATTATCCGATGGATCGGATTTAGACATCTTGGCCGTGCCATCGCGCAGGGACATGATGCGCGCGCCGGGGCCTTGATATAGGGTTTCGGGGATCGGGAAATAGTCGGTGTCGAAGTCGTGGTTGAACTTCTTGGCGACATCGCGAGTCAGTTCCAGGTGCTGGCGCTGGTCTTCGCCGACCGGCACATGGGTCGCCTTATAGACCAGAATATCGGCGGCTTGGAGCACGGGATAGGTATAGAGGCCCACCGAGGCGCGTTCCTTGTCCTTGCCAGCCTTGTCCTTGAACTGGGTCATGCGGTCGAGCCAGCCGAGACGGGCGACACAGTTGAGCAGCCAGGCCAGTTCGCTATGGGCGCGCACGGCCGATTGCGGGAAGATGGTCGACTTGTCGATATCAACACCGGCGGCCAGATAGCAGGCGGCGATTTCGCGGGTCTGGCTCAGGAGCTTCGCCGGTTCCTGCCAGACGGTAATCGCATGCAGGTCGGCGATCATATAGAAACGCTCGGCGTCATCGCTTTGCATATCGGCGAACTTCTTCAGGGCGCCGAGGTAGTTGCCGAGGTGCAGCGAACCGGAGGCCTGGATGCCGGAAAGGATACGTTTGGTGGTCATTTAGGTCTTATCTCTTATCCGGGGCGACGCCGCAGCACCGCTTTCAGTTCGTGCGGCTTGATCGCGCCCGTTATAAACAGCAGCCCGATATAAAGGAACAGGCCGGCAAAACAAACCCCCAGAACAGCGATTTCCTTGGTGTGGCTAAAGATCGCAGGCAGCAGCGGAATGCCATGCACATAGGGTACGACCGAGCCGATCCAGCCCTGTATTAACGGACGTTCGAATGAACTAAAACCACAGAAGGCCGCCATGCCCGCGCCGCAAAGCAGCAACACAAACAGGGTGCGGAAGGCTTTTGGCGTAATGATCCAGGTTTTACGTTTCGCCAGGGTGAAAACCATTAGAGCGACATTGACCCAGGCGGCGGCCGAGGTGCCGATGGCAAGGCCCGCCGTGCCGATAAGATTGAACATGGTCAGGCCAACGCTCAAATTGACGATGACCGAGACCATGGCGAATTTCATCGGGCCAAAAGTATCCTTGCGGGCAAAGAAGGCGGGATTGAGGATGCGGGTCAGCACAAAGGCCGGAACCCCCCAGCCATAATGGAACAGGCAGCGAGCCACCTGATGGGCGTCGTCGAGGTGAAAGGCGTCGCGGGTGTAAAGCCCATCCATCAGGAAGAACGGCATGGCCATCAAAGCGGCGGCGGCGGGCAGGGCAAAGGCCATGGCGAAGACGACCGCCTGGTCCATCTGGGCCTGCGCGGCTTCATGATCCTCGGCATGGACGGCGCGAGACAGGGCCGGCAGCAGGGCCGTGCCGATGGCGACGCCGACCAGGCCAATCGGCAACTGATAGAAACGGTCGGCCATGGCCAGCCAGGAGGTGGCACCATGGATCGATGAGGAAAAGATGCCGGAAATAAAGATATTGACCTGGGTGGCG
The DNA here is from genome assembly GCA_946480125.1 of uncultured Asticcacaulis sp. The sequence continues at coordinate 3,263 of CAMLIY010000057.1, forward strand.
GCGGCGGCCAGGGCACCAGGTACGGCCAGATGCAGCAGCTTATTGATATCCCTGGAGAAAACCGGGATGATCGACAGGTTGACGTGCGCCCCGGATTTCTTGGCGCCCCACAGGAGCATAGCGGCTTGCAGCACACCGGCGATCAGGGTGCCGATCGAGCCCCACAGGGCTGAAGCATAGACGGTGTGCTGCGGCAATATCGAGATCAGGGTGACGGCATTGAGCAGGATCGGTACTCCGGCCGACATCACGAAACGTCCGCGCGCATTCAACACGCCGGAGAGGTGCGCCACGATCGCCATGCACGGCAGGTAGGGCATGGTGATCTGGGTGAACAGAACGGCCAGCTTGTACTTGGCCGGATCGGCCAGAAAGCCCGGTTTTATGACCATCATCAGCCACGGCATGGTGAACTGGCAGAGCAGGCAGAAGGCGACCGTAATGAAAGTCAAGGTCGCCATGGCGTCATGCGCCATCTTGTCGGCGGCGGCCTTGCCATCGCGCTCCAGCGCCGCGGAATAGGAAGGCACGAAGGCGGCCGAAAAAGCGCCTTCGGCGAAGATACGACGAAACAGGTTGGGGAAGGCCTGGGCCGTATTATAGGCATCGGCCATGATATTGCCCGATGCGCCGAGATACGCGGCCAGAACCAAATCGCGCGCAAAGCCGGCGAAACGCGAAATCAGGGTAAAGCTGCTGTTGATCAGTGAATTTCGCAGAAGCCCTGAGGGCTTATTTGCAGGCGGGGAAACGGGCGCTTCTGACAAGGGTCTGCTCTGAAAAAATGTAGCCTCCGCTTTAAGCTGACTGCGGGTTTCCCGCAAGCGGTTATGGGTTAACAGATACAGACCGCTTGGCTTGTCATGGTCACGAACCGTTTTCAACCTGTCCGATTTTCACATTCGATAATGTTTTTATAGACAAATCGACTGAAATTCTATTATTTGATATGACAACATTATAAATTGGTAAGCATTAATAGGTGTGGGTGTCTTTTTAAATATCGCCTGTCCCATCGCTAATGACCCGCTCCAAACTCAATCCGTGTCAAAATTTCTGTAATATGCTGTAATGACAAACTTTTTTTACGATGTATATCGTTCGGGTCGTGCTGCCAACGCCAGCGCGGCCTTAAGGTTCCAAAACAGGGATGAGCCCGTCATGGTCTTGGCGAAAGGTATCCTGGCTGTCATGGCTTCGCGGACGGGTGATTCCGCATGACCAAAACCGTCCGTCTCGAAATTTGCGTCGACACAGCTGATGGTCTGGAAATCGCGTCGACATATGGTGCGGACCGCATTGAACTATGCGCCAGTCTTGGTATTGGCGGGCTGACCCCAAGTCTCGGCATGATGCGGCTGGCCGCAACCGTCGGCTGCCCGACGCGGGTCATGATCCGCCCGCGACAAGGTGATTTTACCTATAGCGCGGCCGAGTTGGAAATGATGCGTCACGATATAGATGCGGTTGGTGATATCGGGCTCGAAGGGGTCGTGCTTGGCGCCAATGTGGAGACAGGTGAACTGGACGCGGTTGCCCTCACGGACCTCACCTGCCATGCAAAGGCCGCCGGTTTGAAAGTGACGCTTCATCGCAGTTTCGATCTGGTGCCCGACCCTCTCGCCGCGCTTGATTTGGCCCGACGCCTCGGAATCGATTCAATCCTGACCTCAGGCTGTGCACAGTCGGCTATTGAAGGCACCGACATTATTGCCAGCCTGGTTGAGGCCGTGCGCAGCAAGCCCGGCAATCCGATCGAGATCATGGCGGGTGTTGGCGTCAGTTATCAAACCGTCGGTGAGATTTTGAGGCGCACGGATGTGCCCGCCGTTCATGGGTCATGCAGCCTTATCGATACGCGATCTGGTGGAGATACGGTCCGCTTCGGCTTCGCTGTGCCTGGCCATCGCCGTACGGATATCACACTGGTCACAAAATTACGCCGGGCCCTGTCGCAGACGTCCCACCTGACGGCAGGGGTAAAATAAGCTGGTTCTGAGGAGCTGATAAATGTCGTTTTTCTCGGTCATACCCGCCCTTGGCGCGAACCATGGGCCGCTTTACATTCAGCTTGAACGGATTCTGCGCGAGGCGATCCTTGACGGCACCCTTAGCCAGAGCGAGGCTCTGCCTACAGAGCGCGAACTGGCAGATCGCTACAATATTTCCCGTATCACCGTGCGGAAGGCGCTTAATGATCTCCAGCGCGAGGGGTTGCTCATCCGCCGTCGCGGCGCCGGCACCTTCGTATCCCCTCGCGAGGAACGCCGCTTTTCGGGTCTGCCGGCTTTCAGTGAAGACATGCTTGCCGGTGGCCGCACCACTCATAGTCATTGGGTGGAGCGTGAAACCGATCTGGTGACAGCGGATGAATCCATGCAATTGGGGCTGGCGCCCGGCGCGCGCGTCCACCGCCTGAAACGTCTGCGTCACGCCGATGACATGCCGGTTGCTGTTGAAACGTCCATCATCCCTGCCTATTGCCTTATCGGTGAGCTGGCGGACAACGAGTCTTTGTATGTCGCCCTGCAAAAAGCTGGCAATCCGGTGGTGCGCGCCCTTCAGCGTTTGCGTGCTGTGGCCCTGGAAGCGGCGGAAGCCGACAGTCTGGATGCGGAGATTGGCGCGCCGGGACTCTATGTCGAACGCCGCGGCTTCCTGCGTGATGGCCGCACGGCCGAACTGACTCGCGCCTGGTATCGGGGCGATGCGTCGGATCTGGTGGCTGAAGTGGCTGTCCCCCAGGCCTTGACGGTCTGATACTAAGGGCGAACGGGTCAATTCACATCCGCATCAAAACTGCGGAATGGCTGGGTGCGCGTCGATATCGGGTTTGACGGCACAATACCAATACCATATATAAAAATTGCAAGGGCATTTTATGTCATTACAAGTTGGCACTTCCGGGGGAATGACGGCATATGGCTCCAGAGAATCAAGGCGCGCTGAAATCGGAAAGTCTTTATCTGCAATTGCAGAATGCGCTCCGGGAGTCGATCACCAGTCGCAAGCTGTCGCCAAACGACGCCATCCCGACCGAACGCGAGCTGGCGGAGGAATTTAATGTCTCACGTATCACGGTGCGCAAAGCGGTTGACGGCCTCGTCTATGAGGGCCTGCTGACGCGGCGGCAAGGCGCGGGCACCTTTGTGGCCACGCGCGTTGAAAAAAGCTATTCGAAAATGACCTCTTTCACGGAAGACATGATCTCCCGTGGCCGGACACCCAGCAGCAAATGGTTGTCGAAGACCTCAGGGCTGGTGAATCCGGAAGAGGCCCTGTCCATGGGACTGTCTCCAGGCACGCTTGTATACCGCTTCAACCGTATGCGGTTTGCTGACGGCACGTCTATGGGGCTTGACTATGCTACCGTGCCGGGTGAGTGCCTGCCTTCACTTGAGGCGGTCGAGGATTCACTCTATGCCGCACTGGAGCGCAATGGTACCCGCCCAGTCCGCGCCCTGCAACGGTTACGCGCCGTGGCCTTTACCGCTGAACAGGCCCGGCTTCTTGAAATTCCTACAGGTTCCCCAGGCCTGTTGATTGAGCGGCGCGGTTTCCTGGCTGATGGCCGGCCGGCGGAATTTACTCAGTCCTATTATCGAGGCGACGCCTACGACCTGATGTCTGAACTCAGCCACAACCCGTAAGGGATGTGATTTTTTATCAGGAAAATCATTTTTACCGTTGCCAATCCGTGATGCGGCTATAAAGTTGTCATAACCAATGACAACCGGTCGGGGTGGAAACTTTCCGGATGGCGGATTAACGCCGTATTTCCTGACGGAACTGTTTCAGCTACCGGCCTTTACCGGCAGATTTCGGAAGGAAATGGAATGACTACCTCGACAAGACGCCGGTTCATGATGTCAGGCGCGCTGGCCGGCATGGCTCTGTCCGGTGGCGCGGCCCTGGCATCCTCACGCCCGCAACCCTACGGGGCGACGCCGGCGCCCCGCCAGCTTGCCTGGCATAAACGTTATGCCTACGCCTTTGTCCACTTTACCATCAACACCTTTACCGACCGCGAATGGGGCTATGGTGACGAATCCGTATCACTGTTCAACCCCACTGATTTCAGTGCTGATCAAATCGTCGAAGCGGCGAAATCCGGTGGTCTGACCGCCCTGATCCTGACCGCCAAGCATCATGATGGTTTCTGTCTGTGGCCCAGCCGCTATACCGAGCATTCGATCAAATATAGCCCCTACAAGAATGGCAAGGGCGATATCGTGCGTGAGATGTCCGAGGCCTGTCGCCGGCATGGTCTTGAATTTGGTGTATATTTGTCACCGTGGGATCGCAATCACGCCGAATATGGCCGTCCGGCCTATGTCGAATATTACCATAACCAGCTTGAAGAACTGACCACGCAATATGGCCGTCTGGTTGAGGTCTGGTTCGATGGCGCCAATGGCGGCGATGGTTATTACGGCGGGGCGCGCGAACGTCGCAAGATCGACGGCCACACCTACTATCAGTGGGATAAAATTCGCCAGATCGTGCGCAAAAACCAGCCGCAGGCCGTTATGTTCGCCGATTCAGACATGGATATCCGCTGGGTCGGCAATGAAGAAGGCGTGGCCGGCGATCCCTGCTGGCCGACCTGGGATTACACCACCCCCTACACTCTGCAAAAGGCCAATACAGGCGTTCGTGGCGGTCCGTTGTGGACACCGGCCGAGACCAATGTCTCAATCCGTCCCGGCTGGTTCTGGCATGCCGATGAAACCCCGCGCACTCCCGCCAACCTGACGAAAATTTATTTCGAATCGATTGGCCGCGGCACCACCCTGCTGCTCAATCTGGCGCCTGACCGCCGCGGTCGCGTTCCCGATGCGGATGTCGCTTCATTGAGGGCATGGAAAGCCTTGCGCGACGCCGGCTTCACCACCAATCTGGCGAAGGATGCCACCGTTACCGCCAGTAGCTATATGGATCGGGCTTATGTGCCTGGTAATGCGCTTTCGGCCACCAAGACCTGGGCGGCGAAAAGCCATAATGCGGCCGGCGCCTGGCTACAGGTCGATCTGCCAAAAGCCCGGACCTTCGATGTCATCCGACTGGCGGAAGATATCACCCTGGGCGTGCGTGTGGATAGGTTTGCCGTCGATATTCGTAAGACAGACGGCTGGAGCGAGATTGCCAGCCATACCGCTATCGGGTTCGAACGCCTGATACGCCTCGATCAGCCGGTAACGGCCAGCGCCGTACGTGTACGTTTCCTGACCGCCGCCGCCGCACCGGTGATCCGTAATTTCGGCTTGTTCCGACTGCCTGACATCCTTGAGGAGCTGGGCATTCGTCGAGATGCGCAGGGTATGGTCGTTCTGGCCAGCCCGGTCAAAAATGTGGAAATGCGCTATACGATCGACGGTTCGGACCCGACCGACCACTCGCCGCTTTATACCGCGCCCTTTGGCCTGATGGACGGCGGCGTGGTAAAGGCGATCACCCGACGCCCTGAAACCGGTGTCATGAGCGCCCCCGTCCGCCAGGCATTCGATGTCTCTCCGGCACGCTGGAAGATCGTTTCGACCAATGCAGACAAGCCGGAAAACCTGTTGCCGGGCCGTCCGGTTGCCGGTCCGGCAAACCAGCCGCTGGAAATCGTGCTTGATCTTGGCCAAATCTACGATCTGAAGGGCTTTACCCTTAAACCGGCCGGTCAGGACATTTCGCAGGGTGTCGACATTGTGGCGCGCATGGGCCCCCCTGCCGGTTACGACGTCTGGCTGAGCGCCGATGGCCAGGCCTGGAACGCGCCGGTAGCCAGTGGTGAATTTTCCAATATCGCCGCCAGCCGCAGCGAACAGAAAATTCGTTTTGCGGCCCCACATGCGGGCCGTTACCTGCGCCTGCGCCTGCCGCGCGCCGTGCAGGACAAACCCGTTATTGTTTTTGCCGGTCTCGGCATTATCACACGCTAACTTCAGGTCCGAACCATCATGTTAGTCATGCCTTCCCGCCGCCAGTTCCTGGCGATGACCGCCGCCACAACGGCCGCCGCCGTGGTTACGGCACAGCCAGGCTTTGCCGCAGACGATATTGCGCCGGCTTATCCGCTGACGGGTGGCGATGCCTGGGATGTCTTTAAGTCTTATGATCCGGAAAGAAATCCCGATGCGCCCTTTTTCCGTTCACGGATAAAACGTGCCTCGCGCGTAACACCTTTTGCCGATACGCAGGCACATCCGGCGCTCAAACCTGAAGTGCCCGGCGGCACCCTTCTGGCGGCTTACCTGACTCTCACCGGACCTGATGAAGATCTCAATCGTACGCGCTATCAGACGGGGGCCCGCAGTCGCGTCCATGTCGAGCGGGCCTGGCAGTATCAGGATATTGTCGTTGCATGGAATACAACCGGACTGGTGCCCAATGCGGCACTGATCGACGCGGTTCACCGCAATGGCGCTCGCATTCTTGGCACCCTGTTCCAGCCGGACAAGCGTTTTTTCGATGGGTCCGACCTGCCGCGTGAAGTGGTGGCTGCAAAACTGGTGGGTCTGACTCAATATTTCGGCTTTGACGGATATTTCGTTAATTTTGAAAGCTTTACGCCGGAAGATGCCCGCGCCATTCAAGACCTGATCGGCCTTATGCAGAGCGAAGCCGCCAAACGCAAGCTGAGCGATTTCCACATTCAGTATTACAATGGTTATACGGATGCCCGCGCGGTCTGGCCGGGCGCCCCGCATGTCGATGGCCGTCCGCGCGAAGCCCAGGCCCCCCGCGCCAATTCGATGATGATAGATCAGGGATGGAGCCATTACGACCTGACTCACGGCTGTTGCTCTGGCCTGCCGCTGGACTCCCTGCCCCTTCCTGCTGATTTGGACCAGACCTACGATGCGATGCAGGTCTATTATGGCCTGCAACTCTATCCCGGACCAGGCTATCTCGGCCTGATCGCACCGACCGTCATTTCACCCAACAGCGGTGATAAAGCGCTGGGAGGCCTGCAAATCTACAGCGCCGAAGATGGCCTGAGAAAAATGCGCCGGGCACAGCTTGATCAGCTCAAGGCCAGCCCCCGCCTGTCAGCAAAAGATAAGGCTGATCTGGCCGACCTGACTGATCCAAAGCGTAGCCGCGCGTCGTGGTATCGTCTGCATGACCGTTTCTGGTCGGGTCAGTCGGGCAATCCGGCGCGCAACAACACGCCAACCGCCCAACAGGCGGATATCTATGGTCGCCCCGATGCGAAAAAGATTTATACTGATTACGAATTCCCCGGCAAGCCGACCGACCAGTTGCGTTTGCCGATCACCTATGGCGTCGCTAACTTTATTGCTGAACGGTCAGTGATCGGCGATCTGCCTTTCGTAACCCGTTTCAATACCGGCGAAGGGGACCGATTCTTTCATGAGGGCATCGAGGTGTCATCGGCGCCGTGGTTCAATCTGGGCATCCAGGATGTGCTCCCGACCTGGACGTGGTGGACAAAACCCCTTCATGGTCTGTTCGACCGTGAACATGACGCCAGCGGCCTGCTGCTGGTTGATTATGATTTCAACGATGCCTGGGATGGCGGCGCCTCGCTCAACATCACCGGGCCGCTCGGTACGGAAAACGCCACCGAAATTCGCCTGTACAAGACCAGGCTGCCGATTACTGCCGATACGGCATTCGGCCTGATCCTCAAAGGCGGCGATACGGGAAAACTGACAGCAGGTCTGATCTTTGAAGACGCGCCCGATGTCACCGAATGGATTACAGTCACAGGCGGCCAAAACCTCAAATCGGGCTGGCGCCGATGGTTACAATCCTTGCGGCCCTATACAGGCCGTGTCCTGGCGGCAATTTCGTTGGCTGTGGAGGCAAAGGCGGGTATGCAAACGCCTTACAATCTTCACATCGGGCAATTGTCGCTGACGGGACAGAGCCGGCCGCCTCTTAACAAACCACAAGGCCTGCGCATCGTTAAGAGCCGCATCGCCCCGGATGGCAAGTCCGCAGAGCTTCGTCTGGACTGGGTTTTCGATCCGTCCGTCAGTCATTATGATCTCTTTGCCGGTAAGGTGTGGCTCGGTCGTATCACCGGCGACAGATACTATGTCAGCCCGTTGCCGCGTCCCGAGGGCAGGCCCGAAAGCCGCCTGTTGCTCGTGCCGGTTACGACCGATGGCCAGGCTATGTTTGCTCACGCGGCGGCCGTCAAATTTAGCTGGGCGGCCTGACCTGATAAAGCCAAACCTCGGCCACCTGATGTCCGCGCCCGCTGCCTCCGACACCTGCGGGTCTGACCCATTGCAGAGTGAGCTGTCCTGTTGTGGTCAGGCTCTGCGGCAAATCCATTTCCGTAATCATCGGGTTGGTTTTGCGAGCGATGAAATCATGCAGCACCTTGCCGTTTCCGGTCAGTTTGACCGGAAGCGCATAGCCTTCGCCCGCATAGACGATTTTCAGGTGGTAGTGCGTCTTTGGATCGAGAGACGGGTAATGTAAGGTGATCGGCTGTTCGTAGAGTGTTTCGGCATAGGTGATCCATGCCATGCGCCAGCCATCGTCAGGCGTCATGTCGGCAATGCCGTCTATCGCGCTGTCGTACATTTCCGGATCACCAGAAAATCCCGCCCCGCGCACCAGATGGGGTTCGTTTTGCGGATCGCCCAGGTCGTCATAAAAACCACCCGGTGGCGGCGCCTCACCGGATGCCAGTGCTTTCAGACGTAGCGCTCTTTCTGACGGGGGCAATAAATCAATAGCGTTCAGTTGTCCCTCCAGCCATACCCGATCATTTAGCGATACATTTACACGGTCGAGATTGGCGCCGCGTTCCACGTCCGACGCACCGTATCGCTTCACGCTCAGCTGCAATCCGATTTCTTGATAAAGCCGTCCCGCCAGTTCGAACAAGCGTGTACGCAGGGCATCGATGTCGGCAGTGTCGCTGCCTGAAAGAGCGGCTCGCGCCGCTGATATATCATCTTCATTGATCGCCTTGTAAGCCGCTGCTTCGCGCTCTTTTTCAATGGCATGTCGTTTCTGTACATAGGCGTCATAGGTGGCGCGATACCAGGCCATATCGAAGCGCCAGTTATTCGCGTGGCTTTTGGCCATATCATCAAAAAGCGCCAGAGTAGAGACAATGCCCGGATTACGCCTGACCGGCCCGTTCCAGTTGCGCTCCAGCGCCTTCAGACCTTCGGCAAAACGCGCATCGCCGATGAAGTAGCGGGCATAATCAGCCAGTACCTCATCGCTGCTTGTGTCCATATCCCAGCTGAGCGCCGACCACAGCATCTTGTTGACATCATCGGTCACCCCTTCGGAATAGGTGACGAAACCTGCGTAATCGGCGGCAAAATGACGAATGATGTGGCTCTGAGCCCGCGGTTGCGGATTGATCGGTTCGCGGCCCTCTGTCAGGGCGAAGGCGGGGTCCCATTGCGGCACGGGAAACTGCGCGTGCATCGTATGAGCTATATCCGGATAGAACAGGATAGGATAGCGCTTCGGAATACGGGCGCGCTGCACCGCCAGAGAATCACGCGACTGCGGCCCGAAAAAGACGCCGCTCAGCCAATCTGGCTTTCGGTCTAACAGCGCATAAATACGCTCATATTGCGCCTGATCAAAGCCCTGCCCCGATATCCAGACGGTGGCTTTGGGGTGATAGTGATGCAGGATCATCACCTCCGCCTCGACCAGCGGGAACAAAACATCCGGATCAGTATGGCCGGGATCGCCACCCGGCACATAGAGGGCGTCGACCTTTGGCAGCCGCTTCACCAGATTCTCAAAGCGCGCCAGCTCGGCGGCGCGCGTCTCCGGCTTTCGGTAGTCATCGCCCATTTGCGGATAATATAGGTCGAAATCGAGGCCGTATTTCGCCATCAAACCCGAAACGGCAATGGCCATATCAAGCGGCGGGGCATGAAACAGCGGGCTATTTTCGGCATCATCCGATACCGGCGCGATCCACTGGATTCCATTGGCCCCGAAAACCGCCAGGTCGCGTACCTGTTGTTCAAACATCGGCAAGGTGAAGGCGTCATAGCTGTTATTCTTGAAGCGATAGCCGATCTGGTGGGCTCGCCAGGCCATTCGCGGCGCGGCGCGGACATCGATTCCATCGGGCAGACGGGCACGACCGGGTGACATCTCGGCCTGGCGCAATAAATACCCGATACCAAACAGAATACCGCGATCATCGTCCCCGGCTACGACGAGGCTGTGGCCAACCGTTGTGATCGTATAGGCTTCGGCCTGCGGCGCGGCCAGGGTTTTCAGTTTGCGTCGCCACGCGACCCGTTCACCCGCAGGCAACAGGCGGACAATTTCATCACGCCGGGCAATAACCAGAGGTGCGCCCCGTCCATCAAAGGCCGGACCCGAACGCTTGCTCACTTCGTCCCGCAGTAGTGTCAACGCGGCCTGCGCCTGCGGTGTTGTCTCAGCGGCGATGACGATCCGCATATGCAACAGGTCAGACGCCTGCGCCGGCAGAGCCAGTGTCATGGCCCCTATGAAGATCAGGCTGCGCCACATGCTTACGCAAACACGCTTTTCGATGGCACGACGAGATCGGATTTATAGCCGTCACATTGAGAATAAACAAAACCGGGCTGGATGGCGAAGGCGCCGACCTCGCCCTTGGTATTGAGCGCCAGAAAACCGACCTGAAGCGTCTTGGCAGCCTCCGGGCGGCGCTTGACGATCCGCATGACGGCCGCCTCGCACGCCTGCTGTGGCGAAAGGCCCTGACGCATCAGTTCGACCACCAGGAAGCTGCCGGCATTGCGGATGACTTCTTCGCCGACGCCGGTCGAGGTGGCTCCACCAATCTCGCCATCGACATAAAGGCCCGCGCCGATGATCGGGCTGTCGCCCACCCGGCCACGCAGCTTCCACGCCATGCCGGAGGTGGTGCAGGCACCCGACAGGCGGCCCTGCGCGTCGAGCGCCAGCATGCCCAGTGTGTCATGATTATGCACATCGCCCGGCACCTTGCTGCCCGGTGCGTGGCCATAGGATGACATTTCGCTATTGGCCACGGGTTCGTATTTCGCCGTCTTCAGCCAGTCTTTCCAGGCCGCTTCGGATTCCGGTGTCAGCAGTTCCTGTTGTGTGAAACCCTGCTCGATGGCGAATTGCAGCGCCCCCTCACCGACCAGCAGAACGTGCGGCGTCTTTTCCATAACCAGACGGGCCACCGAGATCGGATGGTCGATATGTTCCAGCGCCGCCACGGCGCCGCAGCGCATCGCCGGCGCCATTCTCAACGATGTCGGACCCGAGCTCAGCGCCGAGGGCCTCGAGCGGATTCGCTCCTATGTCGGCAAGCAGGTTCGCTTCGCGGGCTGGGACGAAGCGGCGCGCGACATCGCGGCCAATAATCGCGGCATTCCGGCCGACTGGACCCGTGACGACTGGATCAGGGCGGCGCGCCGCGCTTGA
>CAMLIY010000058.1 GCA_946480125.1 uncultured Asticcacaulis sp.
GAGATCCTGTCAAGTGACTGGAGTTCAGACGTGTGCTCTTCCGATCTGCTGGGTCATGCACCGCCTTCATGCGCTCAACCCGGCCTGCAAAGTGCTTCTGACCGTATCGCCCGTCGCCCTGATCGCCACCTATGAAGACTGCCATGTGCTGACCGCCACTACCTACAGCAAGTCGGTTTTGCGCGTCGTGGCTGATATGGCGGCGAAAAGCTTCGATTTTGTCGATTATTTTCCGTCCTATGAGATGATTCTGGGGCCGCAGGGCCGCGGCGCTTTCCTCGAAGACGATTTGCGCGAAATTCGGCCGGAAGGGGTCAAATACGCGATGTCGAAATTCGCGGCCCACTATCTTTCGGATGGATCGGGGGAAGCGTCGGTGGCGCTGCCCATCGCGGCCACAGCCGCAGCCATTGACAGGCAGCGCGTGGCAATGAAAACCATCGCCGACATTATTTGTGACGAAGAAAATATCGATCCGTGTTTCTAAAGAAAAAGCTGAAAATAGCCATTATCGGCGGCTGCCAGTCCGCTGGCCTGCGTGAGGCGACACTGAGTCTTCTGCCAAGATGCGAGGTCACTTGCTGGCACGCCGGTGTTCATCCCGATTCGCCCGAACAGATTTTCGGGAAGCTGCGGGCTTTCGACCTGATCATATCCCAGATCTCGCCCGGCCATGGCCTGGAAATCCTCGAAATGGCTTCGCTGCGCCGAGAATTCAAATCGGTTCACTTCATGCCGACAGCGGTTTTTTCCGGCTTTCACCCCGATATGACCTATATCATGGATCACGAAGGGCTCCTCAGCGCCGTCCATTCCGATTTTCATTCCAAGATTGCGGTGGCGGCCTATCTGCTGGGCCTGTCTCCCGAAAAAACACTGAAACTGTATAATCCGCTGGTGTTTGCCGAACTGGGATATTTCGAGGATTTTCCGGCGGCCCGCCTAGTGTTTGAACAAAATTTGCAGGATGGCGGCCTGAACACCGATGGCTTGTTCGATAGCTGTATCCGCGACATTGGTGCCTTTATGTACATGTCGAACCATCCTCATATTCAGGTTCTGACGCGAATGTGCCGCGATCTGTACATTCAGCTCGGCCTGATCGGCAAAAAAACAGCCTTGCCCGCTGTTGGGAAGGACCATCTGGCTGAAAGCTTTACCTGGCCGGTTTATCCCGCCCTGGCGCAACGCGCCGGGGTGAGGGGCTCGATGAATTTTCAGCGGCCAGCCTGGCTGACGCCGCAGGGCGAGGCGCGCGAATTTCCCATGCAGACCTATCTGCGGGACCTGCATGGTTTTTACGCCACAGTGCCCCGCCACAGGCTGGAATCCGGCACGGTGATTCCTGTGCGCGACACGCTGGCCGAACTCATTCTTTGAAGGGTTTTGCGCGGACGGCGCGAAATTATACACTTGCCATAAAGCGGAAAATTGACATAGGGCTAGCCATGATCATGAATAATGGACGATCTTATGAAGCGCATACTTATCACCGGCGGCAGCGGCTTTCTGGGGTCCCATCTTTGTGACCGGCTCCTGTCGGAGGATCATGAAGTTCTCTGCGTCGACAATTATTTCACCGGCAGGCGCGAAAATATAGAACATCTGATCGGCCACAAGCGCTTCGATCTGCTGCGTCATGATATTACCTTTCCGCTCTATGTTGAAATAGACCAGATCTATAATCTGGCCTGTCCGGCCTCGCCTGTGCATTATCAGTTCGACCCGGTTCAGACGACGAAGACGAGCGTGATCGGCGCGATTAATATGCTGGGCCTCGCCAAGCGCGTCAAAGCCCGGATACTGCAAGCCTCGACCTCGGAGGTTTACGGCGATCCTTCGGTGCACCCCCAAACGGAGAGCTATTGGGGAAATGTCAACACAACCGGCATCCGCAGTTGTTATGACGAGGGCAAGCGTTGCGCTGAAACGCTGTTTTTCGACTATTGGCGTCAGCACGCGCTCGACATCAAGGTCATGCGTATCTTCAATACGTACGGTCCGCGCATGCACCCCAATGATGGCCGCGTCGTCAGCAATTTCATCGTGCAGGCGCTGAAGGGTGAAGACATCACCATCTATGGCGATGGCTCCCAGACGCGCTCCTTCTGTTATGTGGATGATCTGATCGACGGCATGGTGCGGCTCATGAACAGCCGTGATGGCTTCACCGGCCCGGTCAATATCGGCAATCCATCCGAATTTACCATGTTGGCCCTGGCCGAAAAAGTGCTGGCGCAGGTTGGCGGCAGCTCGAAGATTGTCCATATGCCATTGCCGCAGGACGATCCGAAGCAGCGCCAGCCCGATATTACGCTGGCGAAGTCCGAACTGAGCTGGCAGCCCAAGGTGAGCCTGGACGACGGGCTGGCCGAAACCATCGCCTATTTCCGGAAATATCTCGGCTGACCTAGGCAGGCTCAGCTATCCAGGCATTTCAGCAGGTATTTTCCATAGTCGGATTTGCCAAGTTTTACCGCCAACCCTTCTAGGGCGCCGTCATCGATGAAACCCTTGCGCCAGGCCACTTCTTCAGGGCAGGCGATCTTGAAGCCTTGGCGTTTTTCCAGCACACGCACGAATTCCGCAGCGTCGAGCAGGCTGTCCGGTGTGCCGGTATCCAGCCAGGCATAGCCGCGCCCGATCGGCTGCACGCTCAGCTCCCCGCGCTCAAGATACACCCGGTTGACGTCGGTGATTTCATACTCACCGCGCGCCGAAGGTTTCAGATTCGCCGCAATATCCACCACCTGGTGATCATAGAAATAAAGGCCGGTGATGGCCCAGTTGGACTTGGGCTTAAGAGGCTTTTCCTCAACTGACAAGGCTTTGAAATTATTATCGAATTCAACGACGCCATAACGTTCAGGATCCGAAACCTGATAGGCAAAAACGCTGGCACCGGTGGCCAGCTTCGCCGAATCCTCAAGAAATGCAGGCAGGGAAGGGCCATAATAGATATTATCACCCAGGATCAGGCAGGACGGTTCGCGGCCCACGAAATCGGCACCGATCATATAGGCCTGCGCCAGCCCATCCGGGGAAGGCTGGCTGGCATAGGTCAGCTTGATGCCCCATTGTTCGCCTGATCCCAACAGCCCTTGAAACAGCGGCAGGTCATGCGGAGTCGAAATGATCAGAATGTCCTTGATCCCGGCCATCATCAGGGTCGATAGCGGATAATAGATCATCGGCTTGTCATAGACCGGCATCATCTGCTTCGATATGCCGATGGTCATCGGATGCAGCCGCGTTCCGGAGCCTCCGGCGAGCACGATTCCCTTCATAACCTATCCCCTGTTGCTGTCGTTGAGTCTATCAGTCTGGTCAGGCAGTCGTCTAACGAAACGCGCCATGGATCAAGCTTAAGGCTATAGATGCGCAATAATTTTTCGCCCGAGAGCCGTGAATTGGCCGGGCGCTTGGCGGGTGTCGGATATTGGCTGCCCGGTATTGGATTGACCCTGATCAGCTTTCGACCACGTGCCTCGGCTCCTTTGAAGATCGCTTCGGCGAAACCGGCCCAGTGGGTTTCGCCCTGGCCGGTAAGATGAAAAACACCCCGCAGCGCCGGATCGGGATCTCCAACGACGCGCCTGGCCGCGCTCAGCAGAGCGCGCGCAATTTCCGGCGCATATGTCGGGCAGCCATACTGGTCGGCCACCACGTTCAGCGCATCGCGTGTTTCACCGAGCCGCAGCATGGTTTTGACGAAATTGTTGCCAAACGGCGAATAGACCCAGGCCGTGCGAAAAATGACGTGATTGGGCGTGGCGGCAGCGATCTGTTGCTCGCCCGACAGCTTGGTCGCGCCATAGACGCTGGTCGGCGCAGGCGCATCGTCTTCGTTATAAATCCCGTCCTTGTCACCGGCGAACACATAGTCGGTGGACAGGTGCAGGATCGGCACGTTCAGCTTCGCAGCGATGCACGCCAGTTCGCCGGGACCGTCGCCATTGATCTTCTGGGCCAGTTCCGGCTCGCTTTCGGCCTTGTCGACCGCCGTATAGGCGGCGGAGGAGATGATCACATCCGGGCGCGCGGCCATGATCGGGCCTGCGAGGCTGGCCGGATCGGACAGGTCGATTTCCGGCAGGCCGAGGCGAATAATGGTCAGGCCTTGCGCCTCGCCCAGGTACGCGAGGGACGTATCGACCTGGCCTTCCTTGCCGGTGACGACGATGCGCATCGTCACGCCTTCAGAACGCCGAGGCGCTCGCCCGTATAGACGCCGCCGCGCAAAGGCGCCCACCAGGCCTCATTGTCCAGGTACCATTCCACCGTCTTGCGGATGCCTGTATCGAAATTTTCCTGCGCCTTCCAGCCCAGTTCGGTTTCCAGCTTGGTGGCGTCGATGGCGTAACGATGATCGTGGCCCGGACGGTCGGTGACGAAGGTGATCAGGTCGGTATGCGGATGCGCCTTGCGGGCCAGCTCGTCCATAATGGCGCAGATGCGGTTCACGACATCGATGTTGCGGCGCTCATTGCGGCCGCCGACATTATAGGTTTCGCCGAGGCGGCCTTTTGCGCAGATCAGGTGCAGGGCGCGGGCGTGATCCTCGACATAGAGCCAGTCGCGGATGTTGGAGCCATCGCCGTAAACGGTCAGGGGCTTGCCTTCCAGCGCATTGATGATGTTGAGCGGGATCAGCTTTTCCGGGAAATGATAGGGGCCGTAATTGTTCGAGCAGTTGGACACGACCACGGGCAGGCCATAGGTGCGGTGCCAGGCCTTGGCCAGATGATCGGACGCTGCCTTCGAGGCCGAATAGGGCGAGGACGGATCGTAGGGCATGGTTTCCTCGAACAGGCCCGTGGGGCCGAGCGAACCATATACCTCATCGGTCGAGACGTGCAGGAAGCGGAAACCGGACTTCGCCGCACCCTCCAGCCCATTCCAGTAGTGACGCGCCGCCTCCAGCAGGGTGAAGGTGCCCAGCACATTCGTCTCGATGAAATCCTTCGCGCCGGTGATCGAACGATCGACATGGCTTTCGGCGGCCAGATGCATGATATGATCGGGCTTGAAACCGTTGATCGCCGCCGCCACGGCCTCATGGTCGCAGATGTCGGCCTTGACGAAGCGGTAATTGGGCAGGGCCTCGACAGGGGCGAGTGATTCCAGATTGCCGGCATAGGTCAGCTTGTCGAGATTCAGCACCTCCGCGCCGATTTCCGCCACCAGATAGCGCACGAGCGCCGATCCAATGAAACCCGCCCCCCCGGTCACTAATATACGCATTGAATAATTCCTATCGCCCCCGCGCATCGGTTTTGACCTGCATTAGGTCATGCCGACTGAGCTTTCAAGCTATTTAAGCCCGGCTGACGGCGATCCTTGTCCGAAAGCACGGCGACGGCTAGATCGACCGGCCACCGGACGCGGATATCGGCATCGTCAAAAGCTATACCCGCATCATGAGCCGCGGAATAGGGGTTGGTGACCTTGTAGAAGACGACGCATTCAGATTCCAGCGTGCAAAATCCGTGCGCAAAACCTTCCGGAACCCAAAGCTGTTCTCCACCCGCTGCGGTCAGGGTTTCGCCAACCCATTGACCAAAGGTCGCGGAATCGGGACGAATATCCACCGCTACGTCAAAGATCGCCCCTTTCAGGCAGCGCACCAGCTTGCCCTGACCTATAGGCGCTTTCTGGTAATGCAGACCGCGAATCGTGCCCGCTTGAGCCGACATGGACTGGTTGTCCTGCACGAAGCCGACATCCGCCACATTTTCCCGAAACCAGGCGTCTTTCCATGCTTCCACAAAATAACCGCGGCTGTCACCGATCATTTTCGGCATAATCAAAGCCGGGCCGGAAATTTCAAAACGCTTAACGTGCAAAAGCTTACGTCCTTATTGGCTGATACCGAAGCTTGTATCTTTCGCATAAAATGATCGTCAAGACCAAGCGGGTTGAAACCCTCAGATTTCATATTCCGGCGCATGGGTCAGATAGCCCTGATCGAACATGAAGCGCACCACCTTTTCGGCCAGAAGCTCGGCGCTGTCGGTCGTGGTGTCGAGCATCAGTTCGGGATTTTCCGGCGCTTCATAGGGGCTGTCGATGCCAGTGAAGTTCTGGATTTCGCCGGCACGCGCCTTGGCATACAAACCCTTCACATCGCGCTGTTCGGCTATGCCCAGTGGCGTCGATACATATATCTCAATAAATTCACCCTGAGCCAGCATCTCACGCGCCATCTGACGTTCGGCGCGGAAGGGCGAGATGAACGAGACGAGCGTCACCAGGCCGGCATCGACCATCAGCTTCGAGACCTCGGCGACGCGGCGGATATTCTCCACGCGGTCGGCGTCGGTAAAACCCAAATCCTTGTTCAGGCCATGCCGCACATTGTCGCCATCGAGCAGATAGGTATGATGGCCCAGCGACAAAAGCTTCTTTTCAACCAGATTGGCGATGGTTGACTTGCCAGCGCCCGAAAGCCCGGTGAACCACAACACGGCCGGCTTCTGATTTTTGGCAGCGGCGCGCGTTGATTTCGACACATCCAGAGCCTGCCAGTGGACATTGGTGGCGCGGCGCAGGCCGTGCTCAATCATGCCGGCGCCAAGCGTCAGGTTCGACACGCGGTCGATGACGATAAAGGCGCCCATCTCATGGTTATCGGCGTAGGGATCGAAAGCCACAGGTTCCTGCAAGGCGATATTCACCACAGCCACTTCGTTGAGCTTCAGCGTCTTGGCGGCCAGATCCGCAAAGGTGTTGACGTCGGTCTTGTGTTTGATTTCGGTGACGGAAGCTGAAACGGTTTTGGCGCCGATCTTAACCAGAACGGTGCGGCCGGGGATCAGTTCCTGTTCGCTCATCCAGATCAGGCGGGCCTGAAACTGGTCGGAGACTTCCGGACGGGCATCGATGGCGCAGAGCACGTCGCCGCGCGAGATATCGATCTCGTCTTCCAATGTGAGGGTGATGGCCTGACCGGCGGCAGCCACCGGCAGATCACCATCATAGGTGACGATCGACTTGACCTTCGATGACTTGCCCGATTTGGCCACCAGCACCTCGTCACCGGGGCGGATCGTGCCGGACGAAATGGTGCCGGAGAAGCCGCGGAAATTCAGATCGGGACGATTGACCCACTGAACCTGCAAGCGGAAAGGCTTTTGCGTCTGATCCTGATCGATCTGCACGGTTTCGAGATGCTCGACAAGCGTAGGCCCCTGATACCAGTCAAGGTTATCACTGCGGCTCAGAACATTGTCACCATAACGGGCGGACATCGGAATGGCCTGGAGGGTCTCGAAACCGAAATCGGTGGCAAAGGCCTGATAGGCGGCGACAATTTCGTTGAAGATGTCCTGGCTGTAATCCATCAGGTCGATCTTGTTGACCGCAAGCACCACATGTTTGATGCCGAGCAGCGACACGATGAAGGAGTGCCGGCGTGTTTGGGTCAATATGCCTTTGCGGGCGTCGACCAGGATGACGGCGAGGTCCGAATTCGACGCGCCCGTGGCCATATTGCGGGTATATTGTTCGTGGCCGGGGGTATCAGCCACGATGAACTTGCGCTTGTCGGTGGTGAAAAAGCGATAGGCGACATCGATGGTAATGCCCTGTTCGCGTTCGGCCTGCAGACCATCGACCAGCAGGGCCAGATCAATGTCGTCACCGACCGTGCCGTGCTTTTTCGAGTCCTTCTCAATGCTGGCCAACTGGTCTTCGAAGATCAGTTTGGTGTCATAGAGCAGGCGACCGATCAGGGTCGATTTGCCGTCATCCACCGACCCGCAGGTCAGGAAGCGCAGCAGGTCTTTCTTCTCGTGTGTGGCCAGATATTCGACCAGTGCATTGGTATCGAGGGCGTCTTCCATAGCGATCGCGTTCATGACAAGCGCTTTCCAAAAAGTGGGTCGCAACTTTTTTGGCCGAAACCAAAGTGCAAAGCGCGACAAATAAAAATGTTAGGCGATGGCTGTAGCCAGCGGCTAAAAATACCCTTCGCGCTTCTTCTTTTCCATCGAGCCGGCTTCATCATGGTCGATCAGTCGGCCAGAGCGCTCGGAGGTACGGGCCACCAGCATTTCGGCGACGATGGCTTCCAGTGTATCGGCCTCGGATTCGACGGCGGCGGTGAGGGGGTAATCCCCCAATGTGCGGAAGCGCACCGGCTTCATTTCCGGCACTTCACCGGGGGCAAGCGGCATGCGGTCGTCATCGACCATGATCCACTGGCCGCCACGCTGCACCACCGGACGTTTTTTCGCAAAATAGAGCGGCACGATGGGGATGTTTTCCATCAGGATATATTGCCAGATATCCAGTTCGGTCCAGTTGGAGATCGGGAAGACGCGAATCGATTCGCCGGGCTTCACGCGGGCATTATATAGGTTCCACAGTTCCGGACGCTGGTTCTTGGGGTCCCAGCCGTGATTGGCGGTGCGGAAGGAAAAGATGCGCTCCTTGGCGCGGCTCTTTTCTTCGTCGCGGCGGGCGCCGCCGAAGGCCGCGTCGAAGCCATGCAGGGTCAGTGCCTGCTTCAGGGCGTCGGTCTTCATGATATTGGTGAAGACGTTCGAGCCATGGTCGAAGGGATTGACGTTATTGGCCACGCCTTCCTGGTTGGTGTGGCTGATCAGGTTCAGCCCCAGCCGCGCCGCGGTGTCGTCACGGAATTTGATCATCTCGCGGAATTTCCACGTCGTATTGACGTGCATGAACGGAAAGGGCGGCTTGGACGGCGAAAAGGCCTTCATCGCCAGGTGGAGCATCACCGACGAATCCTTGCCGATCGAATAAAGCATGACCGGGTTTTTGAATTCGGCGGCGACCTCGCGCATAATGAAGATCGACTCGGCTTCAAGTCGGCGCAAATGTGTCATCCGTTCAGGCGTTACCGTCATAATATCTCTCGCAGCCGTATGCCGGCATCGTTTGGAGCGGACGTTCTAGCCATCCGGTGTGCGGCTCACAAACGTTTAAGCCTCGCCCGATTGTTCAGCAATCCTAATCTATGCTCGATTCTGGATGCTTTCATGACCAAACGCCACGAAATGCGGGTTGGCATGGTCGCCGTCATTATCCTGAAAACGCTTGCCGTATTTAAGCGGTTGGCCATCCAGTGTTTCAACACGTCCGCCGGCGGCGCGCAGGATGGCGTCACCCGCCGCCGTATCCCATTCCATGGTGCGGCCCATGCGCGGATAGATATCGGCCCGGCCTTCGGCAATCAGGCAGAATTTCAGCGATGAGCCGGCGGCGACAAAATCGGCCAGCTTATAGGCTTTGAGATATTCTTGCGTTTCCGCGCCGCCATGCGAGCGGGACCCGATAGCGATCAGGCCGCCTTCGGGCTGGCGTACCTGGATGGCGCGCGCCTCACCGATCAGGCCGTCGCTCACATCGGCCATGAAGGCGCCCTTGCCGGCGGCACCCCAGTATATCTTGTTCAGGGCGGGGGCATAGACCGCGCCCAGAACCGGACGGCCGTCCTCGATCAGCGCGATGTTGACGGTGAATTCGCCGTTTTTCGAGATAAATTCCTTAGTGCCATCGAGCGGATCGACCAGGAAGAAGGTGCCCGCGGTCGTCGGGAAGCGCCCGGCGGCGGCCTCTTCCTCGGCGATGATGGGAATGCCGGGCGCCAGGCGTTTGAGGCCTGCCAGAATAATGGCCTCGGCCCTCTGGTCGGCTTCGGTGACGGGTGACGAATCTCCCTTCATCACAACGGCGAAATCGGTGGCATAGATACGCATGATCTCAGTGCCGGCGGCCAGCATGATCGGGTTCAGGTCCAAAAGAGCCTCCACTGCCTTGTACCTCCCCGGCTTGCCGGGGAGGGGGACCGCGCGCCCCTATGGCGCGTGGTGGTGGGGGGTCTTACTTTTCTTCTCTTGTCGAACGCAACCGCTTATTCGGTTTCACTTGTCACCTTCGCAAATCTGTAGCTAACTTCCGCTTTCTCAGGGGAGGCGGTCCATGTCCATTCGTCATCTGATCACGGGCATCTCGGTTGCGCTGTGGCTCACGGCTTGCCAAACGCCGCCACCGCCCACTACGGGGTATGACGTGGCCTTGAGCGAATTGAAATCCGGCGTCTCCGTAGCGGATATTCAGGCACACATGAAGGCGGGCAAATACACATCCGTCGACCTGACCCAGGCCGCGCTTGATCAGATCAAGGCAAAGAATGGCGAATTGCATGCCGTCATCACCGTCAATCCCGATGCCCTGAAACAGGCCAAAGCCTCCGACGACGCCCGCAAGGCCGGCAAATATACCGGCCCCCTCATGGGCATTCCCGTCCTGATCAAGGACAATATCGAAACCGCGGACATCATGCCGACAACGGCCGGCTCCCTGGCCCTGGCGGCCAATATCACTCACCGCGATGCGCCGGTGGTGGCCAGTCTGCGCGCCGGCGGCGCCATCATCCTCGCCAAGGCCAATCTGTCGGAATGGGCCAATATCCGTTCGACCCGGTCGGTCAGCGGCTGGAGCGGCGTCGGCGGCTTGACGGCCAATGCGGTCGATCATGCCCGCACCGCCTGCGGCTCGTCCTCCGGTTCCGGTGCCGGTGTGGCGGCGGGTCTGGCGCCTCTGGCGGTCGGCACCGAAACCGATGGCAGCGTCACCTGTCCGTCGTCAATGAACGGTCTGGTCGGGCTGAAACCGACCGTGGGACTTGTCTCGCGCACCTATGTGGTGCCGATTTCGCACAATCAGGACACGCCGGGGCCGATGGGGCATTCGGTGGCCGATGTCGCCGCCATGCTGACCGTGATGGCCGGCAGCGATCCGGCGGACAAGGCGACCGCCGAGGCCGATGCGCACAAGACCGACTATGCCGCGCAACTTGCCGGTTACAGCCTGAAAGGCGTCCGCATAGGCGTGCTGCGCGATATCAGCAACGATCCCAAGACCAATGCCGTGTTTGATCAGGCGCTGAAAACCTTGACCGACCAGGGCGCGGTGCTGGTCGATATCAAGGACAGTTCAGTCAAGGGGCTGGGCGATGCCGAAATGACCGTCATGATGACCGAACTCAAAGCCGACCTGAACGCCTATCTAGCCTCGACCCCCACGGCGGTGAAAACGCGCACCCTGGCCGATGTCATCGCCTTCAACAAAGCCAATGCGGCGCAGGAAATGCCCTATTTCGGACAGGAACTGTTTGAGCAGGCCGAGCAGACAAAAGGGCTGGATGATCCGGCCTATGTGTCCGCCGCCTATCTCGCCAGAAACGCCTCTGCCGCGCGGATCGATGGCCTGCTGGCGGCGAACAAGGTCACGGTCCTGATCGCCCCGACCTATGGCCCGGCCTGGTTGTCAG
Organism: uncultured Asticcacaulis sp.; assembly: GCA_946480125.1. Next base: position 11,303 of record CAMLIY010000058.1, read on the forward strand.
ACCTGATCTATGGCGACCAGTATAACGGCCCCTCGGCCACGCAATTGCCGGCCACCTCAGGCTATCCGCACCTGACCGTGCCGATGGGCACGGTGCAGGGGCTGCCTGTGGGATTGAGCTTTATCGGCCCCAAATGGAGCGAGGCGCTGTTGCTTCAGACAAGTTATGCGTTTGAACGGGCCTGCAGAAGTAATTTGGATTAACACCCGATTGCCTCTCTACTAAGTTTGTCCTGTCCAAACGCCAGGAGATTCTTTGCAAATTTCTTAACAGTGTCCCGCATCCGGTCAGCCCAAGAAGTCCATTTTTTATTTAGTGATAGAAACAGATTTTTTCCAACTAGATCATTTTACCGTTTCGCTCTATAGTTGCCGACGGAGCCGCCACATGCGTCTCTGGGGCCGTAGTAAGCCTGTTAGCTAGTGGTTAGATACCGGCCATCTCCGGTACGATCTTCCTTTGACCCTATATGGTCGGGGAGCCTATGGCGTATGCAATAGGCTCGTCCGAAGGCCATAGGGACCGTCTAGCTACGGTTTACTAACTCCCCGATCACCAGGACTCGAAGCTCTCCAGGCGGCTAACCCGCTTGGCGTCTTCGACTTGCATAAGGGGTTAGACATGCGTGTGCGTAAAGTTGTGCATCGGACAGCCGGTGCTTGTGTAACGATTGCCGGCCGTAATGCCGTAGATATCCGCCTTGGCGAGCTGATGAAGCAGCGCCGTAAGCACTTAGGGCTCACCAAGACCGGCCTTGCCGCTCAATTGGCACTGACCAAGGACGACATCCGTAAATACGAGCGTGGAGAAATCCCGTTCCGCGCGGATATGTTGGCGGTGCTTCCTATCGCGCTTAAGGTTCGCGTCCCATTCTTCATCGACCCGATTTCCGGCATGGTCCGGAGAGGTGGGGTGGTGCGGCCATGAACGCCATTTCACATCCCTTGCCGGCCGGGTACATGACCGGCCAGTATGATGTTGCCGGTCACGTTCTGGTGTCGTCCCCTTCGCCGGAGCGACTGCTGGATCTGTTGCTGTTGGCGGACCAGCACGAGACCGAGAAAGAAGGCCACGCCGCCCCACGGCCCGGTCACTGGGACCAGCTTCGCGATGAGGCTGGCGCTGAACTGCTGCAATTGCTGGACGTCGATCACGAAGCCGACCATCTGGGCTGGCGAGACCCTGACACGGACTGGCAACCTAAGATGTATCGCCACGCCCTCAACTCTATACCCAAAATGGACAACGGTGGTCTCCTGACCCTGTTCATCCAGGCATCGGAAACCGCCTTTTTACGCGAGGGCGAACCGATGCAAGCGCGGTGGGACCGCGTTGCAGCACAATGCCGCGAAGAAATCCTGCGCCGGGTGGCGGCACTCAAGCCATCAGCTTCATCGAAAGCAGAACCGGAACCCAACGACGAGGATGACGAAGCTGAGGACGCTGATGATTACGTGTCTTTGCGTGAAGTTTTGCGCGTCGCCGAGGATGCCTTCGACTCTGAATTGTCGGACGCAAAGCTGCTCGACCTATACGTCCTCGTACAAAATTGCGGGGCCGGTCCTGACGACGAGATTTTTGACGAAATCCTCGATCCCATCACCGAGATGTTGCAACAACGGTTAGAGGAGAGCAGCCCGGACCTGGCGCTCATTGAGCCAGTCGAAGGGTTCGACTATCCGGACCACCATGCCCAGGCGCTTGAGGCCGTCTTGACCGGTCAGCTTTCGAACAAAAACTTGCTGACGATCTACCGCATTGCCTGGAATTGCGAGGTAGACTCACCTTGGATGGCGGTCGCGGATTTGTGCCGGGCGCAAATTTTACGCCGCATGAACGCACCACCTCCGCCGCACGATGACCGGGGTTGGCGGGATTGGCAAGACTGGAAGCGCACTGAGTTGGTACGCCGCGTTACCGCGCATGGCCAAGGGGGTGCCAATGACCCGGAAGCCTGACAAGCGTCTGCTAGACGAATTGCCGGATGTGGAAGCCCCGCCCCCCGGTTACGGGCAGCGTCAGCTCGCGATCATCGAGAAGCTTTTCCGGCTGGATATGCCGGACGGCGAGTTGATCAACCTATATTTCCTCGTCCATGACTGGAATGACGATTGCGCCTACACCTTTGGTGAACGGTTCAAGCAGATCGAGGATCTGCTTCTCTCGCGCATGTCCGGTCGTAAGCCGGATGACGCTGAGACCCGTAAACTACCTGGTTTTGATCCGGAAGATTATCGGAAAGCCACTGAGGCCGTCTGCGCTGGCAAGTTGACGAACTGGCAAACGCTCGAACTTTACGCGATTGCCCAAGGCAACCGTATAGACAATAAGATCGGACACCGGTGGCAAGCGATCATGGACCTTTGCCGTAATCAGATACTTCGGCGCATCAAGAGGGTTCGGATGCGCCTCGCTAAACACGCCAACGACGAGACCGCGCCTCATCCCGGCAATCGGCCTGCCGAAATCGAAGCCCGACATACTGCCAATGAGAACTACGGCGAACGTATCAGGGCCTGGAGGGGAAAAGTCGGCATGTACGAGCGGGGTCTGGGGGCTGCGCTGTGCCTGACTGAAAAGGACATCATGCAGGCAGAGGAGGGAAGCCCGGTAATTGATCCTAGGATGATGCTCCTGCCTTTGATATTCGCGGATGATTATTGCCAGAAGTATGAGGATGCCCGTCGTTCTACTGCGGCGACGTACGTGACGCAGTTCTATGAAGCGACCAGGCGAATGACGCCAAAGGTGCGGGAGATATGGCTTCTGCACTATGTCGATGGCCTGACAGTTGCCGAGATTGGTGAGTGGCAGGGTATCAGCACATCCATGGTCACCCAGCGCCTGCGGGAGGCTGAGCGGGACGTGGAGCGGTATGGTCCCCAGCCGCCCAAGCCGACAGCACGCAAGCTGCGTGGGCCACGGCTATGAGACCGGCAAGACCGGACTACGCAGCGTCAATCAGACGATACCGGCATCGGTTCTTGGAAGACATGCTTTGCGGCTGGTGCGTGTTCAGGTTCACGCTCTTTAGGGAAGGCTGGCCTCGTTTTCATCCGCCCATTCCAAAGGCCTATGAGGTGAGGCGTCTTCACCGTGCGATCCAACAGGCTCCCCAGATGGACGAGACAACACGTACCGAAAGCCTACGCTGGATTTCCATCATCGCTAAGCTGCCGATTACGCTGCGCGCCGTCCTATTCTTTCGCAGATGGGACAATTTAAATTGCGCAGAAATCGAGGCGCGAACGGGCATTCCGGCCTTCCTCGTGCAACGCCTTATCGTGC
>CAMLIY010000059.1 GCA_946480125.1 uncultured Asticcacaulis sp.
TCAAGGCAGCGTGCTTATAATGGATCAGAACCGTGATCTGGCGCAGCGCATTGCCCTGATGCTGCATCAGCAGAAATGGACATCCGTTTTGAGTTTCGATCAGAAGATGGCGATGCGGATGCTGAAAAGCAGTCGTTTTCATCTGCTGCTGTTCGATGCCTATGACACGACTGGCGCGACTATAGAACACATTGAACATATCCGCGAAGAAGCTCAAGACGCTCCTTTAGCCATCATGTCCGATGGCGGCGGACGCGGCAACGCCATCACGGCCGCCATGAACCAGGCGCGCATTGCCGGTGCTGACTTTGTTCTGCCCAAACCCTTTAATCCGGAAAAGCTGAAAACCCTGCTGGCGGATACCAATGCGTATCACCGTGCCCGTTCAAAGGATCACAATGTCCTGGTCGTCGAGGACGATGAGGACTTGCGCAATGACATTTGCCGGGTGCTCAAGCAGGTCGGCTACAAGGTATCGTACGCAGCGAATATGGAAGATGCATTTTTCGATCATAATCTCGGCATGATCGACGTGGTGGTGACGGCGGTGCTTATTCCCGGCATTGGCGGCATAGAAGGTACGGCGCAGATCAAGAGCGATTTCGGCCATTGCAAGGTGGTGGCCATGTCAGAAGGGGTTGATGCCACCATAACATCTGTCCACGTTCTGGCGGCGGCCAAGGCGGCGGGCGCGGATGCGCTTTTACCAAAGCCGTTCAACATGCATGATCTGCTCAAGACGGTAGCCAGCGTGATCCGCGCCAAGGAAGATCCGGCCGAAGACGCGGCCCAGGCGGCCATTGACGCCATTTTCGCGCGCTAGGGGCGTTCTCAAAGACCGTCAGCTCTTGGCAGGGGCAAGCGCCCGTCCGAGCCTTTGCGAAGAGGCTTGCGCCGTTTGAGCTCTAGAAAAGCACATGCGGGTTCATGATGCGCTTGGGATCAAGCGCCAGACGCAGGGCCTGCATGGCCGAAACCGCCACCGGATCCTTGTAGAGCAGGGCTTCCTCGGTCTTCATACGGCCAAGACCATGCTCGGCGGAAATCGAGCCTTCATATGCATTGACCAGATCATGGACCACCTTGGCGCCGGCGTCGCGCAGGGCGTTGAATTCGCCGGCATCCATGCCTTCAGGTACGATGACGTTAAAGTGGACATTACCATCACCGACATGGCCGAAAGCCACGAGGCGGGCGCCGGGCAGAAAGGCTTCGACCGCCTTGGCGCCTTCTTCCATATATTCGGCCATGCGTGACAGGGGCACGGAAATATCGTGTTTCCAGGCGGCGCCTTCAGCCTTTTCCGCGGCGGAGTGATCTTCCCGCAGGCGCCAGAACTCGGCAGCCTGACTCTGGTTTTGCGCAATGACGGCATCCAGCACCAGGTCTTCCTCGAAAGCGGCTTCGAGCAGGCGTTCCATGGATGTGGCCGCCCCTTCAGGATCGCCCGAGGCGACTTCGATCAGGGCATACCACGGATATTCACCGTCCAGCGGTTCGCGCGTATCGGGGATATGCTTCAATACCAGCGACAGGCCGTAGCGGCCCATCAGTTCGAAGGCCTCGACCTGGCCACCGGTTTCCTGCTTGGCACGGACCAGCAGGTCGATGGCTTTTTGCGCGCTGTCGAAAGCCACAATGGCGGTCGAGCGGGCATTCATGACCGGAAAGAGTTTCAGGGAGGCGGCGGTGATAATGCCCAGTGTGCCTTCAGCGCCAATGAACATCTGTTTCAGGTCGTAGCCGGTGTTATCCTTGCGCAGGCGCTTCAGGCCGTGGAAAATGTCGCCATTGGGCAGCACCACCTCAAGGCCGGAAACCAGATCGCGGGTGACGCCATAGCGCAGAACGGCCGTGCCGCCCGCATTCGTGCTGATCACGCCGCCGACCGTAGCCGTGCCTTCAGCCGCCAAAGACAGCGGAAAATAACGATTGGCCTTTTCAGCGATCTGCTGGGCATCCAGAAGCGTCAGCCCGGCTTCGAGCACCATCGTGTCGTCAGTCGGCGCCACATCGCGAATCGTTTTCATGCGTTCCAGCGAGATCAGGATTTCACCAAAAGGGATCTGTCCGCCGACCAGCCCGGTATTGCCGCCCTGGGGTGTGATGGCCACGCCGTTATCATAGCAGATCCTGACCACGGCCGAGACTTCCTGGGTCGATTGGGGCAGGACGAGCAGGGGGGTGTGGCCTTTCCATTTGCCGCGCCATTCGGTCAGCTTGGGATCGACGCGCATCGGGTCTTCACTATATCCCGCTTCGCCCACCAACGCCTTTATCTGCGCGATCACTTGCGGCGAGACGGACGGGGCATCAGTGAATGCGGGCGTGGACATCGGATAAACCTTCACTAAAGATATGTTGGCGTTGCGTTAAGCGAGAGAGGCCGGAAGTGCAAGACACAAAACCTAACCTGTCTGGTCAGCCTGACTTATACCCCATCCCGGCGGTGGGTGTCGTCTGCTGGCGCGGTGATGAGGTTCTGCTGATTCAGCGGGGCAGGGCGCCTCGTGAGGGGGAATGGTCAATCCCCGGCGGAAAGGTTAACCGGGGGGAAGCCCTGCATGATGCCGCCCTGCGTGAATTGCGTGAAGAAACGGGCGTGGTGGCGCGACTTGGCGATCTGGTTGCGGTTTACGAGATCGTTGAGCCCCGGTTTCATTATGTCCTGATCGATTATTCCGCCGTCTGGCTGTCGGGTGAACCTGTTGCCAATGATGATGCCATTGCGGCACGGTTTATGTCATGCGATGAAGCTATGGCTTTGATTAATCAGGCTGATTTACGCGAAGTAGTTTTAAAGTCCCGTCCGCAAACATAAGTCCCGGTGGCTTAAAAATACTGTGGTCTTTCTATCGCAGACTGTCGCCAAATTCATAAAAACTAAACAAGAGGGCATTGTGCCTGTTTTCGCGTCTTGTGCGAGTAGCGGTTTTGTGGTTAATGCTTCGTTAACGGTAATCAATGTGGTTAATACATATTGACCGTAATGGGCAGGCCGGCGTTTCTTTAGTTTAGGACACTCCAGACTGTATCCATGTTCAGTTTATGCTTTTTGGGAGTCTGTTCATGAAGAAGATTGTTGTTGCCCTGACCGTTATGGCTATCGCTGCCGGCGCCACGTTTGTCGCCACCAATGCCAGCGCCATTCCGCCGATTTGCAATCCCGCGCGTATGTCCTGCTAGTCTGCGGAACATTCCGGTTTAATTGCTGGTATATGATAACGGGCAGGCGCAAGCCTCGCCCGTTTTTGTATGTCCGATATTCTGACCTTTTGAGCAGGTTTAAGTGAATACTAATGTCTTTGTGAGCATTGTGATGACTTAAAGATAACCGGGAGCCGTGATGGCGCGCTCACACATTCGTTATACAGGTACACTTAAGAGGCTTTGGATTGGCCTTTTATGCCTGCTTTGTTGCGCCGCCATGCTGGGGTCAGGTCATGTGTTTGCTCAAACAGATGAGGGCGCCGCTTATCACCGCAAGCTGACAACTGTATATCAGGTCGTTTCCGCTACGCCTTATGTATATAGCAAGGATGAAATTGATCGCTATGGTCAGTCGGCGATGGAATTATCCGGGAACGATCGTATCTACGCGCTGTGGCGTGTTCTTTATGCTTATAAAACCAACCAAAACGAAAGCAAAATCCGATCCTGGCACAGCCGGCTCATTCAACAGGCCCAAAAAGATGGCGATACCAATCTTGATTTGTTGGCGCGGTTCATGCTCCAGGCCTATGAAAACGAGACCAACGCTTATGCCAGCTTGTCTGAGCGTGAGTGGAATACCTATCTGAGTTTGCCCAATCCGGCCTTGCACAACATAGTCATTCTGGAGCGTGAACGACAGTTACAATATATGGCGAAATGGGCCGAAGCGATTGATCTCGGCGAAAACCTGATCGTCCGGCTGCAATCCCAGGGCAAGTCTGCGGAAGGTTTGCTCAATATAGCCCAACAGACCCTTGCCTATAATATGGTCCGGATAGGGGATTATGGCGCCTATGCTGACCATGCTTTGGCCATGGCGCAACTTTCAAGCCGGAATGCGTTCTTCTTGCAGAAGATGGACATGCTATATGATCTGGCTTTCTTTGCGGCTCAGGACAATGATATTGCCCTGGCGGAACGTTTGCAGCAACTCTATGCCGGCTATGTACGGAAATATAATATTTCCGAGTTGAAGGTGTGGGATGAGGAGCTCTGCGCGACTGTTCAGGATAAAGCGGGCAATGACAGGGCCGTTATAGACTGTCTGAAAGACTCCGCGGCTATGCAAGGGCGTGTCGTAACCAATTATGACGCACTGAACTTACGTTTCATAACAAAGGCTTATGCGCGATTGTTCAATGTCGAGCGGGCAAGGTTCTATCTGTCTGAATTGCGAACCGTGCCGGAATCCGTTTATCCTCGTGATCCGACTTTTGAAAGTTACATAGAGGCCTATCTTAAGGCGGGAAATGGAGATCACATAGGGGCTTTCCAGGACTTGGGGGCCTGGGCGACGGCTTCAGGCAGGGATGCGCAAAATCATCGCATCGAAGCTGTGCAGGATATGTACCAGGCGCTACGCAAGGAACTGGACAGCAAAACCGCAGAGAGTCGTCTGCTCGTCAAGCAAGTTCAGATGGGACATTTACTGCTGGCGGCCGCGGCGCTGATCGCTGTTTTGCTGGCGGTAATTGTTATCGGGGGCGCTTTGTGGGTGCTCAGGATGCGGCGGATGCAGTGGAATCTCCGGGATGCTCACGAACATGCCGAAGCCGCCAATGTGGCCAAGTCACGTTTTCTCGCCGTCATGAGCCATGAACTGCGCACACCGCTTAATGGCGTGCTGGGCATGGCACAGGCACTTAAGAAAAATGATCTGAGCGAAACGCAACGCGAGCAGGTCAATATCCTGATCGATTCCGGCCAGACCTTGCTGGTTCTGCTTAACGACGTTCTGGATATGTCGCGGATCGAAGCCGGAAAGATTGAACTCGCACCCACCCCTTCAACCATGAAGGACATGATTGAGCGGGTTATCAATACCTATGGCGCCCTGCTGGATGGCAAGGATGTGATGTTGCGTTACGAACTGGATGAATATGCCAGTCATCCCATGACGTTTGACGTGCTGCGGGTTTATCAGTGCCTGTCAAATATCGTTTCCAACGCTTTGAAATTCACCGAAAAAGGCACGGTTCGCATCTTGACCGCCGTGACTCAGATTGAAACGGGCGGCTACCGGATACGTGTCGAGGTGCGTGATACCGGCATAGGTATGAGCAAGGCCACGCTTGATAAACTGTTCGAAGCCTTTACCCAGGCTGACGCGGTTACGGCGCGCAAATATGGCGGCACCGGTCTGGGGCTGAATATCAGCCGCCGCCTGGCGGAGTTGATGGGCGGCAGCTTGAGCGTCACCAGCGAAGAAGGAATAGGCTCGTCCTTCGTGATGACTTTTGAGGCGGGCGAGGCCGCGGCGGCTATCGAAACGGAGCAACTGGAAATGAAAGCCGTGCCCAAACATGATGATAATGCCGATTTGCCCGGAATGCATATCCTGCTGGTCGATGACCATCCCGTCAACCGCAAGGTGGCGCGCCTGTTCCTTGAACCGTTCGGCTTTATTATCACTGAGGCGGTTGATGGTCAGGAAGCGCTTGACCTCGATATGTCACGCTATGACCTGGTATTGATGGACCTCAACATGCCGCGCCTTGGCGGACTGGAGGCCACGCGAATCTTCCGCGCGCAGGAGGTCGAGGGCAAGCATGTGCCGATCGTGGCGCTTACGGCCGACGCCATGCACGACCAGATCGAAGCCTGCCACGCCGCAGGTATGGACGCGCATATCTCCAAGCCGATCATTATGGATACGCTGATCGATACCATTGCCGGCCTGTTGCGGCTGAAAGAGGATCAGCCTCAGACAAGGGCAGACGTGGCTTAAACGGCTTCACGTCGATTTACCTATGGCCTTGGCCCAACCCCCTGTATACTGGCTGACAGATAGCTGTATCTGTATCGGGGGAGGCCCAATTGCTGCAATCCATTTCTATCTTCGGACCCTTGACCTTTGTGGTGATAGGGCTTGGCGTCATGCTGCTGTTCAGCATCGTCAAGATTGTGCCGCAGGGTTATGAATTTACGATCGAAAACTTTGGTCGTTATACGCGGACATTAAAGCCGGGCATTGCCTTTCTGACGCCGTTCGTCGAGGCCATCGGCCGCAAAGTCAATGTCATGGAACGGGTTTTCGATGTGCCGCAACAGGATGTCATCACCAAGGATAATGTGAACGTCAAAGTGGATGGCATTGTTTTCACTCAGGTCATGGACGCCGCGCTGGCGGCCTATCGCGTAGACAATCTCGATAATGCCATTACGCAACTGGCCATGACCAATCTGCGGACTGTGGTGGGCGCCATGGAACTGGATGAAGTGCTGTCGCAACGTGACGCTATCAATTCACGTCTGCTCAATGTTATAGACCACGCCACAAGTCCTTGGGGCGTCAAGGTAAATCGCATTGAAATCAAAGATTTAAAGCCGCCTCATGACATAACGGATTCGATGGCGCGTCAAATGAAAGCGGAGCGCGAACGCCGCGCCCTGATCATTGAGGCCGATGGTGAAAAGCAGGCGGCGATTGCCCGGGCCGAAGGCTCAAAGCAATCCGCGGTGCTGGAAGCCGAAGGCCGTAAGGAAGCCGCCTTCCGGGATGCCGAAGCGCGCGAACGCTCAGCCGAAGCTGAAGCGAGGGCCACGGACGTGGTGTCGCAGGCCATCGCCAAGGGGGATGTTAACGCCATCAATTACTTTGTGGCGCAAAAATATGTCGAGGCGTTCGGCCGCTTTGCCGAATCGAACAATACCAAGACCCTGATTATGCCGGCGGATATGTCTTCCCTGGCCGGGATGGTCGGCGGCGTCGCCGAACTGATCAAATCTACAGGATCGGATGCACCAAAAGCATCGGCGAAAAAAAGCTAGGGAGGCAGCCGTGGATATGAATGCTATCCTTCTGATGGGACCGATGGCGATGAACGCCTTCTGGATCTGGTTCATCTTTGGCCTGCTGCTGCTGGGCGTTGAAATTTTCCTGGGTACGCAATGGCTGTTGTGGGCCGCGGCTGCGGCCGGCGTGGTCGCGGTCATCTGCCTGACGGGCCTGCCGTTCGGGTTGTTTTTCCAGGCGCTGACCTTTACTGTTCTCAGCGTTGTCATGGGGCTTTTGACGCCAAAATTTCTGAAAGTCAGCAGTCACAGTCCGGATGTCAACGATCCGCACCGCCGGATGATTGGCAAGGAAGCTGAAGTTTTAAGCGGATTTGAAATGGTGTCTGGTGGCGAACGTACCGGGCGTGTTATTTTTGATGGCGTTGAATGGCCGGCAGTATTGGGCCAGGCGAGTGAAATGACGCTGGCGGCACGTGATCGGGTGATCATTGAGCGCATATATGAGGGCCGGGTTTTCGTTCGCTCCGTATGATTAAGTAACATATTGCCTGATTAACCATTTTTTGATTTGATGGCTCCTGGCGAAACCCATTCGCTATTGGGGCATCTATGAAAATCTGCCTGCAACTGGCCATCCTGGCGGTATGCCTGATGTTTCCTTGTGGCGCACGGGCGAGCGCCTGGCCGCAGACAAAAGGCGAGACACAGGTCATTGTCAGTTCGGAAGCGGGCAGCGCCGATTCAGGCTTTGATATCTCCGGCGACCGTTCGATCACGCTGGATCAGTGGCGGCAAAATAATTTGTCTGTGTTCGTTGATCATGGCCTCACCCGGCGCCTGACCCTCACTGCCAAGGTTAATTATCGCGACTACACAACGGGAATGGCAAGTTTTTCCGGCCTGAGTTCGATCGAAGCCGGCGGGCGCTGGACACTGAAACGTACGGATAATTCCGTTTTCGCCCTGGGGGCAACGGTCGAAGGTTTCGGCAGCGGAAAACGGAACGACTATGACGTGACGGCCAAGGGCGGTACGGATTACGATCTGCGGGCCTATGCTGGCAAAAGTTTCAAGCTTCTGGGCAGGCCTGCGTTCATGGACCTTCAGGGCGCCCGACACTTGCGTCAGTATGAGGCCAATGAATGGCGTATTGACGCGACTCTTGGCATTAAGCCATCACCCAAATGGATGCTTATGGCGCAGGTTTTTGCCGGTCGCACGGACAAGGCAGACTGGGGATACGCAGCCTGGACCAATACGGAACTAAGTGTTGTCCGCAATTTTGGGCCGCACCGCCAGACCAGTGTGCAACTGGGTCTGCGCCAAACCTTGGCCGGCCGTAATATACCGGCTGTTCATGCCGTCATAGCCAGTATTTGGAAGACATTTTAAAGCGGATGGCTAAGGCGCGCCTGACGCCGATTCCGAACTTGCGGAGGGGGGCGCGTAAGGTGTCGTCTCCAGCTTGAGATAAGCGATCAGGTTGTGGCGATCGGTGTCATCCTTGATGCCTTGATAACTCATCTTTGTGCCCTTCACCACGGTTTGCGGCGCGGCGATATAGGTATCGAGCGTGTCGAAATCCCAGGTCACATTGTGCGCTGTCATGGCTTCGGTGTAGGTGTAGCCGGGCTCGGTGCCCGATTTTCGGCCGAATAAGCCATAAAGGTGCGGCCCCACCAAATTCATCTTGTCCGGGCCAATGGTATGGCAGGCGCGGCACTTGGTGAACTGTTTTTCACCCGCTGCCAAGTCGGCGGTATTATAGGGTGCGGGAAAGGTAGCCTGAATAGCGGCTTTTTCGGTATCGGTATAGGTGTGCGGCATCGCCATCACCACATCCGGCGCATCGTCATTATCCGCCTTCTGGTTGCAACTGGCCAGCGTCACTCCGGTGATGACAAGTAGAAATATGGTCTTCATCATCTGAATTTACCTCTATGTAGCGCTGCCGGTCTATAGCAAACACAGGGGTTTGGCGACGGTAAATAATGCCGCACCTAGCCAGAGGCGCTGCTATCCACCGGAGCCGAAGCCGGCACTTCACTAGGGGCAGAGTCGCTGGCCTCCTGATTGCAGGCTGTGAGCAGCACCGCCGCGAAAACAGCCAGCATCAGGAAATACCCTGAGTGTTTATGGGCTGACATGCAAGAAACTCCTTTGAGAAGAATGGTCTGTCACGCGTTTTTGCCGGGCCTTGCACAGGTTGTAAATCTACATCGCTCCTGATGCATCAGGCAAATTGCATTGGCTCACAAATCCCGCGAACTGTGGCAAAACCTCATCAATCCACTTTGTCGGCATTGGGGATTGACCAAGCCTTAAGACATTCGCCATTAGGCTGCATTCAGGCGGCATCTACAGGGTCATGATGTGTCTTGAATGGTATGATTTCTGAAGTGACTTGAGGGGTAAAATGGCCACTGATCATCCTGTGTTTGAAAATCTGGCTAATGTGCTGCTGATTGACGATCGCAAAGCCGATATCGAACTGGCGCGCGTATTCCTGCAAATTCGCGACAAGATGCGGTTTAATCTGATCGTCGCCAATGGCGCCAGGGAAGCCTTGGACACGCTGAAGCGGGCTGTTGAGCGCGGTGAGGTGATCGACCTGCTTTTGCTGGATATCAACATGCCTGGGATGGATGGGTTCGAACTGCTTGAAGCGGTGCGTAAAGATCCCGCGCTCCGCCATATCGCCGTAGTAATGTGTACGGGATCCACCTATGATCAGGATCAGGCGCGCGCCCTGGCCCTGGGAGCGGCCGGATATATGGTCAAACCAGCGTCTTTGGCGCAGCTCAGGCCGATGATTTCTGAGATTCCGGCCCTGACAATAAAGGACGAAGACGAAGGTGTCAGGTTAATGCGGGCCGCCTGACCGGGCTTATGACATCCTTATGTTTGCGGGTGTGTTAGGCCATGTAATTTCACGGCCAACATGGCTAATACGGCATCGCTTTTCCTAGAAAACCAAGGAGCATGCCATGCGAACGCATCCCGAAGACGTCAAGGTCTGCATTGAGCTGTGCTGGCAATGCCGCGATACCTGTCAGGAAACCTTTTATAATCACTGTCTTGATCAGGGTGGGGCGCATGTGGCGCATGACCACTCCGTATTAATGAATGACTGTATTCAGGCGTGCCAGACCGCCGCCGACTTCATGGTGCGCGGTTCTGGCCATCATGCCGCCGAATGCGCGGCTTGCGCCGAGGTTTGCGAAGCTTGCGCTGTATCGTGTGATGCTTTTGATTGCGATGAAATGAAGGCATGCGCCGCTATCTGCCGCCGCTGCGCCGAGTCCTGCCGCAATATGAACAAGATGTCGCATGAGCCCTCCATGGCCGCGGAATGAAATACGTCACCGCAAGTCTTCTGGTAATGGGCCTGACCTTGTCGGGCTGTGGAGAAACCGCAAAATTGCCCCTTAGCGCCGGCATTGGCCCAAGTCCGCAATTGCCGACACCGCATAAAACCCTGTTTCCAACGGTCAAAATCGCCGATGCCATAGGGTGGCCTTCAGGTGTAAAGCCTGTGGCCGCGCCCGGCCTTGCCGTCTCAGCCTATGCCGCTGGCCTCGATCATCCGCGCTGGCTTTATGTTTTGCCCAATGGTGACACCCTCGTGGCTGAAACCAATGCGCCGCCGAAGCCCGAAGACGCAAAGGGCATCAAAGGCTTTTTCATGAAACTGATCATGAAAAAGGCAGGCGCCGGTCCCAAAAGCCCCGATCGCATTACCCTGCTGCGTGATGCCGATGGTGATGGTGTTGCCGAGACGCATACCGTTCTGCTCAAAGGGCTCAACTCACCGTTTGGCATGGCCCTTATTGGTGACAGACTGTATATCGCCGATACCGATGCCATTCTGGCATTTCCGTATCATGCAGGCGACACATCGATCAGCACGCCGGGCGTCAAGGTGACAGACCTGCCCGCCGGTACGATCAACCACCACTGGACCAAGAATATAATCGCCAGTCCAGATGGCACAAAGCTTTATGCCACGGTGGGGTCTAACAGTAATGCGGCTGAAAACGGTATTGCCGCGGAAACGGAACGCGCAAATATCCTCGAAATAGACCTGAAAACGGGTGCAAAACGCATTTTCGCCGGCGGTTTGCGCAATCCGAACGGTATGGACTGGCAGCCACAGTCCGGCGCCTTGTGGACCGTTGTTAACGAACGCGACGAAATCGGCAGCGATCTGGTGCCCGATTACATGACGTCCGTAAAGGATGGGGCTTTCTATGGCTGGCCATATAGCTATTACGGCCAGAACATCGACATCCGGGTGAAGCCGCAAAATCCCCAAAAAGTGGCCAGCGCCATCAAGCCGGATTATGCGCTAGGGCCTCATACAGCCTCACTGGGCCTGACCTTCTATACCGGCACCCTGTTTCCGGCTCGCTATAGTGGCGGTGCTTTTGTGGGTCAGCATGGCTCCTGGAATCGCAATCCGCCCAGCGGCTATGATGTTATCTTCGTGCCCTTCGCTAAGGGTATGCCGGCAGGCGCACCGGAAAAAATTCTCACCGGCTTTCTTGACAAGGATGGCAAGGCGATGGGACGGCCGGTAGGTGTTGCGGTTGATGGCAAGGGCGCCGTGCTGGTCGCCGACGATGTGGGGAATGTGGTGTGGCGCGTGACGCCACAGCCGTAGAAAATCTAAGACCGGCGATAGGCCTGGTCGGTATCCTGGTTATCAGCATTGAGACGTTCTTCAGATCCGTCAACATAGAGGTTGATCGCTCCATCGGCGGCCGTTTCAACACGATTGACTACAGCAGGGCCGCCAAAACGGTCGCGCATGTTCTCGTCATGGATGCGATGTTCGGGTTGCGGCGTGTCCTGGAAGCGGAAGTCATTCGACAGGTAGATTTCTTCGCCGGTGTTGTTGTCGAAGATGTGATAAACGGTATCAGACATGGGTGTGCTCCTTGATTAACTGAACACTGCCACACCTTACCGTAAAAATGGGATACGGAAACATAGCCTGACGTTGCGCCCAGATAATCAGGCAAGACCCAGATAGTCTATTCCCAGACGACTCGCCTCGGTTTTCAAACCTTTTTGTGCGGCCGCAAAACCAGGCGCGCCGCCGCCGTCGCTGTTATATAAAATAGCCACGGTCAGTTTGCTGTCGGTAAAGCTGCGCAGATGGCCGGTAAAGCCGTTGATGCGCCCCCCATGCGCCGCGAGTTTTAAATTCTTCATCGTACCCAGGCCCTGACCCAGGCCATATTCAAGCGGATCAGGTCCCTGGCGCTCGTAGGCGGGTTTGCCGTTCTTCAGAAGGGTTGGCGTTAGCATGGCCTGAAGACTTTCGGGCTTCAACACCTTGCCGTCCAACAAGGCGCAATGCCACAGGCAAAGGTCTTCCGTCGTCGAACGGATGGCGCCGGCGCCGCCGGCGAAGCTTGGCGAAATCGGCAGGGCGAGATCATATTTGGTTGGCGCGCGGAAATTTGGACGGTAGCCATTGCAGATGGCGCTGGTGGTGCAGGTCTTGTCGATATTGGTCTGGGTCAGGCCGGCCGGCATGAACAGATGCTGGCTGCTGAAATCGGCGAAAGCCATGCCGGATAATTTTTCGACAACAATGCCGAGCAGGGCGAAAGCGCTATTGCTGTAGAGCCAGGTCGCGCCGGGCTGGGCGCGGTAAAGCGGCTGGCGGGCAATAATGATCTTGATAAGCTCGTCAGAGGTATAATCGCGCGTTTGCGCCTCGGTCAGGATGCTGCTCGCCTGTCCGTTGATATAGTCGCCCATGCCGGACGTATGGCTAAGAAGCTGGCGTAGCGTGATATTGTCTGCGCGCGGCACGGCGGGCAGAAATTTTGACAGCGGATCATCAAGCGTCAGCAGGCCCCCTTCCGCAAGCAACAGGATCGCCGCGGCGGTGAACTGCTTGGTGATGGAGGCAACGCGAAATCCGGTCTGCGGCGTGGCGGCGGCATTGGCTTCAATATTTGCCAGTCCGAAGCCTTTTGAATACAGCAGTTTACCGGCGGCCATAACGCTCAGGCTGAGGCCAGGCGTGAGCTTCCGATCGACCATCGACTGACCAAGCGCTGTAAGGGTAGGCCAGTCAAACAGAGGCGGGCCAAGTGTTTTCTTGGGAGCAGGGGCCGGCGGCGCAGCCTTCTCAACCGTTCGGATCAGAGATGGCGCCGCTGCGTTACCCGCCAGGGCAGCCAGCATAAGTCCGAGGGTTGAGCGCCGGGTCAGAATGGCCGGATTTTCATGCGTTGCGGTCATAAGCTTACAAACCAGTATATGCCCCCGCGCGCACCGCCGTACTGCGCTCAGGGTCGTAAAAAATCGATAGCGAATCTCGCCATTATTTGTCGGGAAAGACTAGGCTAATTGGTAAAAGGTTTCAAAATCGTTTTGGTAAATAAAATTTTTAGCCGGTCATATTTCCGTGTGCCGTCGCCACAGGGCTCGCAGGAATGAAGGCGGTATGACTAACAGCCGGTTAAAATTGCCGCCCGGCGGTAATTCCCGGAAGCTTTTGCCGGGGCGCCAATATCTGCATTGTGATTCGTGTGGCTTCAAATGAATAATATCGTTATGATTCAATGGGTTAAATTAATTTTTTAGGCCTTCCTGCGTGGCCCTTGGCTTGCTCTGTGCAGTCCCAGCTAAAATAGCTGTGCGGCAAAAGCCGTTTAAATCCCCCCGACCAGAATGGAAAGGACCTCCGATGTTGAACAATTCGGTGAACACCAACGTGGGCGCAATGATTGCGCTGCAAAACCTGAACAAGACGAATTCCGATTTGTCCACCACTCAGAACCGCATCAATACCGGTTTGAAAGTGGCCTCAGCCAAGGATGACGGCGCGACCTTCGCGATCGCGCAAAGTCAACGGTCCACCGTTGCGTCCCTGGATGCGGTAAAAGATTCGCTGAACCGGGCAACCTCCTCTGTGGATGTCGCCATGTCGGCCGGCGAAAGCATTTCGGATATGCTCACCCAGATGAAGGAGAAGGCGCTCGCAGCTTCCGACACGTCGCTGGACACCACCAGCCGGGAGGCCCTGAATACGGATTTCGAAGCCTTGCGTGACCAGATCACCAAGACCATGTCGAACGCCAAATTCAACGGCATCAACCTGCTTGATGGATCCTTGCCGGGCCTTGAAGCCCTGGCTAATGCTGACGGCGATTCACGGCTGACCGTTGCCGGGCAAGATCTGAGCCTCGGCGGCACCATCGTGACTCTGGGTACGGCCGCTTCGTTCGCAACCTCCTCTTCAGCTGGCGCCCTGCTGTCGACCATTGATGACTCGATCAATAATGTCTCGGCGGCTCTGGCGAAACTGGGTACGTCTTCCAAGGCTTTGGAGGCGCACATGACCTTCATTGGTAATCTGCAAGACTCGGTTACGGCAGGTATCGGCAACCT
>CAMLIY010000060.1 GCA_946480125.1 uncultured Asticcacaulis sp.
GGCTTGGATGTCAGGTATGAGCACGTTGTATCTCCGTCTTCCAGGCGTGGAGCTTTAGGGTGATATCGATAAGCTGATGTACGGTCATGACCTTGGCCGCGCGGGCCTTGAGGTCGATAAAGGAGTCGGTTGTCTTCTGCGCCTGGCCCAGGCGTTCAGCGAGATCGTCCGGGCTTTCAGAACTGACGCCGAGCCGATATCCCTTATCCTTCAATACCTGATCGCGCACCAGATCGGCATAGGCCGGCCCGAGCTTCACCTCTTTCAAAGTAATGGCCATCAGGCGGGCAGCGTTGTCGGCGAGGATTTTCACCCCGCGTCCCAGCGGCGCCTCGATCGGCGCTTCGCGGGCCGGGCCAAAACGCGAGAAAGCCGCCCACATCAGGCCAAGCCCGGCAATCAGCAGGCACAACGGCACGGCGATAAACGGCGGCCGGCTGAGGGCATGGAGCAGGTCATGGTCGGTTGATATGCCGTTAAAGGTCAGGTTGAAGATCACCCGGCCGGGCTTGCTCGCCTTCGGGCTGATCGTATCAATCAGGGTCAGGGCGGCGATGACCTTTTGCGGATCGGCCAGTATCTGGTTATTGAGCAGGTCAGGGTCACTGAGCAAATAGACGGGCGTTTTCGGTTGCGCGCGGTCGCCGGTGACGATGACCCGCGACAGCACGGCCTCGCCATTTGGTCCGACCAGTATCGACTTGAGATTCGGTCCGGTGATCGATTGCAGGCCGGTGATCGCGCCGGCAGAAAGTGGCGCGGCAAATTTCCCCACACCACCGGCAGGACGGAAGGTCCACAAATGCGGCGCGGGTTCAAAGGCCTGGGCCGTGCCGGTCACGGTTTTTTCGGCCATGGGGCGCATGTCGCGCTTCACCGTGTAAGTCGCCGCATCAAAGGTCACCAGCATATCGCCGCTGCGCACGGTCCGGGTGCCCGGCGGAGAGGCCTTTATTCTGGCCATCGATTGCCTTTCATCTTCCGGCGCCGGCACTTCGCTGATCGGCGACAGGAACCCCAGACTTGCCACCACATTCGCCGGGGCCACCAGGGCCGGCCCGCGATCCCAGTTGCGATTACGCGGATCGGGACCGGCATTCCATTTCGGCGCCACGATCAGCACCACCTTGCCGAGCGGTTGGCGCAGAATATGCCTGGACCGCTTCGGGTCCGGTATCTGGGCAGCGCCGTAACCGGTGTCTTCACCCTCGCTGGCCGTTGCTGATGATGAGTTAGCAGAGGATGAACGGGCGGGCGGCTTGTCGCTGTCGAAATGATAGGCATAGGTCAGGGTGCCGCCATCATCATCGAGCGTGATAATTTCCAGATCGCCGCGCTCGATCAGCGGACCATCTTCCATTCGGTTGAGGATGACCTCATGCCCCCTCGCCTCCAGCAGGCGGCGCAAGCCCGCCGTCCCTTGGGCGGATAGGCCGGTGGCATTGGCCTTCTGGCCGGTCTGCGGCACGGCATTGACATCAAACAGGGTAATGGCCGCCGCCGCGAACAGACACAGGCACAAAAATGCCGCCACGGCCGGCAGCCAGCCGGACGCCTTCCCGATGCGCTCCCTCAGCGTCTTCTTCAATGTGACAGGCTTAAGAGGCATCAGGCGATGCCTTCGGCGGCGATAAAATCGGCATAGGCGGCGCGGCAGGCTTCGAAATCCGCACGACTGGCCGGCATGCCGGCGAAATAGCTCTTTTCCACGCAGCGCACGATTTCCGTGAAGGCCGGTCGCGCCGCTTCGGGCAGCATGGGATGCGAACGGATATCGCGCGCCGAAAAATGTTTGCGCACCAGATCCGGCCGGAAGGCATTGATATCGGCCACCGAACGCACCAGCAGCAGGTGGACGGCCTCGTCATAGTTGCCGTCGCCCGCCAGTTTATCGATCTCGCCGAGCAGGGCCACGACCGCATCGCGCGTCGGCCGCCAGGGAGCGTCGGCGCGCAGATGGTCGCGAGGGAAAAGCCGCTGGAACCGTGAGGTGATCATCATCCGCACGAACGGCGACAACAACAGCGCGATCAGGGCGATGGCCAGCGCGCCGAGAATATAGGGCATGAATGGCCCCAAAGGCTTGAAAACACTGGCGACCTTTTCAAAAAAATCGCCGACCTGTTTAAACAGCCTGTTCCAGAATTCCAGCGCCTTCACATCCGGCCTGGGCATGGCCGTGAAACTGGTTTGCAGGTCATGATGACTATTGACCTGCGCCATGAGACGCCTGGCCTCAACGGCATCCACAGGAGCCGATTCCAGGCGTGAGGCGCTGTCTGTTGCCCAGCCCTGCGTCAAATTTGCCCCCTCATTGTGTCATTCGGCAATGCCCCACGCCGCGATAACCGAAACTTAGGATGCAAGCGCCCGCCGGGTCAAGCCATATGCTGCATTCACCACCTCAGGCGTGAGCCGGGTCCTGAACCATTTCCCGTACCTGCTCAATCGTCCAGTTGGATACCGTACCTGACAGCCGCTTGAACGCAGCGTCCCCCATCCGCCAGGGCCGGCATTTACAAATCATTCCATTCAGACGGATTGATAATCCGGTCGGATCAAAGTGTTCAATAACCGCTTCTATCTGCCTGTCTTCTGCGAGTTGCAAATTAAGAACGTCAAGACGGCGCAGCGCACCGCTTTGAATGGAAAGGGCCGTTCCCCGGCCAATATCACGACTGTTCGTGATCGCATAATGCTGTGACACCGTTAAATCTCCCTGTTTGGGTTTTATGTGATGCTGCGCCGTTTGCCATTAGAAACCAATGTGGAAAACACTGGCCAGGCGGCTTGCCACAGCGTGCGAGGGAGAAGGGCGCAAGGCGGCATAGTCAATCTTGACTATATGCGTTGGTGATGCGGGAAGGTGTTAATAAAGTCTTAATGCGGCGGAGAGGCCGCTGTGACCTCTTTAATCCGAAATCAAGAATGGAGCCGATTATGAAACTCGTAATGCTTGCCGCCGTTTCCACCGCCGCCCTGATCGCCTGCTCAGCCCCGGCCTTCGCCGATACAGTAACGACAACCGGTACCGTACCGGTGATTTGCTCTGTCACTGTCTCGAACCAGGCGTTCGATATCAATATGCGCACCCTGCAACGCATCGCCGACCTCAAGGTCCAGTGCAACAACAAGACCAACCCGAACCTGAAGGTCCAGGCTACGAATGGCTTCCTGGGTAATGGCTCCGTTCATCTGCCTTACACTTCAGGGGTTGATCTGAATGGTCCTGTCAACGCCGTGCAAACCAACCAGATCGCAGGCACGACCACGCTTCAGAATATTGGCCTGACCTCCGGTGCGGAACTGGCTACGGGCGTTCCGGGCGATATGACAATGGTTGTCGCAACCGCGCCATGGGCCGCAGGCACCTATACCGAAACCTTTAACCTGACAATCGGTTGATGATTTAAAGCGGCGGCAACACCTCGCCGCCGCTTTTATTTCCGGAGCGTATCATGCCAAAACATAAAATCATCGGCGCCCTTGCGGCGCTTTCCTTGCTTGCACATCCAGGCAGTGCGGTCCGGGCTCATCAGGTTGAACCCATGGCCTACACCATGACGCCATCCGGCCAGATGGCGACAAAACGCGTGATCGTCACCAATACCGATGGCGCACCGATCGATGTGGAACTGACGGCTTTCAGCGTTGATGTCGATATAGATGGAAAGCGCACGTTCACGCCCGCGGACAATGCGTTCCTGATCTATCCGCCCCAGGCCACCGTCAAACCGGGGACCGCCCAGTCCTTTCAGGTACGGTATATCGGCGCGCCAAATCTCGATAAAGGGCGCCTCTATGTCGTGAAGGTCAGCCAGTTGAATGTCAGCTATACAGAGAAAGAATCTGCGGCGGGCATAACGTCGCGCGTTGGCATCGTCCTGAACTTCAACACCACCGTTGTCGTCCAGCCCGCCAAGTTGCTTGCGTCCGTATCGGTGATCAAGCCCCTGACCACAGGCACCGATGGCCGCCAGATGGTCACCGTAAAAAATGCCGGCGATGGCGTGGCAGACCTGTCAACCCTGCACTGGGTGGCGACCTATGATGGCAAAACAGAAGCCGTGCCGCCGGAAAAACTGAAATATGGCGAAACATCGATGCTGCCGCCCGGCGGATCACGCGTGGTCATGCTCGATACCCGCCTGGCCGGCAGAACAGCTTTGTCCCTGCAATCCGATCACTGATCGCCATGGTTCGGGGGGCGCCAAGGTCCGTCTTTTCCAGCCTGCTGCTTGGCGGCATGCTGTTTTCCCATGCCGTCGTCGCACAGGAGACCCAGCCCGTGGCGCCCTCAGTTGATCAGCGGGGCATTCCGCCGCCCGGACCACCGGCAGGCGCCATGATGTCACTGGTTGTCCCCTTGATCGTCAATCATAAGAATCTGGGTGACATTTCGGTCAGCATAGACGCCACAGGGGGCGCCTGGATCGATTCCGAGCGATTTACCGCCTTGTTGCGGCCGGTTATCGATGCCCCTACCCTGCAAGGGCTTTTGTCACAGATCAGCGGGCATCCACAGATCACACCAGACATGGCCTCTGTCGCCGGTCTGGTGACGCGATTCGATCCGGCGGGTCTTGAGCTTGATGTCCAGATCGACATGACTCATCTCGGGATTGAGAAAATGAGCTTTATTGGTCGCGCCGCGCCTGATTTCAGTCAGATGCGACCGCCGGCGAGGCTAAGCGGCGCGCTGTCGGCCACACTGGATCAGCGATATCTGCGTGACAATGGCGGCACCGTGCGTAGTCCCCTGGTCGTCGATATGGACGGATTTGTCACTGTGGGCGGCTTTGAGGGCCTTACGGCGCGTTTTGGCGGAGAATGGACGGAAAACGCTCATGGCCGTAAATGGCGCCGGTCCAAAACCTATCTCCTGCATGATAATTTCAGCAGCGCCACCCGCTGGATAGCCGGGGAATACAATCCTTCGATCACCGGCTTTCAGGGCTCCGCCTCCATGCTGGGGGTTAATTTCAATCGGTCCTACCAGGATATCAGGCCCTTTGAAAATATACATCCTTCCGGTCGCAGCGCATTGACACTCGATCGCGATTCCACCGTCATAGTCATGGTCAATGGGGTCGAAAACCGGCGGCTGAGACTATTACCGGGTCGTTACGAATTTTCTGATTTCGGTGTGCCCTATGGCGCCAGTACGGTGACGCTCTTTGTCGAGGATGCAGCCGGCCGTCGCGAAGCCGCGCTGTTGTCGCTTTTCAATTCGGTTACGCTGCTTGAGGCCGGAGTGAGCGATTTCGGTATATCTGCGGGTAAACGCGAAGGCAGCCTTTTTGGCGTATATGACGGCCCCGCCCTCGCTTCCGGCTATTATCGCCGCGGCATCACCAACACCTTTACCCTGGGCGCCGGTGGCCAGGCCGGCAACGGGAACGCGCTGCTTTCCGGTGACGCCACTTTTGGATTAGCGGTCGGAATTTTGAGCGTGACGACCGCGCAAACCCATTTCAAAGGTCGCAGCGGATCCGCTTTCGCGCTTGATTACCGCAATGAGGTCAGGCTTTCCGATGACAATAACCTGACACTGACCCTGTCCGCACAGAGCAAAAGCCGGAACTTCCAAACGCCTTTTGAGGTGCGGGTTCAGCCTGTTGATGAACGCTGGCGCGTCGATACGCGATTAGAATGGCGTCATCTGAGCACGACTCTCGTATTGGGAACGCACGCCGCCAATTACCGGTTTTCCCCCGCGACCCGAGGCTGGGACCTGACGGGCACAAAGAGCTTCAGCACTTTGTCCGCATCGCTTACAGTTGGCAGGGAAAGACTGCCCTCCGGGCGTGATTCCACATTTGTGACATTCGCCATCAATGTGCCGATCGGCGAAAGAGCTTCTGTCAGCGCACGCTACGATACTGAATCAGATCATCTGCGCACAGTAGAGGCATCCAGATATCCCATCGAGCAGGTTGGCGATGTGAGCGGCCGGATCGTTGTCAGTGAAGACAGCCATCACCGCACCTTTGGCGGGGATATGTCTTACATATCAAACCGCTTCAATGCCAGTATTGAACATAATCAGACCTATGCGCGTCTGCGGGACGAAGCGGGTAAATTCGTTGAATCAAGAGCCAGATTTTCGACCGGCCTCGCCTTCGCGGACGGCGTTATCGGCATTGGCCGCCCGGCGTCACAGGGCTTTATCCTCATGCCTTTGCATGAAAGCCTGAGTGGCGCCGGCCTGGCCCTGCGCGACGAAGGGGGACGTGTCATCGCACGAAATGGCGTCCTGGGCCCTTTGCTGGCGCCAATCCACTCCACATACAGCGAGCGCAGCTATCTGGTCGAAGCGGACAAACTGCCCGAAGGGTATGATCTGGGCGATGTCGCGCCCCGCCTGTTCGCAAGTTCGGCATCCGGGTACCGAGTTCAGATCGGTTCAGCCTACTGGAAAATGGCCATGGGCTACCTCGGTGACGACATCGGACCGCTCACCGAGCATTCGGCCATAGTCAGAAGCGCAAATGACAAAGGCTTCGTGCCCCAGACCATTTTCACCAATTCCGCCGGACGCTTTGTCGCCATTGGCCTGGCGCCCGGCGTCTATGACCTCGAAGTCAACGATACAGCGATGGCGCATTTTACCATACCCAATGACAGGAAAGGCATTATCGATGTCGGTCAAATCCATATTCCCGGCGATATGCATTAGCGGTATCTGGCTTATGGCTTACGCGCCAGCCCAGGCGTGCAGCTTTCGGGCCGGTCCGTTAAGCGTTGCGCCGCTGTCGTATGATCCGTTTGCCTTCAAACCGGTTTCGGCGCGGGCAGAGATGATACTTCATCTCGAAGAGGGAACGGATTGCCCTGTATCTGTACGCCTGCTTGATGACAGCCAGGCCCCCCTGAACCGAATTGAAATCGGTTCGACTGACAAGGCGATCTTTGACATCCGGCCGATTGAACAGGGGACCGCACATCTAGACCCAGGCACAAAGGGTTTTGAAGCCGTCCTTAACAGAGACACCCCTGAGCTCACCCTGCGCTGGGATTTTGTTTTGACCCAGGATGCGGTTTTACCCCCCGGCGATTACACTCAGGTCCTGATCGTGGCCGTGAACAGCGGCCCAATCAGTCCCGCGCTTCAAACACGCGGTGCGTTTCTCGTCCGCGCCCTGTCACGTGCCCAGGTGAATATAGCCGGCGCCTCCGGCACTTTTGGCAGTTCGGCCCTGGATGTCATTGATTTCGGCACGCTCATCACCGGCAAACAGCGCCGCGCGTTCGTGCAGATCCGGGCCAATTCTGCGGTCAACATAACCATAAGCTCGAAAAACCGCGGGGTCATGCGCAATGAAAGCTTTAGTGACGCCGCGCCCATTCCTTACAGCATGGTTCTGGATGAACGTCCCGTTTCCCTGGACTCAGTGACCCAGATTCCGTTCAGTCCGCCCTCAACAGTAGATGGTATATCTTTGCCCATGGATCTGACGGTAGATGATGCGGATAATAAAATGGCCGGACGCTACAGTGACATTATCACCATAGACGTATCGCGGTGATGAGCATCAAAATCTAAAAAATGAAGTGAAATATATATGAATTGATCGAAATCAATTACAATTTATGCGATATGGATTAAATATCGTCGTTACTTAATCGTTGCTAATAAAAAAATAAGAGCAGGGTCAAAAAGACAAAATTCAGACCGGTGACGAATTTTGCCAAATCGGGTCTCGCTTAATAAGGCGTAAGCTCACTTAAATATTCGGGGAAATGTCGTTATGTTAGATCACAGGATTGAAGTAGATTCGCCTGCGCCGTTTATTTTATCGCAGGCTGCATGTCACTCTTTGTTGCAACCGCAATTTGAAGACGTTAATCGCTATGAAATAGAAAAACTCTTTTCCGTTTTTATGGAGCGTGATCAAAGGGCACGCTTTCTTCTTACAACTGAACACGAGCTTTATATTGCGAATGCGAAGGCGCGTGAGATGATTGAAGCGGGACAAATTTCATTTGATGCAAGAGGGCATTTACGATTTGTGTCTCCGCGAGCGCAGCTCAGTGTTAACGAAGTACTTTTAGCAGCAAATAAGACAGTAAATCGCTATCATTACAAAATTATTCGTGTGATGGATAGCGAATGGTGCTGCATTCAAGCCAGAATGCTAGAATGCCCTACACCCTATATTGAACTTTCTATTCAACACGCCTGCGACACTACCGTCAATGACCTGACTCCACTTACTGAAGCTTTTGGATTAACCTTAACAGAAGGTAAAGTTTTAAGAGGCATAACTCAGGCCAGGTGCCCGAAAGCCATTGCAATAGACAATGAAATCTCAGTGCACACAGTTCGCGCTCATATTCGAAGTATATTTGCCAAGATGGGCACACATAGCGCAGCAACAACCTTATCACTTGTGCACGCACTTACATCTTAAATTGATTTTAAATTGGCGATCATATGCATTTTTCGTCAAATTTATTTGATATATATAGAATACGGAGTGTTTCATGTCCATTGAACTGAACATACTCAGGAAAATGCCGTTGTTCAGCGACATGGATACGCCTAATATTTTGGATTTAATGTCTCATTGTCAGTACAACCTAACAAATAAAGGCAACTATTTATATACAAGCGGCGACAGTGTTAAATATCTGCACGTCATTTGCAGAGGGGTTGTGCAAACCCTGCATATAACACCTTTGGGTCATGAAATTACAGGCGGCCTGGTATCGGCGGGTAATTGCGTCAACGCAGACGATATCGCCGCATTCAGATGTA
Source organism: uncultured Asticcacaulis sp. (assembly GCA_946480125.1). Next base: position 8,762 of record CAMLIY010000060.1, read on the forward strand.
AACACTACCTGTCTGCGCGTGCGGTCGAAGATGTACAAACCCTGCGAATTCCGATCACCTGGATACGTGAGATAATCAGCCGCGACCGCTTCATTTCAAGATTGATAACCGAATTGAGCGACCAGCTCCACCGTAGCCATAAGGAGGTTCAGCAGCACCTCTCCGTATCGGCTGTACAACTTGTTGCCTGCCATTTGCAGGAACTGTGTGTCCAGCACAATCTCGACCCATCCGGCTTTATGCTGCCCTACCCCAAGGCGCTCATTGCTTCGCGTCTTCATATGGAGCAAGAAACCTTTTCCCGTGCGCTCAAAGGTTTACGCTCGGTGGGCGTTGTCATCAACGGCATGCATGTCAGCTTTACCGACCTGGATCATTTAAAAGCCTTTGTTTGCGAAAATTGCGCTTTTGCAGAAGACTGTATTCCTCGCGCGGTACTTTCGAGCCTGCCACGCCAGCCCAAATAACGGACCCCCTGGAAGGGTTCCGCCGCCCCCGTATTATTATAAGACACAGACCTCAACCGCATAGATTCACCCAGGCTGGGCACGGTTAAGATCTGCAACCGTGTCAATATCGCAGAGTTCCCCGGCATCCGCCTCTATCCAGGTGACCTCAGTCAATCGGCTGGCAAAAACATGCCGTGCGCCCTCGTCGCCCCTAAGAGATATCAGGTCGTGAAAATAATCACGCCCGAAGAGAACGGGGGGAGATGCATTGCCGTGATTTCTTGAAACCACCAGGGCGCGCGGCCCTTTTGCCGCAAAAATCATCGCCTCAATGTGGCGGCGACTGACAAAGGGCATGTCCGCCAGAATAATAATGACCGCTTTCATATTGCGTAGCGCGCTTACGCCTGCCGAGAGGTTATCCCCCAGCCCCGCCCGTTCGCCGGCCGCAATGACTTCAAAGCCGCAGCGGGAAAGCAAGGGCTTTATTGTGGCGTTGGCAACGGCAATGCGTGCGCCCCAGGTCATGGGGGTCAACCTATGGGCCATATGCAGGCCCAGCGGCATGCCGTTTAATTCGGCCAGCAATTTATCGCTGTGCCCGAAACGGTCTGAGCGTCCGCCTGCCATTAATAATAAGGCTATCTGGTCAGGCTTCATCACAATATCCTGTCAATACGCATGCGCCGAAATCATAGGCGAAAATATATCAATCGATGCAAACCATTTCTGCGTTTATAATCGATCTTTTATGGTGTTCGGGTGCTTAGTGCACACTTATGATCGGGATTGGAGACGGCCTTGTCAGCCTCAAATAATTTACCGCTTAACCGGCGCGACGTTCTATTGGCAACCGCGGCCTCCGCTGCCCTTACAGGCACGACGGCACAGGCGGCCGCCGTAAATACGGTGCCGCAGATATCCGCCCCTATAACATCTGCAATCAACCTCAGGGTCAATGGACGCGCACAATCGCTCAGTCTCGACCTGCGCACCACCTTGCTGGACGCTCTGCGCGAGCATCTGCACCTGACCGGCACCAAGAAGGGCTGCGATCATGGTCAGTGCGGGGCCTGCACGGTCATCGTCAATGGCCGCCGGATCAATTCCTGCCTGTCCCTTGCCATCATGCACGAAGGCGACGAGATACAGACCATAGAGGGCCTGGGCACACCGGAAAACCTACACCCGATGCAGGCAGCGTTTATCAAGCATGATGGTTATCAGTGCGGCTATTGCACGCCCGGCCAGATTTGTTCAGCCGTATCGGTCTTGAAGGAAATCGAAGCGGGCATTCCCAGCCATGTCAGCGCCGACCTCACGGCTGATTCTGAGGTCACGGTCGATGAACTGCGCGAACGCATGAGTGGAAACATCTGCCGCTGTGGCGCCTATTCCAACATCATCGAGGCAATCAGCGAAGTGTCAGGCAGCGAAGTGTCAGGCAGCGAAGTGTCAGGCAGCGAAGCATCGGGGAAGGTAGCATGAGATCCTTTACCTATCAGCGCGTTACTTCGCCCGCCGAAGCCGCGGCCGCCGCGGCCCGGACACCTGGCGCCAAATTCATCGCCGGCGGCACCAACCTGCTCGACCTGATGAAGCTGGAGATCGAAACTCCGCCGCATCTGATCGATGTCAATGGCCTGTCACTCGACAAGATCGAGGAAACGAAAGACGGCGGCTTGCGCATCGGCGCCCTGGTGCGCAATACCGATCTGGCGGCGGATAATCGTGTGCGCCGCGATTATGCCGTGCTTTCCCGCGCCCTGCTGGCCGGCGCTTCCGGGCAGTTGCGCAACAAGGCGACGACCGGCGGCAATCTGCTTCAGCGCACACGATGCCCCTATTTCTACGACACCAATCAGTCCTGCAACAAGCGCCAGCCCGGCAGCGGCTGTGCGGCCATCGGCGGCTTCAGCCGCCAGCATGCCGTGGTTGGCGGCAGCACGTCGTGCATCGCCACGCACCCCAGCGATATGGCCGTGGCCATGCGTGCGCTTGATGCCACGGTCGAAACAGTGGGGCCGGATGGCCAGACGCGCCGCATCGCCATCGCCGCTTTCCACCGTCTGCCCGGCAGCACGCCTCAAATTGAAACCACGCTAACCTCCGGCGAACTGATCACCGCGGTTACCCTGCCAAAACCTGTCGGCGGCACCCATATCTACCACAAGGTCCGCGACCGGGCCTCCTATGCCTTCGCCCTCGTCTCAGTGGCCGCCGTCATCCAGAAAGAAGGTACTGGCCGGATCGCCCTGGGCGGCGTGGCCCACAAGCCCTGGCGCATGACGGCAGCGGATGCACAGATTCCCAATGGCGCGGCGGCTGTCTCCGCCAAGCTGTTCGCCGAGGCTGTGCCGACGCCGGAAAACCAATTCAAACTCACCCTGGCCGAGCGCACGATCGGTCTGGTTCTCAATGAAGCTCTGGCCCTCAACGCAGCAAAGGGCTGATCATGAAGTTCGACACCCCCGCCACAACCAATCCCATCGACCAACTCAAGGTCATCGGCAAACCGACCGATCGTATCGACGGTCCGCTCAAAACCACCGGCACGGCGCCCTATGCCTATGAGCATAACGATATCGGCACACCGGCCTACGGCTATATTGTCGGCGCCGGCATCGCCAAAGGCCGCATCGCTTCGATGGATATAACGAAGGCCAGCGCCGCCCCCGGCGTCATCGCCATCGTTACCGCGGAAAACGCCGGCACGCTCGCCAAAGGTAATTTCAATACCGCCAAACTGCTGGGCGGACCGGACATCGAGCACTATCATCAGGCTATAGCCCTTGTGGTCGCTGACACCTTCGAGCAGGCGCGCTCGGCCGCGCAACTGGTTCGCGTTCGCTACGCCAAGGCCAAGGGCGCCTATGATCTGGCTGCCGCAAAGGCCACGGCCACCAAACCCAAGGACAGTGAAGACGCGATTGTCGGTGATTTCACCGCCGCCTTTACAGCGGCACCGGTCACGCTCGACGCCACCTATACCACGCCCGATCAGTCCCATGCCATGATGGAGCCGCACGCTTCGATCGCTGCCTGGGACGGCGGCAAGCTGACCCTGTGGACCGCCAACCAGATGATTAACTGGAGCAAGGGCGATGTGGCGAAAACCCTTGGCATTGCCCCTGAAAATGTCCGGCTGGTCTCGCCCTATATCGGTGGCGGGTTCGGCGGCAAGCTGTTCGTCCGCGCCGATGCCATACTGGCGGCGCTCGGCGCAAAAGCCGCCAAACGCCCCGTAAAAGTCACCCTGCCGCGCCCGCTCATGTTCAACAATACCACCCACCGGCCGGCCACCATCCAGCGTATACGTATAGGCGCTGATGCGGACGGCAAGATAACCGCCATCGCTCATGAAAGCTGGTCAGGCGATCTGCCGGGAGGCGGACCGGAAACCGCCGCGGAACAATCCAAGCTGCTCTATGCCGGGGCTAATCGACTGATGGCGACGCGTCTGGCCGTGCTTGACCTGCCCGAAGGCAATGCCATGCGGGCGCCGGGCGAAGCGCCGGGCCTTATGGCACTGGAAATCGCCATGGATGAAATGGCTGAAAAGCTGCGCATGGACCCGATTGAATTTCGTATCCGCAACGATACCCAGGTTGATCCCGCCAAGCCGGAGCGGCCATTTTCCCAGCGTCAGTTGATCAAGTGCCTGCAAACCGGCGCGGAGACATTCGGCTGGTCGAAGCGCAATCCGCTGCCAGGCAAGACGCGTGAGGGCGTGTGGCTGAAGGGCATGGGCGTCGCCTCGGCCTTCCGCAACAACCTGACCATGAAGTCGGGCGCCCGTGTGCAATTGACGCCGCAAGGCACGGTGATCGTCGAGACCGACATGACCGATATCGGCACCGGCAGCTATACGATCATCGCCCAGACGGCCGCCGAAATGATGGGCGTGCCGATCGAAAAGGTCACGGTCAGGCTGGGGGATTCCGATTTCCCGGTCTCCGCCGGATCGGGCGGTCAGTGGGGCGGAAACTCCTCGACGGCCGGCGTCTACGCCGCCTGTATGAAGCTGCGCGAGGCGGTGACTGCCGCGGCGGGCCTCGATCCGCAGCGCGCCGTCTTCGCCGATGGCAAGGTACGTGCCGGCAACAAGAGCATTTCACTGGCCACGGCCGCCGGCAGCGCCGGATTGACGGCCGAGGACAGTATCGAATTCGGTGATCTGGCAAAAAAATACCAGCAATCGACCTTCGGCGCGCATTTCGTCGAGGTGGGCGTCAATGCCGCGACAGGCGAAATCCGTATTCGCCGCATGCTGGCGGTGTGCGCTTCAGGTCGCATCCTCAATCCCAAATCCGCCCGCAGCCAGGTGATTGGGGCCATGACCATGGGGACCGGGGCAGCGCTGATGGAGGCGCTCGCCGTCGATCAGCGCGTGGGCTATTTCGTCAATCATGACCTGGCGGGGTATGAAGTGCCGGTCCATGCCGATATCCCGCACCAGGACGTTATCTTCCTCGATGAGGTCGATCCCATGTCCTCGCCGATGAAGGCCAAGGGCGTTGGCGAACTCGGCATTTGCGGGGTGGCGGCGGCTATCGCCAATGCGGTTTACAATGCCACCGGCATACGCGTCAGGGATTACCCGATCACGCTTGACAAGCTGCTGCCGCAACTCCCGGCGTTCGCCTGAGCCATGACCATACGCCCTGAATACGCTGATTTTGCCCAGACCGGACAGGCTCGCGAAATCAAGCCGCCGCATTATGCCGATTATGTTCTGGAAGACCTTTTGGCTTGGCGTAAACAAGGCCTGGGCACGGCCTTGGTAACGCTTGTCGGCATTGACGGGTCTTCACCGCGACCTCTGGGCAGCCAGATTGCCGTCGCCAGTGATGGGCGCGCTGTAGGGGCGGTGACGGGCGGATGCGCCGAGCAGGCTATTGTGCTCGATGCGCTCTCCGCCATGGCGCGCGGCCGTAATCATATCGAGTTGTACGGCAAAGGCTCCCGCTTCAAGGATATCGTTCTGCCTTGCGGATCAGGCGCTTATATGTATTTCGACGTGACACTCAGTGACAAGTCGCTCGATACGCTTGTTGAGGATCATCGCGCCCGACGTCTGACTCGTTATCAATGCGAA
>CAMLIY010000061.1 GCA_946480125.1 uncultured Asticcacaulis sp.
ACAGAGTAATTTTCCGCCGATGTTGTCGACTCTGGATCATCGATTTCCATAGGTAAGTCAGGGCTGAGTCGTCCGCCTGTTCTGAAACTCAACTTTTTCCGACGGCAATTAGGTCAACGGTTCGCGTCGGCTAAGCGGATATCTATCCGGCGTCTCAGAAACGCAATCGCTTATGTGCGCTACCGGAATGCTGAGTTAAACGTGCCCGCGGCTGCCGGTCAAATAATCATTAGAGCCTTTGTAATTTTGCTCTAGGCCACAGGTCCCATCTTTTAGATTCCGGGTAGCGCACGGGCGGCGACAGACTGAAAACCTTTTTTTATTCGCCGCAATTGCCGCCCTCATGAATTTGAAAGCGTGTTAGGGCATGACCGCTTCACCCTGGTTCACGACGACTTTAGCTAGTACCTGCCTGACCTCAGGTTTTCGCTGCTCAATGACTTGGGCAGGCCGTAACTGCAAACGCTTATGAATGGCGCGGGCGCTACTACTTGTTGTCATCATCATAGTGGCGGCAAACTTAGTTTGGATATTTGGTCGTTCACGCAGCGCGGCAAAATTATCTTCAGGAGTACCGCTGAGGACTAACAGTGCCTGCGGTCGATAGCGGCATGCGTCGACGTGTTGTAAAAACGATCATCTCCGAGAATATGATGGAAGCGCGATACCGTTGGTTGCGGCCCCCACCGCAACCAGTGTCATCAGATTAGGATTGGTTGGGTTTGAACCAACCGTACTCGTCACGTCGGATCTGCATAAGCATTATCTTCAATTTTCGATCAGGTGCAGTGAATAAAGTTCGAAGTGTTGATGCAATGGTCAGCCAAGCGCTGTTTTCAATATTTTCAAAAAAATGCCAGTGATGGCGACCGTCGGGCGGCAATGCCGGCTCAACACTGCAACCGCATGAAAAATCCATAGATATGAAGACGGCAGATCTGAGGTTTGCCGCCTTCATATCTAAAGGGTCACAGCCTTTGAAAGACTTTTAAAGCGCCATTACTTGGCAGGCTCTAATAGCATTCATTCAGGCACGTCTGATCAGCCGCACCAGCAGAAGCAGAACGATCGCGCCGCCTGTCGCTGTGATTATGGTCGCGATAATGCCGCTGCCAATATGTATACCCAGAACACCCGCCAGCCAGCCGCCAATGACGGCGCCTACAATGCCCACTATGATGTCGCCGATCAGACCGAAGCCGCCGCCTTTAACGATTGCGCCGGCAATCCAGCCGGCGATTGCCCCAATGACAAGCCAGATTACAAGTGTTTCAATGCTCATGAAAAATATCCCGATCAGCAATCCAGCCTGTATGGCGGATAGGAACGCCATTCATAGGGGCAACATTAAAATTCACCAAATATGCCTTCCTTATTTGCAGGTGCCGATCCTGTGAGAGCGGCGCAGCTGGCGGATCAGAGACTGTGGTGGTTGCCTATGTACAAGGCTGTGGAAATGACGCGGTGCAGCATTTGCAATTTTATATAAATAAAGGGAAATTTGGCTTCATCTGTTAAGCGTATGGGTTTTTTATTGCATATGCGAGATGCTCATCAGTGCTGCGCGTCAACTCAGATGTATGCAGGTTACGGCGATCAATCATAGGCGAAGCCCTTCAGTGCGAATATGACCGTACCCTTAAAAACGCGTATCAGCGCCTTACTTGACCTGACCCGGTCCGGTAAACTCGATGTGGCGGTGAAAACAATTCAGGCGTCGCTGTCTGGCGAGCCGCTGAATTTGGCCAGGACTGCCGCAAGCGAAAATTATAATGGCGCGTCGGGTATTGCCGACGCGATCAACAAATTATGGAAAACGGTTGACCCTGCCGGAGCCAGGACGGCAGAGACTGCGCCATCCGCAGGGCGTTTCACCATTCATAATTACAGGAATGCCGCGGGAGAACGATATTATAAACTCTACCAGCCCGCAATTTATAAGGGCGGTTTAATGCCGTTGGTCGTTATGTTGCATGGTTGCACCCAGTCGGCGGATGATTTCGCGGCGGGTACGCGCATGAATAGCCTGGCAGATGAATTTGGATTCGTGGTTGCCTATCCGGAGCAGACGCAAAAAGCGAATTCCAACAAGTGCTGGAACTGGTTCAATACCGCAGATCAGCAACGTGATCTTGGCGAACCCTCAATTATTGCCGGGCTGACGCGTGACGTCATCGCCAATTACGCCATTGACCAAAAGAGGGTTTTTGCCGCCGGTCTGTCAGCTGGGGCCGCAGCGGCGGCTATTTTGGGACAAACCTATCCGGATATCTATTCCGCGGTTGGTATTCATTCCGGGCTGGCCTGCGGCGCAGCGCGGGACATGATGTCGGCATTCGGTGTCATGAAAAGTGGCGCCGCCAAACAGCAAATCAGGCCATCCGCCGAAGCCAGGGTGCGGGCCATCGTCTTTCATGGAGACAGGGATCAGACCGTACATCCGCTAAATGGGGATCAGGCAGCCGCCCAGTTTATGGGCGCGAATACTATTAAAACCGTCATGAGCGGCGAGGCATCAGGCGCAACATACACACGGACCAATTATACGACGTCTTCTGGCCGGCGTGTCCTTGAACAATGGCTTTTGAACGGTATTGGCCATGCCTGGTCGGGCGGGAGTTCTGCGGGTTCATACACTTCCGTTAAAGGACCGGATGCGAGCCGGGAAATGATTCGATTTTTTCTGGAAAATTGAAACAGATCATTACCCGATGCTGGCAAACCTCACAGATTTAGCGAAATCCGGATTCCTGATCTTCGCCATATGCCAGGGTGGTCATGAGCGCGATGCCGTTACGCCCGTCAAGCCGCGTATGCTGCACCACGACTGGTACATCCGAGATGAGCGTGCTGGCATAATTGACTCCGGGCGGAATGGTTTCCGGATCGGACAGGTCATTGAACCGCAAATGTAATGTGCGATGTGCTGGAACCCTGAATTTAAAGGGACCGGCGGGTGGGCGATCGCTGAAGAAAATCATCATCTCGACGTGGGCGTCACCATCCCCGGCATTGAGGATGCAGCATGCCTCGTGGCTTACCAGCTCGCGGGATTTGGTTTGATCATCAGGCGGTATATACCCTTCAGGTATCGCCCATTTCCGTTTTCCAATCATTGTCATTTTCCTGAGTACCGACGAAGCCGGGCACGCGCCAGCCGGCTGTCTTCAAGTGAATAATATAGCCAGATTACGCCTTTTTCCTCGATAACCGATGCGGCGAAAGCGATATCGGTGTCTGTGCGCAGACTCATAGGCGGGGGTGTGAGAAGGGGCTGGATACAACGGTCGACGACAGCGGTGCAGTCGGGATTAAAGGCAATCCAGCCAATCCGCCAACGCGCATCCCGTGTGGCGCCATTGTAGAACATGACCGGGATTTCCTCATTAGTCATCAGCATGGGGCCGGTTGAAAGATGCCAGTTATCCCAGCCGTCTTCGCGAGGCATGAAAGGTGTCGGTTGTTCCTGCCATGGACCTGCCACGCCATCTCCTAGCGCTAGCCCGACTCGTGACGCATCGTCTGCCGCATATTCATAAAACAGGCGCCACCGGTCGCGTTTGGTCCGCGTAACAGTCGCCTCCTTTGTATTCCCCATCGATTTCGTCGAGGCCAGGGCCACACCACTTTTCTTGAGGCTGTCAAGCGAAGGGCCGGTCGCATAGGAGAGTTCGCCATGAGACATATCACCGGTCACAGCGGTGAAATAGACGATATATGAACCATCCGGCTGACGCAAAACGGTCGGGTCTTCCACACCGCCAATGTCATTGCTTTCAGGGCCGCCGACAATAGACGGGGCATCCAGCATCGCGAAATTGACGCCATCCGTGCTCCAGCCCGCCCATATCTGACCGGTATCCCGGCGTTTCGTGCCAGGCTTGGGCACCGCGCGAACCATTATGCCCAGGCGGCCGTCAGGTTCTTGCCAGACATAAGGGCTCATCAGATCACGCCCGGTCAGTTCATCCGGACCGTGAAGATTTACGTCTTCAAGCGCCTCAACATTGAAATCAACGATTGTTTTCGTTGATTTGATTTTATCCTTGGTGTCACCGGTGTTTGTATCACGATGCGAAGGCGCTGCGTGTGACATCTCGTCAGCCATTATGCTCCAAGCCCCTGTAGCAGGGACAAGCCGCCATCGGCCACGACAATGGCGCCGGTCATATAACTGGCGTCATCCGATGCCAGCCAATGTGCGATCCTGCCGATCTCTTCGGCTGTACCGGCGCGGCCCATGGGAATATTTTTCTCCAGAGACTGACGATAGGCCGCATCTTCCATTGCGTGGCTGTTCATCGGGGTCAATATCATGCCTGGCTCAATGGCATTCACACGTACGCCATTGGCCGCTTCCTCCACGGCCAGGGTACGTACCAGATTTGTGAGTCCGGCCTTGGCCGAACAATAGTCCGCGCCGCCCGCCCGCACGGCTTCGGCATGAATAGAGGAGATATGCACAATGGCGGCGGGCGCTGTTTTGTCGCCCAGCCCTTTGAGAAAGCGTCGGGAGACGAAAAAAGCGCCTGTCAGGTCGGTCGCCAGCATGCGTTGCCAAACTTGAGAGGGCATTTCACGGACAGTCAAACCGGACATATTTATGCCGGCTGAATTGACCAGAACCGTAGCCGCTCCCCATTTTTGTTCCACGGCAGCGAAGGCCTTTTCAACGGATGACTCATCATCAACGCTGCATTGAACCGTCAGCGCCTCTGCACCGGCTTCGGTGACGCGTGCGGCCACATGATCGGCCCCTTTTTCATCTCCATGATAGAAAATGGCGATCCGATCGCCCGCCTGTGCAAAAGTGACGGCGCAGGCCGCGCCTATACCGGATTCACCGCCGGTAACGACCACATTTCTTGGTATTGACACAATGACTAACTCCCGTTGTTGATGTAGTTTTCCAACAAAAACAGCAAGAAAGCCGTGGGTTATGCCATCATATAATGTAAAAAAAATACCTGATTTTCAATGATCAAACAGTTGCGCCCGCTTCCGGATGAAGCGCATCACGACCTCGTGGTATTATTGAGCGGCAGGATGAACGGACCTGCAAACCGGGACTGATCCAATATCAGCGCTGGCTTTTTGTGAGCAAACCGCAGCCAGGATCAGCAGGCCGATAAAGCCGTAGAAGCCGAAAGCGGAAGACTGACGATGGGGGCGCAGGGAAGACATCAGGTCACACAGGTAAGCTGTTACTTTCCTGCATTATTTCACAAAATTGCTACTTTTGAGTGAACGGCGTTATCCGTCCCAGCCGTTGCCTTGCGGATCGGGCGTATAGGGCAGAAGGTCACGGGTCATAAAGATGACATCGAGCCAGCGCCCGAACTTAAAACCGGCGCGCGGCAAATGACCGGTGTGCGCGAAGCCACAGGCCTTATGGACGCCGACGGAGGCCAGGTTTTCACTGTCTCCAATGACGGCGATCAGGCTGTAAAGACTACGTGCCGTGCAGAGTTCAATCAGTTTTAGCAACAGCGCCTTGCCGATGCCGCGGCCGGTGGCTTCCGGCGACAGGTAGAGGCTGTCCTCGACGACGTACTTGTAAGCCGGTCGAGTGCGGAAGGGGGCGGCATAGGCGTAACCCAGGATTTTGCCGTCTTCGACCGCTACCAGGTAAGGCAGGCGCAATTTTTGCACCGCATGGAAGCCGGCCAGCATTTCATCGATTGCGGGCGCTGCCAAGGCAAAGGTCCCGGTGCCGTGATCAACGTTCCAGGCATAGATGGCGGTAATGGCGGTAAAGTCATCTTCCGTTGCCGGTCGGATATCGATCATGCTTTTCGCTCGTGGTTTTTTCGTTCCTGGGACCAGATGGCGAAAGCATAGTCGAAAGCGATTTCCTTGAGGAATTCAAACCGGCCGGAGGCGCCGCCGTGACCGGCCTCCATATTGATCTTGAGCAGCATGGGCGCGTCTGATGTCGATTTTTCGCGCAGCCGGGCGATCCATTTCATCGGCTCCCAGTAGGTGACGCGGGTATCGCTGAGGCCGCCCGTGGCCAGGACCGGCGGATAGGGTTTGGCGGTGATATTATCGTATGGCGAATAGGATGAGATATAGGCATAGGCCTCTTCATCCTCCAGCGGATTGCCCCATTCCGGCCATTCGGGCGGGGTCAGGGGCAGGGAGGTGTCGCTCATGGTGTTGAGCACATCAACGAAGGGCACGGCGCCAATGACGCCGGCCCACAAATCCGGCCGCAGATTGGTGACAGCGCCCATCAGCATGCCGCCGGCCGAACCGCCATAGGCGATGATCCGGCCGCGTGTGCCGTAGCCGGCATCGCAAAGGCTTTCGGCGCAGGCGATGAAATCGGTGAAGGTATTCATCTTCTTGTATTTGCGGCCGTCGAGGAACCAGCCATAGCCTTTTTCCGATCCGCCGCGGATATGGGCGATGGCATAGACCCAGCCGCGATTGACCAGGCTCAGGGACCGGATCGAAAAGCCGGGATCCATCGGCATGCCGTAGGAACCATAGGCGTAGAGCATCAAAGGCGCCGAGCCGTCGAGTGGAGTATCGGCCTTCATAAGCGCGGTGATTGGCACTTGCTGGCCATCGGGTGCCGTGGCGTAAAGCCGCTTGGCGATATAATCCTTCGGGTTGTGGCCGGAGGGGATGATCTGGGTTTTGCGCAAGGCCTGCTCACGCGTTTCCATATTATAGTCGAAGGTCTGGGCCGGCGTCGTCGGTGAGGTGTAGCTGTAGCGTATAATGTCCGTATCGTATTCATAGCCACCTGAAGCGCCCAGACTGTAAGCTTCCTCGGCCACCGAGATTTCATGCTCGGACATATCGGCCTTGCGCGTGATGACGATGCGCGTGTTGGCGTTTTCGCGCTCGACCCGGATCAGGTGGCGCTTATAGACGCCTGAGCCGGTGATATAGATGCCGGGGCGATGTGGCACCAAATCGACCCAGGTGTCGCGTGAGGGCGTCTCCGCCGTCGAGACCACCAGCTTGAAATCTATGGCGTTGTCAGCATTGGTGCGGATGATGAAGCGGTCGTCCCAGTGGTCGATATCGTACTGGACGCCTTCCTGGCGCGGCTCAACGCAGAAAGGCATGGCCTCCGGCGTGGCGGCCGGGATCAGCCAGGTTTCATTGGTCTCATGATTGCCGCCGCCGATGCTGATAAAGGCGTCCGAGCTGAGTGTGCCGACATTGAGGAAAAAGCCGTCATCCGGCTCATCATAGACCAGCACGTCTTCGCCACCTCTGGCCGGGCGGCGATAGACCTTGGCCGGGCGGGAGTTTTCATCTCGCCACGTCCAGAAGATGTACTGGGAGTCCGGTGAGAAGGTGAAGCCGCCATCACAGCTTTCAATCGGATCGGGCAGAATCTCACCGGTCGCCAGATCCTTGACATAGACCTTGTAATATTCAGACCCTTGCGTGTCCTCGCCCCAGGCAAAGAGGGTGTGGTCGGGGCTGTGCTGGGCGTCGGAGGTCTCGTAGAAATCGCTGGCTTTGGCGCGTTCATCCTCATTGAGCAGGATTTGCTCGATAGCGCGTGTAGCATCGGTCGAGGGGATAACAGCTTGGAAATCGCCCTTTGTGCGCGGACGGCGGGCGATGATCGGATGCTGGGCGCCTTTTTCAAAACGCGAATAGTATTCCCAGGCGCCATCGGGCGAGGGGACACTGGAATCATCTTCCTTGATTCGCCCCTTCATCTCGGCGAAAATCTCATCCTGTAACGCCTTGGTTTCTGCCAGCATAGCCGCCGAATAGGCATTTTCCTCAATCAGGGCGGCCTTGATATCAGCACGGATCAGGCCAGGATCGCGCAGCACCGCCTGCCAGTTGTCGTCCTTCATCCAGTGATAGTCATCAATGCGCGTATGGCCAAGCTGTTCGATAGTGAAGGGCTGTTTGGCGGGGGCAGGCGTTACGGGCATTTTGAAAGAAGCGGGCAATGAATATTCCTTGAACAGGCGACTGCAAATGGCTTGCGCTGACAGAATTGACGCATTCGGGAAATGGCGTCAAATGGCTTTGGCCACAGGGTCACGTTTTTTGCGTGTCATGTATGCCTGATGTCGTGACCGTCCCTGCACAAGACCTCACCCGCAATCACTCCAGGCCGAGCGTCAGTCCGTCGAGTGCATCATAGCCCGATTTGATCGCCGCCAGATGCGCCGGTGCGTGGCTCAGAATATGGGCAAAGAAAACACGCATCAGCTTGATGCGATCATTCAGCCAGACGGTGTCGCCCGTTTCTAACTGGCCATGTGCGGCCACGGCGCCTTTCAACAGTAACCAGCCGCCAATCACATCGCCACAAAGAATAAGGTAAGTGGTGGCGGCGGTGGCGACATCAAGCGGCGCGGCGTTTTTTTGCGCCAGCAGATGATCCGTGGCGACCGAAAAGGCATTCAAAGCTGATTTTAATACATCATAATCCGGTTTGAATTCGGCGGGCAAGTTACTGTCCAGAAACGCTTTTATATTCGCTTCCAATGCCTTCGCCGCCATGCCGTCGCTGCCCAGCTTGCGACCGACCAGATCAGCCGCCTGGATGCCGTTGGTACCTTCGTAAATGGGCGCGATACGGGCGTCGCGGTAATATTGCGCGGCGCCGGTTTCCTCGATAAAGCCCATGCCGCCATGCACCTGCACCCCGGCGGAGGCGACCTCGACCGCGCGATCCGTGCTCCAGGCCTTGGCGATCGGCACCAGGAAATCCTCGCGTTGCTTATAGTGCTCCACATCCTCGCCGCGCCTGACGGCATCGATAGCCGAGGCGGTCAGCATACAGACAGCGCGGGCGGCTTCGACCTTGGCCTTCATGATGGCCAGCATCAGGCGCACATCCGGATGATCATAGATCGGGGCATAGTCCTGTCCGGTAATCAGCGATTTGCCCTGCCGGCGTTCCAGCGCATAGGCCTGCGCCTTTTGCCAGGCAGCATCGGCGATGCCGACGCCTTCAAAACCGACGGCCAGGCGTGCCGCGTTCATCATGGTGAACATCGCGGCCAGGCCACCATTCGGCGGGCCGATCAGTTCAGCTTGCGCGGCCTCGAATGACATGACGCAGGTCGGGGAGGCGTGGATGCCCAGTTTATGCTCCAGCCCGACGCATTGGACCGTGTTGCGCGCGCCGATCTGCCCTTCCGCATCGACCAGAAATTTCGGACAGAGGAACAGAGATATGCCGCGTGTGCCTTTCGGCGCATCGGGCAGGCGCGCCAGCACCAGATGGATGATATTCTCCGCGCCGTCGTGCTCGCCCCAGGTGATGAATATTTTCTGGCCGGTAAGGCGGAAAGTGCCGTCTTCATTGAGCTCGGCCTTGGTGGTCAGGGCCGCTAGGTCCGAACCGGCGCCGGGTTCGGTCAGGTTCATGGTGCCTGACCATTGACCGGCAATCAGCTTGGGCAAAAACAGGTCTTTTTGTCCTTGCGTACCGTGTGCGTGAATGGCCTCTATCGCCCCTTGGGATAGGGTCGGCAGCAAGGTAAAGGCCATGTTGGCGCCGTGGAACATATCAAAACAGGCTTGTTCCAGCATTTTCGGCAGGCCCTGTCCGCCATAGGCCGGATCAGCGGCCAGGCCATACCAGCCGCCCTCGGCATAGGTTTTGATGGCCTCGAGAAAACCGGGCGCCACAATGACCCGATCACCCTCCAGCTTGGTGCCGCCGAGATCACCTGTGCGATTGAGTGGCGCCAGCACATCGCCGGCCAGCTGTCCGGCGGCATCCAGCACGGCATCGCGCAGAGACTCATCAAAATCCGGAAACGCCGGCGCGGCATAGCTGTCAGCCATGCCGATGACATGGTCTAGGCAGAAGGTGATATCCTTGAGGCTGGGGCGGTAGGTCATGTCGACTCCCTGTTTTTCTCCAGTTTATGGCGGTAAAGAGGGAGACGCAAGTTCAATTTACGTCAACGTCAACTTTGAAGTCAAAATGTAATTAACACTATTACATATCTTTTTACATGACCCGTTCTGGCAGGTGGTGTATGCAGAAAATATATCTGAGGAGTATGCCCGGCATGAGCGACCTGACCCCCACCAGCTATAATCGTTACAGCCGTTATATCCACTGGCTGATGGCTTTCCTGATCCTGCTGATGGTCTTTCTGGGCTGGCGGTTTGATGACAAGGATACCTTCCTGCTCAATCGCGCCAATCTGCACAAATCTATCGGCATTTCGATCCTGTTGCTGACTTTCCTGCGTGTGGGGTTACGGCTGGCCTATAAGGCGCCGCCGGAGCCGCCCATGCCGAAATGGCAGCTTTGGGCCGCGCAGGCGCTACACGTCGGTTTTTATGTTGTCATGATCGCCATGCCCCTGTCGGGCTGGCTGATGGTCTCGACCTCGGCGCGCGAAATTTCGTTTTTCGGCATTCCCTGGCCGCATCTGCCGGTGCCGCAGACTCATGACGCCCACGAAACTTTTGAAACCGTGCATGGTCTGATCGCCAAGCTGTTGTTCTATGGCATGATTCCGCTGCACGTCCTGGCGGCGCTCAAGCATCAGTTTATCGACAAGGATACGGTGGTCGAGCATATGGTGCCGGGGCTCAAACCACGACCGATCCTGAATTATCGCTGGTTGCTGCCAATCGGGGTCGTGGTGCTGGCGGTCGCTGTGGGTTTCGGCATCTATCGTGGCAAGCCTCTGGCAACGGGAGAGTCTGCGCCTCCACCGGCGGAGGCGGTGGTTGAGAGCGCTTCTGTCGAAACACCGGCCTCGGATGACGCGCCTTCAGCCGAAGCCGTTTCCAGCGTGTCTTCGGCCGTCGCGGTGACCAGCTGGACGGTAGATAAATCCGCCACCACAATTGCCTTCGCCACAACCTTTTCCGGCGAAGCGATCAATGGCGCATTTAATGCCTATACGGCCAATATCGCCTTTGATCCTGAGCAACTCGACAAGTCGCATATCAAGGTGACGATCGATCTGGCCTCGGTCAATTCCGGTGATGGTGACCGCGACGGCACGCTGAAAAGCGATGCTTTTTTCAATGTCGCTGCGACGCCAAAGGCCATCTATGAGGCCTCAAGCTTCACCAAGACCGACGCCACGCATTTCGTCGCCAAGGGCAAGCTGACCCTGCATGGCACGACTAAGCCACTCAACCTGCCGTTCACGCTCAATATCAGGTCCGGTATCGCTACTATGGCCGGCACGGTCGATCTCGATCGTACGGCCTTTGGCGTTGGCACGGGTGACTGGGCCAAGACAGATTCCGTGCCGGCCAAGGTGACGGTCAGGATCAACCTGAAAGCCAAAGCGTCGAAATGAGTGAGATCGATGCGGCGGTGCGTGCCCTGCGTGACGGCGCGCTGATCCACTTGCCGACCGAAACGGTCTATGGCCTGGGTGCCCGCGCCGATGACCCGGAAGCGGTTATCAAGGTGTTCGAAGCCAAGGGGCGGCCGCGTTTCAACCCACTGATCGTTCATGTCGGGGATATCGCCCTGGCGGAACGGATAGGTGTATTCGATGAGCGTGCGTGTGCCTTGGCGAAAGTCTTCTGGCCAGGACCGCTGACCCTGGTAGTCCCTGTACGCGATACGGGTCTGGCCTGCGATCTGGCGCGCGCCGGACTCGACAGCGTGGCGTTGCGGATGCCCGATCACGCGATGGCGCTGGAAATCCTGCGCGGTTTCGGTGGTGGCGTGGTAGCGCCATCGGCCAACAGGTCCGGCCGGCCAAGCCCGACCACGCAAGCCGACGCTTTCGAGGAAACCGGCGCGTTTGTGCAGGCATCTCCGGATGGCGGCGATTGTTCGGTTGGCGTGGAATCAACCGTTGTCAGTCTATTGGGAAATGCCCGTTACCTGCGTGCCGGTGCGGTGACACGGGCGCAGATCGAAAGCCTGATCGGGCCATTGGCGGCGGATGAGGCCGAAGGGCATCGCTCACCCGGAAGGCTCAGTCTGCACTATGCGCCGGATGCGCCGGTTAAAATCAATATTGATTCACCGTCTTCCGGCGCGGCCTATCTCGCCTTCGGGCCGACGGACTATACGGGGACAGTCATCCAGCTAAGTGCCACGCGTGACCTGCATGAAGCCGCCGCCAATCTCTTCCGCGCTTTGCGCGAAGCCGACCGTCTAAATCCGCCTGTCATAGAAATAGCCCCGATACCGGATGACGGCATAGGCGAGGCGATTAATGACCGTATTCGCAGAGCGGCGGGGTTTATCGGTTAAGCGGCCTTCTTAACCTTGCTCACGAGCGCCGGTTGTGGACGGGTAAATACCCAGTCACCGTCCTTCGACAGATCGGCGCGGAATTCATAATCGGCCACCTTGAAATCCTTCAGGCCATCGATCCGGTCAATGCGATGGTCGATCATGTATCGTGCCATCAGGCCGCGCGCCTTCTTGGCGAAGAAGGAGACGATTTTCGCTTCATTGCCCTTTATTTCCAGAAAACGCGGGCTGACCACCTTTGCCTTTAAAGCCTTTGTCAGGGCCGCCCGCGAATATTCGATACTGGCGAGATTGACGACCGTGTCGCTGTCTTGTGTCTTCAGGTCTTCGGTCAGGCTTTTGGCCAGGGTGTCGCCCCAGAACTGATAGAGCGATTCCGCACGGCCGGTTTTCAGGTGTGAGCCCATTTCCAGACGATAAGGCCGGATCAGGTCCAGCGGACGTAATGCACCGTAAAAACCGGACAGTATACGGATATGGTCCTGCGCCCATTCCAGTTCTTTGACGTCGAGCGTGCGCGCTTCAAGTCCGCTATAAACATCACCATCGAATATGAAGGCGGCAGCGCCTGGTGTCTGGTCTTCAAAGCCTTGATAGCGCTCGTAATTCAATTCGCTGAGGGTTTGTGAAATATCCATCAGTTCGGCAATATGCTTCGGCTTCAGGCGCTTGAGGCTTTTCAGCAATTTGGCGCTTTGGTCTGGAAAACGCGGTTCCGTAGGCGTGATGCCGCCATCAAAGGGGGTGAGGTCTAATGATTTGGCGGGTGATAAAAGAGTAAGCATGAACGGATTTTTTAAGCTTTGCGGTTTAGAGTGCGTCACCGGCCAACATAAGGATGTTCGACATCCGAGACAATAGAGCCGGCCTGACGGGAGTTCAGGAAGAGGTCAGTACGCGTTCCAGTGGCTTAAGTGTAGTCTAAACCGATTTCGGGATATTGACCCGATCGGGGGTGCGTTTGCGTATGACCGTAAAAACAGGGGAGCAATATGTCCGTCGGCACCGTACTGGTTCTGGAAGATAGCCGCGTTCAGGCGCAACTGATATCGCGTATGCTCACCGCATTGGGTTGGTCGGCAGTGCTGAATTTCGATCATAAGATGGTATTTCAACAACTGAAAGCCTCGCGCGTCGACCTGTTGTTGCTCGATGTCTATGTCGATGACGGAAATACACTGGCGCTTCTGCCGGAGATTCGTGAACTGGCGCCGGGTGTGCCGATCGCCATCATGAGCGCCGGCGGGGCTGGGGGCGCGGCGCTGAATTCGACCCTCAATGCCGCACGCCGCGCTCAGGCCGATTTCGTCCTGCCCAAACCGTTCGCGCCCAATGATCTGGCCGTTATTCTCGACGAAGCCGCCAAGATGCGGCGCGCGCCTGTCATGCCAAAGCATATTTTGGTGGTCGATGATTGCCGGGTGGTCCGCAAACTGACGACTGTGGCGCTGGCCGGCGAGGGATATCGCATCAGCGAGGCCCGGTCGATGGAAGAGGCTTTTGAGCGCGTCGATATCGCCCATGTCGATGTTGTTGTCACCGATATCTTCATGCCGGGGATGGGGGGCATAGAAGGCATACAGATTATTAAATCAACCTGGCCCAAGGTGTCCGTCGTCGCCATGTCGGCCGGGTCTGATAACCGCGTGGCCAACACGCAGGTGCTTTCCGCCGCCAAATATATGGGCGCGGACGCCCTGCTGCCGAAGCCATTCACAGGCGCCGATTTGATCGGTCTGATTGATGTTCTGTTAAACGAAACGACTGTGGCCGCCTAACGGGCAATGCCGGATTTTTCTAATAACATCCGATTTCTTTCCTATAATATATTGCCGCATTGTTTTTGAAAACAAGGCTCTGTTTAGTGTTTACCAGTAATGTTATTGGGATTTTAAGTATTTTTTACTTAATATTTGGAAGTAAGAATAAGGTCGCCGTATCAAGGGTTTCGGATGAGTCAAGGCAGCGTGCTTATAATGGATCAGAACCGTGATCTGGCGCAGCGCATTGCC
>CAMLIY010000062.1 GCA_946480125.1 uncultured Asticcacaulis sp.
CATTCAGCCAGATGCGCATGGCATATTGCGAGCCGAAGACGCGGGTGTCGCCGACGCCCTCGATACGCGAGATCGGATCATTGAGATTGGACGCGATCCAGTCGCCGAGGTCGGCGTTCGACAGGCTGTCATCCTCGGTATAGAGGGCGATGGCCATCAGGGTCGATCCCGATGCCTTGTTGACGCGCAATCCCATCGTCTGGACAGCCTGCGGCAGCCGGCGAATGACCGAATTGGCCTGATTTTGTACCTGAACCTGCGCGAAATCCGGATCAGTGCCGGCCTCGAAGACCAGGGTCACAGAACCGGAGCCGGTGGAAGAGGTCGAGGTCATGTATTTCAGGCCGTCCAGCCCGGTCATGCCCTGTTCGATGACCTGGGTGACCGAGTCCTCGACCACCTTGGCCGAGGCGCCGGTATAGGTCGCCGAAACGGTGACCTGGGGCAGGGCGATCTTGGGATACTGCTCGATCGGCAGGGTGAAGATGGCCAGGGCGCCGGCCAGCATGATGACGATGGCGATGACCCAGGCAAAGATGGGGCGGACAATAAAGAAACGCGACAACATGGGTTACTGCTCCGCCGTGGCGGCTTCAGCGCCGGAAGTGGGTTTCATCGGTTGAGCCTTGATATCTCCCTTGTCCTTGAGCTTCATCGCGCCTTCGGCAATCACCTTGTCGCCGGCCTTGAGGCCATTCAGCACCTGCCACTGGCTACCCTGCATCTGGCCGAGTGTGATGACTTGTTTGTGTGCCTTGTTATCCGCACCGGCCAGCAGCACGCTGGCGCCGCCCTTGGGATCGAGCACCACGGCGCCTTGCGGGATCAGGATTGCCTGTGAAACCGTGCCCTTGACGATGCGGGCATTGACGAACATGCCCGGCAACAGCAGGCCTTGCGGGTTGGCGAAGGCGGCGCGCAGACTCACCGAACCTGTGGCCGGATCGACCGTGACATCGGAAAATTCTATGCGGCCGGTGAGGGGATAGGTGGAACCATCATCCAGCGTCAGGGTGACATCAGCATGATCAGGGGCGCCCAACTCGCCCGACATCAGGGCGCGTTTGAGCTTCAGAAGATCAGACGCTGATTGTGTGATATCGACATATATTTTCGAGAGGTCCTGAACGGTGGCCAGGGCATCCGCCTGATTGGCGGTGACCAGCGCGCCCGGTGTGACGGTCGACTTGCCGATCTGTCCGGAGATCGGCGAGACGACCTTAGTATAATTCAGGTTGATGCTGGCGGTCTGTACAGCGGCTTTTTGCAGGGCAAGCGTGGCGGCGGCCGTTTTCATCGCCGTCTGGGCATCGTCATAGTCCTGCTGGCTGATGGCCTTTATGCTGATCAGCTGGCTGTAACGGTCGGCTTTTTGTTTGGCGGAGTCGTAATTGGCCTGGGCCTGGGCCTGTTGCGCCTGCGCGCTGGCATAGGCGGCCTGATAGGTGGCCGGATCAATCTGGTAAAGTGATTGCCCTGCCTTGACGTAACCCCCTTCGGTAAACAGCCGCGCCTTGATAATACCGCCGACCTGCGGCCGCACTTCCGAAACGAGGAAGGCAGAGGTGCGGCCGGAAAGCTGCTGGGTGACGTTCAGGGGTTGGGTGTTGACCACCACATACCCTACGGTTATGGGACCGCCCGGCCCCTTGCTGGCATCTTCCTTCTTCGTGCAGCCGGAGAGACAAAGCGCCGCCAAAAAAGCAGCGATAGTTACGGGAGATCCAAATCTTGTCATTTATAACCTCGATGTGTACGGCGTACTAAACGTTCAAACAGGTGAATTCCGGCGCTGCGGATTCAAAAATGATTGCAATTCACTGCATGATAAGGACTGAACGTACGTACTTGAAGTTATTGCGCTGTAATATGCTAATTATGGCATGTACGAATTATTTAGGCGGAATTGAACCTAGGTACGTCATTGCGTCTTTCATCATCCACACAGATCTGTCGGAGGTTAAAGGGGGGGGCTAAGCCCTTGGAAATGCGTATACAAAAGCCTTAGTCATGACGAAGAATGGGGACGTATTTTGAGGCAAAAAGTCTAGATGCAGGATAGGCTCGCGCCCGGAAATGGTATTTCCATATGGTATGTTTTCATCTTCCACACTGGTTTGGTTGGATTGATTGGACATGAGGGTCTTGGTTGTAGCGCCTCGCGTTGGCGTAGATAAAGGGTGGAGCGCGCGGAGGAAGAAACCATCGTTTCTGTCAGCATGGTTGTCGCCGGTTTATCTATAGGCTGAGATGTCCATTACGCAGCAGGGCATCCATGATTATGCCGGGCTTTCTGGCCAGGGCGACCGTTGCCTTCTGCGACCCAGAGCACTTGGCGATCGCGGCCGCACATGCTTTCAGGCGTATGGCTTTGCTGGGTCGGATTATTATCGCGTTGGCGCTTCGTAGAGAGCCGTGCGTACGGGGACATCCCCGATGTTCGAGATGCGGCCGGTGTAATCCGTTTTCACTGAAGGACTTTTTCTGGGCGTCAGGCCAAAATGCGGGTCGATTTCGCGTGACGAAGAGAACCGCCACGTGTCCTTTGTTATGTTGGTCTTCGCCATGATGGCTGCCATCCGCAAAGCAAAAGCTGCGACCGACATGATACCAAAAAAAGAAAACGAAAGTCCTCCGGAAAACCAGGGACTCAAATCCTAATAAGATGGTCAGTTCAGGATATATGGCGCGTTGCCATTACACTGTCTCAGCGACAATCCAGCCCACTCACATCATTGCGTGGTCGATCTAGAGAAGGGCCACCAAGCCGCAGCTAGGCAAGCGAACATAATGGCAAAAATGCAACTGCAATTGGCTAGTTATTGCGGATTGCAAGCGCTCTGAGCGGGCGGTGACGCGAAAGGCGCCCAGCTTTTTTCTAATGTGGTTAAATCTATTCTGGCCTGGTCGCCCAGCCTTTCGCGTAATGCTGGATCATCGATCAGCCGCTTAAGTGCTTGTGCGGTCGCGTCAAGATCGGGATCGGCCCACTGGGCCCTGGGGCCATTATAGGTTGGGTTGGCGGGCACAAGCCGATGGGGCAGGGGGATGGAATTCTCCGGCGTCATGAACTGCATATTGCCCGACCAGCCGGTGGCAATGACGCTGACGCCCGCCGCCATAGCCTCGGCCAAAGGCAGGCCGAAACCTTCTGCGCGATGCAGCGATATAAGAATGTCGGTGTTGTGAATCAGCCTGTCCGTATCCGGGCCATTCAGGGTCTGGGCCACCATGTCTATATCCGTTCGACCTGTCACACGCGCCGCCAGTTCGGCGAAACGCGGGTGATGCACGGCCCCGGCATGTGTTTTGACGATCAGCCGCGCCGTCCGGCTGGCCTGCGGAAACAGGGAAAGCCAGACATCAATGACCGCCATAGGATTCTTGCGTTCAAAATCGCTGCGCGGATCGAACAGGGTGAGGGTGGTGACCTTGTCGGCGTCGCGGCCATCCGCATGGACTGACCGTGCCTGAACGTTTCTGGCGACCGCCACAGGATGCGGCACGACGCGCAGTTTTTGTGTTTCATGTTGGCGGCCCACCCTTGCGAAGGCCCGGCTGATGGCCAGACGCACATGTTCGCTTGGCACCCAAATCTCGTGCAGCCATCGGGCGGTTCTCGCCCAGTCCTGAGGGGCTTCCGAGCTTTCCCATGCCCAATAACCGATCCGGTACTTGTGCGCCCAGTCGCTGTAGCGATGGCGCAGCAGGGCGATGCGCGTTTCCGGCGGATTGGCATGGATGAGCCAGACGCAGGCTTCGGGGCAGGGCAGGGCCACCGGCCCGCGCGTCAAAAGGCCCCTGTCCAAGGGACGCAAATATTCCGCTGTCACATCAAGGCCCATCGCCTTGAGTGCATCAACCGTCAGGCGACCGGCCCGACCAATGCCCAGCGCCTCGTCCATGAAACCGGAAACCAGAATCTTCGCCGGGCACGGCAACTGACATTCGCGGGCCTTTTGCCACCCCAGGGATACCGCCGTAAAGCGCAAGCCTGCCAATGCGCGGTGGGTGCTTGCGGCCATGTTTTTAAAAAGGGACATAAAGAAAATATCTCGTCAAAGCCGCGTAATTGCTTCACTATAAAGGCAATGCAAAGAGAAGCAATTTCCAAACATATTCAACTCGATGCTGGAGATGGCCTGGAACCGGCAGGCATGTGGCCCATGCGCGGGATCTATCGCTTGTGGTGCAAGGGCCAGCTTGCCGAGATCGAACTGGTCGAACGCGACAGCTTGGCCCGCAGCATCATTTATGCGGGCCCCGGACAGGCCGAATATGTGATCGTGCCTGCGGGCATCTATCATCTCTACGTCCGCCAGGTAATACGCACAGGCGCAGACATATATCTCAGACTGGCCGCGTTGAACTGGCGCGAGAAGCTCAGTCTCTACGCGCATAAGATCGCCGGGCGGATTATGAGGGGTGAGATCAGGTCACTGCTGGCGACGATCAAAGGCCGCCTTGGCCGGTCGAGGCAACGGGTCAGCGGTGCGAAACTGGGCGAGCCAATTGCGTCGAAGAACCTGTCGGCGGCGGGCCAGGGCGATACCCGCGCGGCCATCGCGTCTGTCGATGTTCCGGCGGACATGAAATTTGTCTCCATCATCATCCCGACCAAGGAACGGTTCGACCTGTTAAAGGCATGTATCGATTCACTTTCGCTGGTGAGCGGGGTGGAAGTCGAGATCATCATCGTCGATAACGGTGCCACCCGCCCGGAAATGCTGAGCTATCTCGCCAGTTTGTCAGGGCGCGAAGACATCACGGTTCTCAACTGCGATATTCCGTTCAATTTTTCCCGCCTGTGTAATGCGGGTGCGCATATTGCACAGGCGCCGGTTCTGCTGTTTCTCAACGATGACATCGAAGCGCTGGACGGCGGCTGGCTCCACGCCATGCTGGGTTATCTGGCGCGCGAAGACACGGGCGTCGTTGGCGCTCGCCTGTTGTATCCGTCTGGCGATCTGCAACATGCCGGCATTGCCACCCACCTCGTACCTGGGCCAGGCCATCCGTGGCTGGGCGCACCCCGGCACGCATGGGAGCTTAACCCGCTCGTTATGCAATCAGGTGAGGTCGACGCTGTCACGGCGGCCTGTCTGATGATCGAAAAATCGCTGTTTGATGAGGTCGGGGGGTTTGACGAAGAAGCCTTCGCCATCACGGTCAATGATGTGGATCTATGCCTGCGCGTCCGTGACAAGGGTTTGAAAGTCATCTATGCCGCCGAGGCTTGTCTTATTCACAAGGAAGGCCAGACACGGCGGGCGGACGATCAATCTGGCGAGGTGAGTCGCCGTAACGCGGAGCTTAAAATTTTTGTGAAACGCCACGAAGCTTATGCCAGAGATTCTGTATTTTACCCAGGAACCTTACGCCGAGACACCGATACCGGCATTCAAATTTTTGAGTTTAAGTCCTAGCATTACAGTTGCATTTTTGTGTTGATGTGCGCTTGCCTGGCCGCGGCTTGGTGGGCCCTTCTCCAGGTCGACCACGCAATGATGTGAGCGGGTTGGATTTGTCGTTGAGCCAGTTTAATGGCGGTGCGCCTTATCTCCTGAATAGACCATTTTATCAGTAGGAATTTTTTCCCCTGGCTTATCCGGCCGGCTTTCGTTTTTTGGGGTGTCGTGTCGGTCGCTGCATTTGCTTTGCGGCGGATGGCGGCCATCATAGCAAAGGCCAGCATAACGAGGCATACATGGCGGTTCCAGCCATGCCACGACCGCGTTTCATTGTGATCGAGGCCGAGTTCGTTTTTGGCAGTTTCAAAACTATCCTCGATGGCCCAGCGGCGGCCTTCGATTTTAACAAGAGTTTCTATGGCCGTCTGGGCCGGGCACCATGTTGTAAAGAAGGCGAGGTCTCCATCGGCTATGTTGCGCCGGATCAGAAGACCTCGTGTCCATAGGCCGGTAAGGCTGTCATCATACTCTTCACCGTCCAAGTCGGCCAGTTCCAAATAGGCCCAGTCATGCAAGCGGGCACCTTTTGTACCTTCACCGGCAGACAGGCGCTTCCATGCCCCGGGCTCAAGTGCGGTAGCAATATCCTCAGCCTGACCAGCAACAGCCGGCTTGCCGGCCCATGAGCCAAAATGGTGCTTCCCGTTAACCCCGAGCACATAGCCTTTACCCGCGCGTCGCAAAGCCATCTCAATATCACCGACGCCATAAACATAGTCCGCTGCCACCCAGCTAAACGGAACTCGGGCCTTGATCGCCCGCTCGATCATGTTGACGGCCAAGGCCGGCTTGGTTGCGAACTTTGTCCCAGTGGGCACGTGCACCGAAGCCAACCGTACAGGACCTTCTGTCCAAGACTTGGGCAGATAGAGGGCTCGGTCGATGAAGGCGTGGCCGTGACACGAGACATAGGAGATGAACACGCCAATCTGACAGTTGGTGATCTTGCCTGCGGAACCCGTATATTGCCGGCCAACGCCGCACGACGCCCTGCCTTGCTTTAGAAAACCGGTCTCGTCGATGACAAGAACCGCATCCGGATCGGCGAGGCTCTCAACCGCATAATCGCAGACAATATCGCGCTTTATCCGCGTCCCAACGACCTCGACCCAGAATGGCCTGTTGCCGCCAAGGCACTGGATCGCCCGCCGATTCGGCACGCATCCAACCCGTTTTACGACGCTCGTCGCCAAGCAAGCCGTCCAAAAACCTATTCGCTGAAGTCGCGACACGCTCTTGCGTAAAAAGCGGACGGATCCGACCCTTCACATCCCGTAACGAGGAAGCCCAAAGTTCAAGCGTCGTCTCTATTGAGGTGCCAGACATCCACGATCTCCGAATCATGGTCACCCATAGATTCAGAACTCAAAAATAAATGCAACTGTAATGCTAGGGTCAGGAGCACAATGTGCGTCCCTCGCCTTTTTAATCAATCTCATTGAGCGGCGAGCATTTTTGGGATAAGTCCAAATTCGACGATAAGCCAGTTTTATTCATAAATTCTGTTGCTTGCTTCAGGTGTGAATGTTAAATATCCATTAATATTCCACAATAAAGATGCCGACGTGTGTTGTGGCCGATATGATTTTAATGAAAAGCTGGTGAGAGTGAAGCAGTCTGAAGAAATTGTTAGACCGAAGCGCATTGCAGTCGGTCATTGCGATTTTATCGCAAATATATTGAGTTTGGTGAATTTCGATATTTTTGTTGAAATGCCTGCGCGGAGCGCTTTAGTTTCAGCGCAGCTTGCGGAAGCTTTTGCGGGCGCCATTATTATATGCAGGTCGTCACGCGGCGATTTTCTATCCATGCAAAAATCACTTGGTGATTATCCGCATGTTCGCGTAGATTTCACGGATCCGGCAACATTTTTGAGCGGGCTTCAGCAAGAGTTGCCCAGCCAGGCGAGCATCCTGTTTTATTTTGATGCGTGCGATTGGTCGGCGGGCCGCCAGCTTCTTGTCACTGAGCTTTCGAATGTGCTTGCTGCGTTTCCGAACGGCGTCGTTATTGTCAATGATCTCGGCGTGGTGTTGAGCCAGGAACTGTCTGGTCAAGATGGACTGCGCAAAATTGAGGGGGGGGCTGAATATCCGGGCCCCGAGCTGGCATCGTTGATCGAGCGCGCATACGTGTTTTCGAATGGCGATCTGCAAGAAGCGTTCGAATCTGGCGATAAGATGTGTTTGCTAACGACAAATGCGGACTATGCCGGCCTTATCAAGGGGCTTCCATCTCTGCGCAGCCTGGAAGAATGGAATTGGGATGATGTCAGGCAGGCCTTGGGTCATGTGCTGGAAAATACTGCCGCCTACCCGGCCGACGCGCCGGAGTTCGTTAGTGGAAAATCGGTTGTGTCTCGCGCTATAATGCCTGTCGCCCTATCCGAAGACTGCGCCGGGGACTGGAAATCGTTTTTGACGACTCTAAGCAAAGGTATGACGTCTATATATCCCAACAAGGACATGGACGCCGCCCTGTCGACGGGTGACCTGATTATTCCAATGGGCGAGCGCCTTGAAAAAATTTTCAAGAATGCCGGCGCTTTCGATGACGATCAGATCCAGCTTTTCGAGCAAATTTTCTTTCCTCTGGTTCAGCGCCTGGATCAGGCATTATCCGTAGAAAATAATCTGCGGTCGCAGCTCTTGCAATCGGAATACAAGACCATCGTCGCCCAGAATGAACTCAGGGACGTTCAACAGCGGTATGCCCGGAATGAGCAAACCCATGAGAGCGGTGACAAACTTATGCGGCATATTATAAACGATCTAGAGCGGAAGCTGGCGGCTTTGAAGGCTTCAAAAGCAGCCGTGTCCGAACATGAACCGCAGAGCCATCCTGATTTGGCGGAGGATTTGCACGAAGCCCGCTATGAATTGGCGAGGCCGAGGGAAGAGGTTCACCAGCTTTACAATGATATTGCGAAAATGCGAGAAAATAACTTGGTGAACGTAAATGAAGCTGTGATTACGGAATCGCGGAACGAAGAAAAAATCGAGAATGCAAAAGAAAATGCATTAGCGAAGGCAAACGAAGAAAAGGCTATGCTTCTGGAGACTCTAAATATTCAGAATGAAGAGCTGAACTCACTTAGAGAATCTCTCAGTGTATTGAAGCGCGATATAACGCTGATCTCGGCTTCACGCTGGGTTAAGCTAGGTATAAAACTAGGTGTGTCAAAATTGCAGCCCCATCTTGCCTCCGTGCAGCAGGAGCTGACTTAATGACTCTCCACTTGCGTCAATTAAACGCTATACTGGCTTACCATAAACTATTACTGGGTGAAGCCGCAGAGCGCCGCACGATTTTAATCGTCGATGGCCATGAGGTAGATGCGTCACTTATGGCCTCGACCGACCTGTTGGCCTTTGCTTACAGCAACGAACAGGATGCGAGTGCGGCGTGGGCCGACATTCGCCAGCTTCCTTTTGAAAAGCGGCCGCTGCTGCTTTCGGGGACGGTCAGACGTCTCGCTGAAACCATACCGCTTAAATTCGACGTCATTGTCTGGCTGGATGCGGATATTGATGAATATCAGCGAATTGAAGACGCTTTCGAATTGCTTTCCGCCGATGGCATCCTGATAAGGCCTGAAGGCGAGGCCATGCTTTCGCAGCGCGCCATATGTATTGATGCGCCGCTTTCGGACGATCTGCTGGCGGTGATGGAAGGGCCGGTATCGGCAGTATCTCTGGCGTCACGCGGCGAAAGGCTGTTTTCGCGCCGCTTTGACGATAGCGACTGGCAACGCCTTCGTATCATATTTGATGCTTATCGGGATGCCGACGGGGACAAGAAGAGCCGCGAGCAAGACTTGCAAAATATGCTGCTGACCTTCTGGTCGGAGATTGTTTCGGGCGATGAACGACCGGATCGTTGGCCGTGGCGCGGCCGCAGCAGCACTACGCCGAAAGGCCGGCTTGACGGTCAGCAATGGCCGCGCATCTCGATCGTGGTGCCGACATATAATCAGGGAAACTATATTGAGGAGACCTTGTTATCGATTATTAATCAAGGCTATGAAAACCTTGATCTCATCATAATGGACGGCGGATCGACGGACGCTACCGATCTGGTGGTTCGCCGTTATCTTCCGCATATCAGTCATTATGTCAGCGAGCCTGACAGAGGGCAGTCTCACGCCATCAATAAGGGCATGAATATCGCCTCCGGTGACATTCTGACCTGGCTAAACAGTGACGATATGCTGGCCGAAGGTGCCCTTCATGCTATGGCGGTCGCTTTTGTCTCATCAGGCGCGGATCTGGTCGCGGGTATTTGCCGCACCCATAAGGATTATGTCTACGAATCCGAGCATATGACGGCCTGTTCAGACGGTATTTTGCCGCTGGATAGAATTCTTGATCTCGACGGCGGCTGGAATGCCGGACAATTTTTTTACCAGCCGGAAGTCTTCTTTTCGCGCGCCATATGGGAAAAAGCGGGTGGTATGGTCCGAGAAGACCTGTATTACAGCATGGACTATGAGCTGTGGATGAGGTTCGCGGTCGAAAATGCCAAAATACACGTAATCGGGCGTCCGATCGCGTTGTTCCGACGCCACGATCAACAAAAGACGCATGTTGAATCGCGCTTTAAGGCAGAACTCATTACGGTGCGCGACAGCTTTGTAAAGCGCACCGGCCACGTACCGACTCAAAATCCGAACGGTGCCAGTTCTCGCAAGCTGTCTTTTTGCTTCGTCAATGATATAGGCTTTCATTACGGTGCCGGCATAGCCCATTTGAGACTGGCCGAGGCTATCGAAGCGGCGGGTCACAAGGTGAGTGCTTTCCAGTTGCTCGATCGAAACCGCCAGGGGGTTTTGCCCACGTCGGATGAATTGGTCGCGCAGATTGAAGAGACTGATTGTGATATCGTAGTTCTGGGGAATGTGCATTCGGCCAATGCCGATCCCAGCCTTTTTGAGGCCGTGTTTCAACGCTGGCCGACACTGGTTATCATGCACGATTTCTGGTGGCTGACGGGGCGCTGCGCCTATACGAACGGCTGCCGTATGCTGGAGGAGGGTTGCGATGCCAACTGTCCGACACCCCGTGAATATCCCCGGCTCGATCCAAATGAAATCAATCGCGCCTGGGTACAGAAGCGCGCCTTGCTGAATGAGAATCCCAATGTGGTGCTCGTGGCGAATTCGCTTTGGACCCGGGATTTTGTGGATCAGTCGTCCGTTTTGCCCTTCCATGATGTTGACCAGATAAAACTGGCGATTGATCCGGGGTATTTCGTGCCCCGGGACAAGGCCACGGCGCGCATGGCGCTGGGCCTACCAACCGATGATTTCATCGTCATCATGAGCACAAGCGACCTGAATGATGCCCGCAAGGGCGCCTTGCCGATCATGCGAAAGTTTGCCGAACACAAGATCAGCAAACTTAAAGTAATTATTCTTGGCCATTTCACGGAATCGCAGCGCGACATGTTCGGTGATATGTGTCTGCTGCCCGGATATGTCACCGATCAGGAAAAATTGCGGCTGTATTACGCGGCGTCGGATCTTCTGGTCGGTGGCAGTCGTGAGGAAACCTTCGGCCAGATATTTGCCGAAGCGGCCGCGATCGGCACGCCATCCGTGGCCTATGGTGTCACAGGCGTGACGGAAGCCGTCGCGGAGGGGTATTCGGGCGTACTGGCGCAGACAGAGTCGCCGGACGATATCGTCCGCCTTGTGCTGATGCTCAAGGAAAGGCCGCAACTCAGACAGCAATTGCATGAACTGGGGCCTATCTACTTCTTCAATGAGCATTCCGTGGAGGCCTGCTACCATAGCTTCTATCAGGTGCTGGTGCGCGCAGGCCTGATCGACCGGCTGGGCGTGCGCACCAATATTACGTTCAAGCCGAGAGAGTTCCGCTCGAAGTTTTCAGAGGTAAGCGCTCTTGACAGCGTGAAGGCAGGCAATACCTGGATTCCAGGTGACGGTGTCTGTTCGAGAGAGGAGGCCCATCCGCAACACGGCATTCCCAAACCATTTTCCTGGTTGCAGGGGCCGGAATCGCGGATTCGTATCAAAAGCACCCAGACATGTGACTATTGGATCGCCATCGAGTGCCAGAATATCCTTTTCGACGACATGGAATTGGAAATGCAGGTTGGAGACGGCGATAGTCATCATCATACCCTGGCGCGCAGCGCCTATGGGCATATCGATACAGTCTATTTTAAAACTCCATTGAAAAAGGGCTGGAATGACTTATCGATCAGGTTCCAGAAATGGACGTCATCGGAGGCAGATCCCCGGAAGCTTGCGCTGATACTGAGCGATATATTGTTTTCCCGCGCGGATTAAAAAGCGCGGCCCATTCGCAGGCATGGTCAGCCTACGTTTTTTTCAATCTGCTACGACGCCGCGGGCGGCAGGAGTTGATGCGTAATGCTTTTTGTGATCGTCACGCCGAGCTACAACCTGGATAAGTTTATCGAACAAACTATATCCTCTGTGGTGTTCCAGCAGGGTGATTTTCGGATCCGCTATCATATTCAGGATGCGGGCTCGACGGATAAAACCCATCAGATCATCCAAAAATGGCAGCGTCTGATAGACGGGCCTGACTTCCCCCTGCTCTGCAAGGGGGTTTCCTTCTCCTATTCGGTCGAGAAGGACAACGGCATGTATGATGGGATAAACCGCGGGTTCGATTTTGCCCGCAAGTCTCTGGCCCAAGGTGAGGGCAATTCGGCAAAAGAGGCGGGGCAGCGCGGGCCCTTATTGCCAAGGTTCAGCAAGGTTGTGCCGTCTGCCTATAAAATGCCCGAGGTGGAAAATGTGGCCGGGGAACGGACAATCATGGGCTGGGTCAATGCCGATGATATTCTTTTTCCCGGCGGCCTTGCGGCTATAGCGTCCTTTTTCAGAGAGCACCCTTCCGCCCAGCTTGTTGGCGGTCTGGTCAATATCATGGCGTCCGATGGCTTCGTATTCCGGCTTTGGCCGTTAAGAGGCTACAGTCGGCTTAATATGGCGCTTGGACTTTATGACGGACGCAAGGATGTCTTTGTCATGCAGGAGGGAACCTTTTGGTGTTCTGAACTGTGGGACAAGACGGGCGGTCTGAATGCATCCTTGAGATATGCGGGCGATTATGATCTTTGGTACCGGTTCGCCCAGCATACGGAATATTATCAGATCGACACCCTGATCGCCAGCCACAGAAGGCGGGATGGTCAGTTGAGTTCGAATCTGGTGAAATACTTCTCTGAAGTGGACAGCCTTAAAAGCTATGAGCTTGAACAAGCCTTCATGGACGGGAAGGCCAAGAACAAAAATATATCGCCGGATGGAACCTTTCATTACGACCTTGAAAGCAAGTCATGGAAATTTACGCCCCTGGCGAGGCAAACCTGGATACCTAGGGAAGGTTTCTCAGGCTCCGAGGGGCCTTTTCCCGAAGAAGACATTGTCAGTGGCCGCTGGATAAACGAGGCCAGGGCAGAATTTGTTCTTCTATGCGAGGCAGCGGGCCGCTATGATGTGATGATCGACTACCGTAACCCCATGAGCGATAATGAGGTCAGCCTTTTCGAGCAATCGTTTGTTTTACCCAATGAGGCGATGAAAACAAAACTTAGTATCCAGCTACAGGTTGATTTGCAAGAAGGTGAAAACATAGGCGTTATGGAGTTCGCGCAAATTAAAACCGTACCTGGCGATCCCCGCAAACTGGTAATTTTCGTTGAAAATATCCAGGCCATACCTGTTTCGGACGACTGATCCGGTCGCAAGAAACGCGGCCTTTAGAGCGTTTCCCCAAAAAGTGGGTCCACTTTTTGAATAAGGAAGAGCGATAAACAAAAACTTAGAGCGCCGATCTGAGTCTATCAGATCGAAAAGCTCTCTAATGGAAATAGTTTACTTGCCTGGGAACAGGCATTTCTAAGAACAGAGAAAAATAATGTCGAATGAATCTAGCGATGATTCCCCATTGCTTATGGCTCTGGAAGCGCTAAATGCCTTAGACACTATCGTATATGTTGGTGCCGGCGCGGGTGCGGATCTGCCCTGGCTTCTAAAGAGCAAAGCCCAAAAAATTATTGTTGTTGAGCCTAACAGCAATCTGGTTTCGGCGCTGAAGCGGATCGGCGGCAATGATGCGCGTCTGGAAGTTTTACCCTTCGCCTTAGCGGAAACGACAGGACAATCAACGCTCTATATGTTGAATTTTTCCTCGCTGTCCGGATTGAAACCGCCGACGGACGCCCTGCGGTCGCTGTTTCCAGGATTGCGCATCATATCGGAACAACCGGTTGAAACCCTGAATGTCAGCGATTTGATAAACCGGATTTCTCTGCCGGCGGCCGGCGACAACATGATGATTCTGGATGCGCCGGGAGAAGAACTGGCTATCCTCAGGCATGTTGTCGCCCTGCAAGCGCCGGTTTTCAAAACTATAATTCTGCGGGCTACCTCGGAAATACTGTATGAAGGCGGTTCTTCGACTCAGGAACTTCAGCCTATACTTGAAGCAGATGGCTATCTAGCCGAAACCATGCTTAGGGATGATGTCGGCTTCACAGAGTTGTGGTTCAGATTTGATGCCCCTGCGGCGACGGTTGAGCAAATGAAAGCCGCACTCACGCAAATGAGGGCAGCGGCTGACGACCTGCAACAAAGGCT
>CAMLIY010000063.1 GCA_946480125.1 uncultured Asticcacaulis sp.
CCGGCATTGGTATAGCCGACCAGCGCCACGATGGGATACGGCACCTTCTTGCGCTGGCTGCGATGCAGGCCGCGTGTGCGCCGCACCTCTTCCAGTTCGGACTTTAACTGCTTGATCTTGTCGGCGATCATGCGGCGATCCAGTTCGATCTGGGTTTCACCAGGCCCGCCGGTTGTACCGGTGGCGCGCTGGCGTTCCAGGTGGGTCCAGGTGCGGACCAGGCGCGACCGCTCATATTCCAGCCGTGCCAGTTCGACCTGTAGCTTGCCTTCGCCGGTTCGCGCCCGGCGCCCGAAGATTTCGAGGATCAGGCCGGTGCGATCGACCACCTTGACCTCAAGTTTCTTTTCGAGATTGCGCTGCTGGATCGGCGAAAGCGCGCCATTGACGACGCATAGCGAGGCTTCAGCCTCTTCGCACAGCATCTTGATTTCTGACACTTTTCCTTCACCAAACAAGGTTGCGGGATTGAGCTTGCGCACACGCATGCTCATCGTGCCGACGATTTCCAGATCAAGGGCCATGGCGAGACCCACGGCTTCTTCAAGCCGTGACTCTTCATATCGGCGCGCAGGGGACTGTTCGCCACCGCCGCGCACATGAACGTCTATGTCCGGATCAACGACGACCGCGCGCACAATTTCTGGCGCGTTATCATGAAAACGATCGCTCAAAGACTTTTTTCCGTAAGGATTTTAGTCGTCAAGGTCTTCTTCTTGCTCATAAAGCTGAACAGGTGCAGCCGGCATGATGGTTGAGATCGCGTGCTTGTAAACCAGTTGCGACTGACCATCGCGGCGCAGCAGGACACAAAAATTATCGAACCAGCTGACGATGCCCTGGAGCTTGACGCCATTGATCAGGAAGATGGTCAGAGGGGTTTTGGTTTTGCGGACACTGTTTAGGAACGTATCCTGCAGATTTTGTTTCTTATCGTGGGACATTGTCGGCCCTTCTTGTTTAAAAATTTGAAGGGCACAATACCCCTCACACAGACAATAAGTGTCTATTTATGCAAAGATTCCGGGTCTTTTCAACCACAGTCTGGTAAAATTATTTTACACACCTGCCGACGCACGGGCGCGTTCGATATAGACTTCCCTTAGCGCACAAGCGATTGGGCCTGGTTTACCGTCGCTAATCTTGTGATCATCGATGGCAATAATCGGCATCACC
This sequence comes from uncultured Asticcacaulis sp., assembly GCA_946480125.1. The sequence goes on from CAMLIY010000063.1 coordinate 1,177, forward strand.
AAACTGGTCGCAGCGGTGATAAAGACTTCCGAAGCCGCCTTGGCCTCCGTAAGCGTAAAGCTTTCCTCCCGCACTTCGATTCCACTTTCAGCAATCAACGGCAGAAGGTTAAGCCGTGTGACGCCGGCCAGGATATTGGCCGTCAGGCTGCGCGTCCTGATCACTCCGTCAATGACGATGTACACATTGGTCGAGCCACCCTCTGTAACGAAGCCGTCAGCATCTACGAAAATGACCTCACCCGCGCCCTGCTCTTTCGCTGTTTGCTTGGCCAGCACATTAGGCAGCAAGCCCACGGTCTTGATATCACAGCGTCCCCAGCGGATATCCGGCGCGCTGATCGCCTTGATGCCGGCGTCAGCCTTGCGGGCGGCCGCTTCCCGATCGACCGGTTTGGCGGTGATCACGACCGAAGGGCGGGTATTTACCGGAAACACATGATCGCGCGGCGCCACGCCACGACTTACCTGAAGGTAAACCAGACCCTCACGAATACGATTGCGGCGCACCACTTCGTTCAGCACCACCATTAGCGAGGTGCGCGGCATCGGCATGGCGATTTGCAATTCCGACAGCGAGCGTTCCAGGCGGTTCAAATGCCCGGTCAGATCAGCCAGTCGGCCGTCAAATACAGACCACACCTCATAGACCGCATCAGCAAACTGATAGCCGCGATCCTCGATTGATACGGCGGCTTCGCTGGCGCGTTCATAAGCGCCATTTACATAGGCAATTCTGGGCATTACAGCTTAGACCTCATCCTCATCGGCACGTATATGCGCCAGCCCAAGGCTTTTCAGTTTGCGGTGCAGGGCCGAACGTTCCATGCCGATGAAATTGGCCGTACGCGAAATATTACCGCCAAAACGCACGATCTGCGACGACAGATATTCCCGCTCGAAAACCTCACGCGCGTCACGCAATGGCAGCGCAATAATCCGTTCCGGCCGGATGGCGCCGGCGGTCGCCGATTCCACCACTTCCGAGGGCAGCATGTGCGCCGTGATCGGCTCATTCGGATTACCCGACGCCAGGATCAGCAGACGCTCGATATTGTTGCGCAACTGGCGGACATTCCCCGGCCATTCGTGCACCTGGAGCGTCGCCATCGCATCTTCGCTGAGGATGCGCTTCGGCAACCCCTGCGCCGCGCTGATGCGGTCGATGAAATACTGCACCAGTTCAGCGATATCACCACGACGCTCCGACAAACCCGGCACACGCACTGGCACGACATTGAGGCGATGGAACAAATCTTCGCGGAAACGCCCGGCCGCGATTTCGGACGAGAGATCCTTTGAGGTCGAGGAAATCACCCGCACATCAACCTGCACATCCTGGGCGCCACCAACGCGGGTAAAACGTTGCTCGACCAATACCCGCAGGATGCGGCTCTGGCTTTCGGGCGGCATATCGGCCACCTCATCGAGGAACAAGGTGCCGCCGTGCGCGCGCTCGAACACCCCGATCTTGCGCGGACGCCCGCTTTCACCTTCCTCGCCGAACAACTCGACATCAAGCCGCTCAGGGGTCATGCCGGCGGCGGAAATGGCCACAAACTCGCATTTGGCACGCGGACTGACTTCATGAATCATCCGCGCCACCAGTTCCTTGCCTGAACCGGCCGGTCCGGAAATCATGATGCGTGAATTGGCCGGCGCCACCTTGGCGATGGTCGATCGCAGTAATTGCGCCGCCGCAGAATTTCCGATCAGTCCGTCCGGCACGACGGCTTGGCTGCGCAGGCGCTTGTTTTCTCGGCGCAGACTGGTCAGTTCAAGCGCTCTCTGAACAACCATGATCAGACGCTCTGTTTTAAAAGGCTTTTCGATAAAATCAAACGCGCCCTTCTTGATGGCGGTCACGGCGGTTTCAATATTACCGTGGCCGGAAATCATGATGGCCGGAATGTCCGGATCCAGCTCATGAATAACACTGAGCAGCTCAAGGCCATCCAGTCCGCCGCCCTGCATCCAGATATCAAGAACACACAGGCTGGGCTTGCGCGCCTTGATCGCCCGCAAGGCCGAATTGGAATCCGCAGCCGTTCGAACTGAATAGCCTTCATCCTCCAGGATGCCCGCAATCAGTTCACGAATATCGGCTTCATCATCAACAACCAGAATATCGACGCCAGAAGAGACTTTCATCACACCCTCATCATTTTTGGCCCGTTTACCGGAGCCTCATTTGTAGTTTCCGGGGATAGCCCCGTCTGCATGCGCGGCAAACGCAGAACCGCCCGCGCACCACTTAAATGAACCGCGTCATTGAGATAAAACTCTCCGCCGTGGTCTTCGAGAATACGCTTCACTATCGCCAGGCCAAGACCTGTGCCTTTTTCCCGCGTGGTCACATAAGGTTCCGTCAGCCGGTCGCGATCTTTTTCCGGCAGGCCGATGCCATCATCCTCAACCTCAATAATAAGCTCTCCCGCCAACTGAGACATTTCGACGCGCAGATGACCAATCACGCCCTCCGCCGCGTCGCCTTCTTCCGCACCCCGATCGCGCATCAGGCGTGAAGAAATTGCTTCACCACCATTTTTCAGCACATTGCCGAGCGCCTGACTGAGCATCCGGCCGTCACATACAACCCGCAATTCCGGCAGGGGCTCAACAATCTCTATACTAATATCCGGCCGGGCTACGCGCTGTGCAAAAACGGCGGCCCGCACCATTTCCGCTGCGTCTTCCTCGGAGAAGTTCGGGGCCGGCATCCGGGCGAAAGACGAAAATTCATCGACCATCCGGCCAATATCGCCCACCTGCCTGACGATCGTGTCGGTCAATCGATCGAAGGTATCGACATCGGTTTCGATCTGCGGCCGGTACTTTTTGCGGATGCGTTCGGCCGAGAGCTGAATAGGCGTCAGAGGGTTCTTGATCTCGTGGGCGATCCGGCGCGCCACATCCTTCCAGGCGGCGTTCCGCTGGGCGGCGATCAGGCGTGTAATGTCATCAAAAGTCAAAACCGACCCACCGGTTTCAAGCGCCGAAATACGGACACGCACCCGGCGCGTTTCACCCTTGCGGACCAGATCGACCTCCTGCTCCTCGACACGATGAACCGAAGCCTTATCCAGAAGTTCAGCGATTTCAGGGGCCAATTCCCGAATGCTAACGCCAATTGCCTCTTCGGAGAGCGTTGAGAGGAAGTTAGCGGCATGACGATTTATGGCTGAGACGCGCTCCAGTACATCGATCCCGACAATACCGGCGCTGATTTCAGACAATACCGTTTCAATAAACCGCCGACGGCTTTCTGCTTCCTCACCGGCCGATTTCAGCGCCGCCTGCTGGCTTTGCAAATCGGATGTCATGCGATTGAAAGCGCGCGACAGCACAGCGATATCCTCGGATTGCTTGACGGTCATCACGCGCGCATTGAGATCGCCGCCGGCCACCTTGTCCGCCGCCTGCACCAGGCGCGCCACAGGCACCGCGATACTTTCCGCGGCCGAGGTGCCGCCCCAGATGGCGCCGATCAGCACCAGCAGGACAGCCTCCAGATAGGTCATGAAGAAAATGCCCTGCGCCCGGATTTTCTTGTTGGTTGTCTCGCGGTAGTCATTAATCGCCTGATTGGCGGTCTGAATCTTGGCATAGATGCCTGTTGGCAAAGGCTTTATGCCGTAAAGCATTGCCCCATTATAATCCGTGAGCGAATAAAGCAGACGGATAGCGTCTGGGTTGCCATAGGGGTAAGCCTTAGGTCCCGTCGCTGCCACGTCCTGAATGGCGTCTGACGGCGGCGCCATATAAACGGGCGCTTTGGGTGATTCCGCCCGCGCCAGCACCTGTCCGGTCCGGTCGATGACATATATCGCTGTCAGTTCGCCGCTTTCCTCATCAAGAATCTTTTTCAGGCCTACCGAAAAAGCCAGGCGATTGGGAAAAAGTGCCCGTCCCTCAGGGCTTTCGACGCGTAGCTGAACTGCCTTCATGGCTACGCCGGACGTCCGCATGGCCTCGGTCAGGTATACGCCGGCCAGGTCATAGCCATTTTCAACCGACGTCTGGACCCGATCCGAAAACCAGGTGTCGATGCCGCGGTTGAGAAAGGTGAAGGACAGGGCCACAATAATAGCGGGCGTCACCGCCGCCAGCGAAAACAGGAAGACAAAACGCAGGTGGAGACGCGCGCCGGCATCGGCACCCCGGCTGCGGGCAATAGTAATCACGCGGCGCACGACAAAGAAGATCAGCGCCAAAAGCAGAGCCAAATTCAACAGGATGAGGATCAGAAGGTAATCCGTCGTATTGCTTATCGGTCCCTTGACCGTCAAACCGGTGCCAGGGCTTGCAATAATCAGCCAGACGATAAACGCCGTCGTTAATATGGACGCGCCATAGCCCGCCGCCAGGGCAAGTTTTTGCAAACCGGCCGTGCGGAGCATTTTCATGCTGCGCATGAATATGTGCAGCCATCGCCGTCTTGCCGATGCGTCTTTCAACACCTTTGCCTTCGTACACAATGAGTGATATTTGCGCACTACTGTGTCCAAATATCAACAGCAATGTTGCATATTTCACAAATATTCTAAGAAATCAGGCGGCCATTAAGGCGCGGACGGCCGCTTCAATGGCGCTTGCCTCATCCATGCGACACAACCGCGCTTTGTCCTGGCGGCGAACCAGTGGATCCGGATCGTGAGCAGAGGCCTCAATATAGGCCCCCAGATGCTTCTTGAACATGCGCAGTCCCAAGACATCGCCGTAAAACGCCATGGAAGCCTGCATATGCTCAATCAGCAGTGCGGCCCTTTCCGTCTGCCCTATCTCCGTCATGGCTCGATTGTCATTCAACGCCGCATTGAGGTCGCGGGCCAACCATGGACGCCCATAGATGCCACGCCCGATCATCACGCCATCGGCACCCGATTGCCTCAATGCGGCTTGAGCCGTTTCCAGATCCACTATGTCGCCATTGACAATCACCGGAATGGCCACAGCCTGCTTGACCTCTGATACCGCCCGCCAGTTGGCCTCGCCTTTGTAGAACTGCTGGCGGGTACGGCCATGGACGGTCAGGGCGGCAATGCCAAGGTTTTCGGCCCGCACGGCCAGTTCGGCGGCATTGTGATCGTCCCAGCCCAGGCGCATCTTTACCGTCACCGGCCGCGAGGTGGCCTTCAAGGCCGCCGCCATGATACGTTCGGCCTGATCGAGATCGCGCATCAGGGCAGAGCCACACAGGACGCCCGTTACTTCCTTGGCCGGACAGCCGAAATTAAGATCGATGATATGCGCGCCCGACTCCTCGGCCAGGTGTGCACCACGGGCGATATGCGCCGGATCACGGCCGACAAGCTGGACGACCTTCAGGCCTTCATGTTCGCCAAGCTGAGCCTTGCGCACAATATCAGGACGGCCGGCTTCCAGATCAGCACAGGCCACCATCTCTGTCGCCGCATAAGACGCGCCCAGTTTATGCGCCATACGTCGAAACGGCAGGTCGGATACGCCGGTCATGGGCGCAATCAGCACCCGTCCCGGTACGGTTACGTCGCCAATTTGCAGCACGTTTGCGGTCATGGGGCTCACATACACAATTCATTCCCCTTGCGCCACGTTTCTATCGCGCTAAACAGACGACATGATATTTCACGCTATTATCGTCGCCGGTGGGTCCGGCAGCCGCTCCGGCGGCAAGAAGCAATGGATGCCACTCGGCGGCAAACTTGTTCTTGACTGGTCGATTTGCGCCTTTGAGGCCGCCGGCGCCGTACAGATTGTTGTCGTTGTTCCGCCTGATGACGTGAAACATGCCAAGGCTGCTTATGGCGGGCGCGTCTGGATCGTGTCGGGCGGCGCTCAGCGTGCCGATTCGGTGCTCAATGGCCTGAAGGCCCTGGTGACCGATACAGATGATATCGTCCTTATCCATGATGCCGCTCGCCCGCTGCTGAAACAGCATCATATCAAGGCCCTGCTGGCTGAACTTGAGACCAAACCGGCGGCGATCCTGGCCCTGCCGGTTACGGATTCACTGAAACGTGGCGACCATAACCGCATTGTAGAGGCGCCGGCACGTGATAATTTGTGGCGCGCGCAAACACCTCAGGCGTTTCGCCTGCACGATATTCTGCGCGCCTATGAGCGCTGGCCTGCGGACCAGATACCGACCGATGAAGCCATGGTCGCCGCCCATTCCGGCATCAACGTCACCCTTGTCGAAGGTGATATGAGTCTTCACAAACTGACCTATCCAGCCGATTTCATCCTGCTGGAAGCCTTAATTTCCGGAGAAAAGCCCTTGAAGCAAATCAGGATTGGACAAGGATTCGATGCCCATCGCTGGGGGGAGGGTCAAAGCGTCTGGCTCTGTGGGGTCGAGATTGTCCATAACCAGACCTTAATCGGCCATAGCGATGCCGACGCCGGCCTCCACGCCCTCACAGACGCCCTTCTAGGCGCCGCGGGTCTTGGCGATATCGGCGACCACTTTCCGCCGACGGATCAGAAGTGGAAAGGCGCGTCATCCGATCGCTTCCTGAAACATGCCGCGGACCTGTTGCACGCAAAGGGCGGAGCCATCGTCAATGTCGATGTCACACTTATCTGCGAACACCCGAAAATCAAGCCGCACCGCGAAGCCATGCGTGCCCGGATCGCAGAAATCATCGGCATTGAGGTCGACCGTGTCAGCGTAAAAGCGACGACGACGGAACAAATGGGCTTTACCGGACGTGGCGAAGGTTTGGCCGCCCAAGCGGTTTGCAGTATAGAGATTTAAGTCAACAGTCTGTCATTACTGGTTTTTTTGAGATCACGTCGCGCGCTTTAGCTTTTTTACAAAACCCATTGAATTGTTGTGGATTTTATTGCGAAGCATTCTCATGCGTGCCAGCTATTGAAAAGCTATTTTGCTCCGAATATATGACGAGGGTTCGCGTTTCCTCCCATTTCAGCCAAGAGGTAATTCCATGGCCTTCGAACTTCCCCCCTTGCCCTATCCCGCCGACGCCCTTGAGCCCTATATGTCGGCCAATACGTTCAGCTATCACCACGCCAAACACCACAAAGCTTATGTCGACAACCTCAATAAGCTGATCGAAGGCACCGAGTTCGCCGGCTTGTCGCTGGTTGAAATCGTCAAGGCCTCGGAAGGCAAGAACCCCGGCGTGTTCAACAATTCCGCCCAGGTGTGGAATCACACCTTCTTCTGGTCATCGATGAAACCAAATGGCGGCGGTGCGGCCACTGGCAAGATCGCCGAGAAGATCAATGCCGATTTCGGTTCGTTCGATGCTTTCGTCGAGCAGTTCAAAACCGCTGGCGCCACCCAGTTCGGTTCCGGCTGGGCCTGGCTGGTACTCGGCCAGGACGGCAAGCTCAAGGTTGTCAAGACTGGCAATGCCGAGACCCCGTTCACCAAGGGCGACAAGCCGCTGCTGACGCTCGACGTCTGGGAGCACGCCTACTATCTCGACTATCAGAACCTGCGTCCGAAATTCATCGAAACCTTCCTGACCTCTCTGGTCAACTGGGACTTCGCCAACGCCAATCTGGACGGCCCGCTGCATCCGGGTGTCTAATTCCCCTTGCATTTGAAAGCAAAAAGGCGATCCTTGCGGGTCGCCTTTTTCTTTGGAAGACCTATGGATTCGACCGCCCTCGCCACCCAATTGATCGCGCTGCTGAAAAAGCACAACAAAAAGATCACAACGGTCGAAAGCTGTACAGGTGGTCTGGTCGCTGGCGCCATAACCGCCGTATCAGGCTCATCCGAGGTCTTTGAAACCGGGCTCGTCACCTACTCCAACGCCGCCAAAACAGCCCTGGTCGGCGTGCCCGAAGTGCTTTTCCCTCAATATGGCGCCGTCAGCCAAGAGGTGGCCTTTGCCATGGCCGAGGGTGCTCTGAAAACCGCAGGTGCCGATATCGCGCTCAGCGTCACCGGCATTGCAGGCCCCACAGGCGGCAGCGCTGAAAAACCAGTCGGCATGGTCTGCTTCGGCCTGAGCCACACAGGGCAAACCCGCACCCGCACCCAGCAGTTCGGCAATATCGGCCGCGATAATGTCCGCGAAAAGAGCGTAGCCTATGCCCTGCAATGGGCGATTGACACGCTGATGGCCTGATCAGCGCTTATTACGCTTACACCATTCGGTGGCGATATCGCCCATTGTCTCAGGCGCCCCGCTTTTCACCCATGCCATGAAGTCGCGATCAAATTTGAAATCGTCGCCACACTGAACGCGCATAAAGCGGCGCACATTTTGCGTCATCCTGTATGTGGAGGTGACCGGGGTATCAATCGAAATGATATCACCATGCCAGTTAAATGAGGTCATGATTTAACTGCTTTCGGATAGAGCGCTTTCGCCCGTGCTTCGAAAATGGCCAGCAGCTTTGAAACCGCCAGGTTGAAATTGGCTTTGAAAACAGCATCCAGCAGCGGATTTCTGATGTCAATATCGAGATCGAAAGCCACCTTCGTGCCCAGCGCTGATGGCGTGAAGGTCCAGCGCCCCTGAAGCTTGCGGAATGGCCCACGGATCAGGTCGAAATCGACCAGCAGAGCTTCGGCCGCGCGCGTCACCCGCGTGGAAAAGCGTTCACTCAGCAGTTTGAAACCGACAGTGACATCGGCGTCGAAGCGCGCAATATCTTCATCGCCACCGCGGTTATAGGCGCGCAAAGACTTGATCCATGGAATAAATTCCGGATAACGCTCGACGTCGCCGACCATTTCCCATAATTGCGCCGGCGTGTAAGCCAGGTCGCGCTCAAGACGCAGCCTGGTCATTATTTCCGGGCGGCCCTGGCCGCACGCAGACGTTCGAAATCCTCACCCGCATGATGCGACGAGCGGGTCAAAGGTGAGGACGACACCATCAGAAAGCCCTTGGCGCGGGCGATGGCCTCATAAGCCTTGAACTCGTCCGGCGTCACGAAGCGATCAATGGCGGCGTGCTTGCGCGTCGGCTGGAGATACTGGCCGATGGTGATAAAATCGATTCCGGCCGAACGCATGTCGTCCATGACCTGCATGACCTCTTCGCGTGTTTCACCGAGGCCCACCATAATGCCGGACTTGGTGAACTGCTGCGGATCGCGTTCTTTCACCCGCTCAAGCAGTCTCAGCGAATGGAAATAGCGCGCGCCGGGGCGAATCTTGAGATAGTTACGCGGCACGGTTTCCAGATTGTGATTAAACACGTCGGGTTTGGCGTCAATGACGATCTCGGCGGCGCCATCTTTGCGCAGGAAGTCCGGCGTCAGGATTTCGATCGTCGTTTTGGGCGACTGCGCGCGAATCTGGCGGATAACTTCGGCGAAATGTTCGGCACCGCCGTCCTTCAGATCATCACGGTCCACCGATGTGATGACGACGTGCGACAATTTCATCAGGGCGACCGTCTCGCCGACGCGGCGCGGCTCATCTGCATCGAGCGGCTGCGGCAGACCGGTCTTGACATTGCAGAAGGCGCAGGCCCGCGTGCAGGTATCGCCCATGATCATGATGGTGGCGTGGTTCTTCGACCAGCATTCGCCGATATTCGGGCACGCCGCCTCTTCGCAAACCGTGACCAGTTTGGCGTCACGCACGATACCGCGCGTTTCGTTATATCCCGCTGAACCGGGCGCTTTCACGCGCAGCCAGTCGGGTTTTTTCAGGATTGGCGAATCCGGTTTGTTCTGCTTTTCCGGGTGACGCAATTCACGCGGGCTAGACTCAACACGATTTATCAGAGTGACCATGGGACTCAACGGAGATACGGGGCACAGTTCGCCAAGCCCCTAATTGGTCTTTTCACGTCATAATATCAAGTCAATTCCTGTTCATAGTGCGTTGCAAATGTCATAGCCGCTTCACGGAATCTCCAGTATAGCTTGACCAATGGGCGCCTTTTTCCGTCGAAAATCCGTGATGCCGGCGCTGGTAGTTTTGAGCGTCGCCTTAAGCCTGACCGCCTGTTCTAAGCTGACAGACGCGGCTAAAGAGATGCAGCCCGGCCAGGCCTTTCTCGACAGCCGCATCCCGGCCGGCCTATCGCCGCAATATTATCCGCCTGATGGTTTTGTCTGGGGCGCCTATCGTGCCGGCTCATTACCCGAAGCGCGTTATGGCGTGGCCTCGCCGCCGATCAACCCAAAGGCTCAGGTTCTGATCCTCGCCGATGCCGATTATCCGGCCGAGGTCTATTTCGAACTGATGCGGCAATTGCTGGATGAGGGTTATGGTGTGTGGCTGCTGGAGGCCCCAGGCCAGGGTGGATCGGGTCATTACCTTTTGCAAAATCAAAGTGTTTTCGCCGGCAGTTACCATGACAGCCAGCTTACGGCGCGCGATTTCATCACAGACATCATCAAGCCGTCGGCAGCTAAACCGGTCTTCGTTATCGGCACCGGCTATAGCGCCATCACTGCCCTGTCGCTCTCTACCTTATTGAAAGACGACACCCTGCGAGGCTTCATCGGCTACGATCCCTATCTCGGTGGACCAATCGCCAAAGGAGATTCCTGGCATCGTGATAATGGTCAACCTGGTTATTGGGGCGGCATCGCGCAAAGCTGGCAGATGTCCAATCCCGACCTGCGGATGCGTCAGAAAAGCGAGAGTTGGCAAAAGCAAATGCAGAAGGCCTATGCCGATTTGAACGACCTGCACCTGCCGGTGACCTCTCTTAAAAGAGCGGCGCAAGTCATTGTTCTGGAAAATAAAACCGCCACCACGAGCCACGCGAATATGGCCAGTGTCCTGTGCGCCCGCCTGCCCCGCTGCACCTTTCAGGCCGGCGTCGATCCGGAAACGCTCGGCGCAGATGTGCACAGGTTCATACAGGCGCAGTTGCCGGGCATTCACTGATCCGGATCGAGATCAGGATATTTGGCTAACAGGGCGCGCGTCACGCCGTTGGTCCAGCCAAAACCATCCTGCAAAGGATATTCACCACCGCCGCCCGGCCGGCGCGCCTCAACATCGTATTTCTCCAGCATCTTGCCGGTATCACGGTAGGTCAGATCCACCGTCCGGATAAAACGGGACGCCAGGTCATGGGCCTGCTTGTCAAAACCGTAATTGCTCAGGCCCTTAATGGCGATCCATTGCAGGGGCGGCCAGCCATTCGGACTATCCCATTGCTGGCCGGTCGGGTTCTGCGTCGTGCGCAGCCCGCCCTGCGCTGTCAGTTGCAGGCGCGTCAGACGGGCGGTCTCTTTCGCCTGTGCCTCCGTGGCCAGGCCGGCGAACAGCGGATAAAGCATGACCGCCGAGGTCGTGAGCGTGAGACGGCCTGTGCTCAGGTCATAATCGCCGAAGCGATGATCGCGCCACAGATAACGGGTGATCGCCTTTTTCCGTGCCTTCGCCCAGTTATCATATTGGGTGGCGCAAACGATATCGGCCAGTTTTCGGCAGCGCTCGGCAATGATCGTTTCCTGCTTCCACAACAGGCTGTTGAGATCGACAGGCACGATATCGCTGGTGTGGATGCTTGACAGATCCATTGGTGCCTTAAGCCAGCGCGAACTGAAATCCCAGCCGCTTTCCGCCGCCGCCCGCAAGTCACGATAGACCTCGGCGGCCGGACGATCGCTTTTCACCGCCGTCGCTACATCTTCAGCATAGGATTCTTCACGCGGCATATCGCGGTCATCCCAGTAGCGGTTGAGCTGGCTGCCATCCGGCATCACCACTACCCGCTGGCAAGGCTTGTATTTGACGGCGCAATAGGCCCCAGCCATCCAGAAATCGTGTTCCTTTCGCAAGGCGGCCAGTTCACGCGACTGTTTCCCGGGATCACCGCTGGGCTTAATCTCCAGCATCAGGGCAAAAACAGGCGGCTGCGACCGGCTGAGATAATAGCTGCGCGCGCCATTGGGGATATGACCATAGCGCTCGATCAGGCTCTCGAAATCGGTCAGCATGGATTGCGCCAGCTTGTCCTGACCATCCGCATAGAGGCCCAGCATGGTAAAATAACTGTCCCAGTAGTAGATCTCACGGAAACGCCCGCCTGGCACCACATAGGATTCCGGCAGCGAAAGTGCCGATGAGCCTTCCTGCGCCTCCAGGGCCGGGCGCTCAAGCTGCGGCCACAGGCTGGCGATATGGGCCTTCAGGCTGAGGCGTTCACCAGAAGGCGGGAAAGAGGCCGGTTTTGCCGGCGCATCGAAATTGGCCGTCACGAAAGCCGTCAGCGCGTCGCGGGTTTGCGGCGGATGCGCCTGATAATCGGCCATGATTTCGCTGGCGGGTCGCTTGGCCATCATATCGACAAAGGTTTTGCCGTCGGGGAATATCTTCTGCGTCTGGACATCGACGAACAACGGTCCGTAAAGATCAGCCGGCGAAGGCGTCTGCGCAAAGGCCGGAGCCGCCATCAAGGCCAGCATAAGGGGCAGGATAAATCGGCGCATAGGTTCCTCCGTGTCTGTCCCCGCCCCGCGTCATTAAAGACGAAACCTTCCGGCAATGGCAACCCCGCCCATCTACGAAGATTTTCGTTGACTCGTTACGAAGGTCTTCGTATATATCAGGCATGACCCCATCCAATGCCTCCGCCCGTAAACCGACCGAAGCCGAACTGGAAATCCTGCGCGCCTTGTGGGCCAAGGGCGCCGCCACCGTGCGCGATATCTTCGAGGTGCTTTCGCAGGCACGCCCGATGGGATATACGACGGTCCTGAAAACCATGCAGATCATGCTCGACAAGGGCCTCGTGTCGCGCACAGAAGACGGCAAGGCGCATATTTACGCCGCCGCCATGCGTGAAGAGGACATGCAGGGGCAGTTGTTGCAAGACCTGAGTGACAAGCTGTTTTCGGGGTCGCCCGCCCTTCTGGCCATGCACGCCTTATCGATGCAGCCGGCCAGCGATGAAGAGATTCAACTGATCAAGGCGCTTATCGAGCGCAAAAGAGGTGCGTGATGAA
>CAMLIY010000064.1 GCA_946480125.1 uncultured Asticcacaulis sp.
GCGACCGCGATCAGTTCGTCTTGCGGATAGCGCCAGGACACGGATGCCATATAGGTCGCCGGCAAGGCCTGGAGCTCGACATGGTAGGTGCGGTGGTCGGAATTTATGACGAGGTTGGTGGACAGGCCGGGCACGGTCGGCTTGACCAGTATGTGGGTTTGGCGGGCATCTCCACTGCCGCTTTCGGTCGACCCGATGATCCAGCGCGCGGTATCACCGGCAGCGACCGGGCCTGAGCCCACCAGGCGTTCGCCGGGCTGCAGGGCGATGTCCGTGACTTTACCGACGCAGGTATAGACCTGATAGAGGCTGCCCGGTGTGTAGGCATAGACCTGCTCCGCATTGACGAATGAAGCGGGTGCGGGCTGCACCCGGGCGGCGGCATTGGCCTTTTCCAGCTCCATAGCCGGCGACGGCGTAGAGTGTTGCACCGCCTTGTACGGGCGAGGCCGGGCCGCAGCGGGATCGGCGACCGTAAACAAACAGGCGAGAACACAGAAAGCAGGCGGGGTGAGGCGAGAGGCGGTCATGGGTTGAACTCCTGGGACCAGTTGAGGCTATTGACATAAATGCCGAGCGGATTTTTGCGCAGACGCTCCGGATCGCGCGGCGTATCGATGACGAGGCTGATGATTGCCGACCAGCGCGCGGTCGAGATCAACTGACCGTTGGCATAGCTGCGCTCGATCCACGTAATACGGAAAGAGTCCGGAGACGCACGAATGACACTGACCACCTCCACGGTCACCTGAGTCAGCCCGACCTTGGCGAACGGGTCGTTAGCCTGAGCATATCCGTTCAACGCCTGCCCCCCCTTGTCCGTGGTAAAGTCATAGGCCTTGAGCCAGTTCGAGCGCACGACCACCGGATCGTTGGGAATTGCGCGCACATCTGTGATGAACTCAGCGAGTTGATAGGCGATCTGGGCATCGTTGGGCCGGTACCCCGCGGTTGCCGGGGCGACGGCCTCGGGCTGGCCTAACTTGTCGACCTGAACCACCCAGGGCACGACGGTTCCACGGGTCGATTGCCAGGTGAGCGCGGCGGCCAGACCGCCGCTGAGCGCCAGACAACCGAACGCCATCACGCGCCAGTTGCGGGCCTGAACACGGGCAGAGCCGATTCGGTCGTCCCAGGCCTGCGCGGCCCTTTGATAGGGTGTTTCCGGCTTCGGTGTGATCCCGTAGGCGGTGGTGGATCGTTTGAGCATGGTCAATGGCCTTCTTTGAGATCGAGGGAGTGGCCGCTGCCGGACGCGTCGCCCGCACGAACGGCGTGGACGGCGGTGCCAATGGCGTTGTGAATGGATTGCGTCTGTTTCAGGTCGGACGCCCACTGCGGGGCTGTAGACGGCGACGCGGATGCAGACCTGGCCGAACCGGCCGCGACGGTCCCCTTGGTTGACTGGCCGCCGGTGGCGGTAAACGCAGCCTGACTGCCGCTTTTGAAGCTGTCGCGGAACGCATCGGCTGTGGCCTGCGCCGCCTGGTTCATCGGCGCCACCGCGGCTCTGGCGACATTGGTTAGCCCGCCGGACACAGCCGAAGCGCCGGATTTCCCCATTGCGCCGAGGCTATAGGCGGTCGACGCGCCGCCCGCCATCGCCGCGCCGGTCCGGGCCGCGCTCATGCTCCCGGTGGCCAGGGCCGAAGCGCCGCGCGCGGCCATGCCCATTCCCAGTGCCCCGGCGGCCATAGCGCCGCCCGCGGCGAGACCTGCGCCCACGGCGGAGCCAGCGCCCAGTTGCGGCCCGCCCGACACCAGTCCGTTGGCCACCGCCGGTCCGAATATACCCAGGCCCAGCAAGGTCAATGCCGCGAGGACCACTGACATCGCATCTTCGATCGTTGGGGCGCTGCCGCCGAAATCCTGTACAAAGGACGCGAAGAGGGTCGAGCCAATGCCGGTGATGACGGCCAGCACCAAAACCTTGATGCCCGACGAGACCACATTGCCCAGAACCTTCTCGGCCATGAAGGCGGATTTGCCGAACAGGCCGAAGGGGATCAGGACGAAGCCCGCGAGGGTCGTCAGTTTGAATTCGATCAGGACGACGAACATCTGGATCGCCAGAATGAAGAAGGCCAGGACGACCAGAAGCCAGGCCAGTCCGAGGCAGGCGATCTGCAACAGGTTGTGCATGATGTCCGTCAGGCTCATCTGATCGGAAGCGGCCTGAAGGAGGGGGGCGCCGGCGTCGAGGCCGGTCTGGGCCAGTTTGCCGGGCCGCATCAGGTCGGTAACGGTGAAGCCTGTGCCGGACGCTTTGAGGCCCAGCCCGGCGAAGCTCTTGAAGACGATGGCGGCCAGGCTGTTCCAGTTGCCAATGAGGTAGGCGAAAGCGCCGACAAACAGCGTCTTCTTGATCAAACGCGCGATGATGTCGCTGTCGCCCGCGCCGTCGAAGGTCCAGAACAGTGCCGCGAGCGTCACGTCGATAACGATCAGCGTCGTCGCCACGAAGGCAACGTCGCCGTGCAGCAAGCCGAAGCCCGAGTCGATATAGCGGGTGAACACTTCCAGGAAATGATCGATGACGCCTGTATTGCCCATGGTCAGTGCTCGTAAAACATCTGTGCATTGCCCGGCTGATAGCCCTTCGTTCGGGTCAGGAAGCGACGGCGTTGCTCGGCGGCTTGCGCAGTCGCGGCGGCGTCCTCCGCCGCCTTGAGGTCCTGGGCGCGGGCCTGGGCAGCGACCAGCGCGGTAAGATCGGTCAGCTGCTGTGCCTGCAAGGCCAGAAGCTGATTGCCGGCCTGGGTTGCCGCGAGTGCACCGTCCGCACCCTGGCTGGCGGTTACGAGCGCGCTCAATTGTGTCTGATAGGTCGACGAATTGCCGAGCACGGTCGCCTGGGTACGCATGGCGTCCTGCAATCCGCCGACCGTATTCTTCCAGCGTGTCTGCGCGCTGGCGACCAGGCTGGCGTCGGGACCGGTGAGCGACGCCGGATTGTAAAGCGACTGGAAGGCGTGGTCGATCTGGCCGACATCATAGGCGATGTTCTGTGCCTGACTGATCAGCGCTTTGGTCTGGTTTACCGCCTGTTGCAACTGGGCGAGAACCGACACCGGCAGGGCGGTTAGGTTGCGGGCCTGGTTGATCAGGGACTGGGCTTCCTGCTGCAGGGAGATAATCTGATTGTTGATCTGCTGCAGGGAACGCGCGGCCGTCAGGATATTCTGGGCATAGTTGGCGGGATCGAAGACGGCCAGTTGCGCCCGCGCCCGAGAGGCGGCGAGTGGCACGGCGCTGGCGGCGAATCCCAGGCAGAGACGCAGGGTCTGGCGGCGATCAGGCAGGGTCATTGAAGGCTCCTGTGGGGGCGGGGGTTATGAGATCGGCGGCCCAGGCAACGTCCTTGAAACGCAGCCAGTCGGCAAAGAACTGGTCCGGTCGGTCGGCTTGCCAGATGCGGGTGATGGCCGCCTGATCCTGGGGACTGGAGGTCGCGCACAAAGCCAGCGCCACCTCACCCAGCCCCAGTTCAAACAGGCGGTTGCCGCTCGGCGATTGCAGGTAATAGTCGCGTTTTGGCATGGCGCGGGCGATGAGCTGGATCTGACGGCTGTTCAATCCGAATTGCCGGTAGATGTCGTTGATCTGTGGCTCGAGCGCACTGGCGTTCGGCAGGAAGAGGCGGGTCGGGCAGCTTTCAATCAGCGTGGTGGCGATCGGGCTATTGCCGATGTCGGCCAGGCTTTGGGTGGCGAAGATCACGCTGGCGTTCGCTTTACGCAGGGTTTTGAGCCAGCGTTTGAGCTGGTGTGCGAACCCTTCGTCGTCGAGAGCGAGCCAGCCTTCGTCGATGATGATGAAGGTCGGCGCGCCATCAAGCTGGCCTTCAATGCGGTGGAACAGATAGGACAGGACCGCGGGCGCCGCGGGGGTGCCTACCAGGCCTTGGGTTTCAAATACGCTCACCCGGTGAAAGGCGACGTCGTCCCGCTCCGCGTCCAGCAGACCGCCGTGGGCGCCACCGGAACAATAGGGGGCGAGTGCCTGCTTAAGCGGCAGGGATTGCAGCATTACGGAGAGCCCTGTCAGGGTGCGTTCCGCTGTGGGCGCCGTGGCCAGGGCGTTGAGGGCTGACCACAGGTGTTCGCGGATTGCGGGGTTAAGGACGATGCCTTCGTGGGCGAGCAGGCTGGCGATCCAGTCTGCCGCCCAGGTCCGTTCGTTCGGGTCATGAAGGGCGGCGAGCGGTTGCAGGCTGACTGGGGCGTCGTGAGTGTCTCCAAGATCCTGCCAGTAGCCGCCCATGGCGAGACAAGCGGCGCGCAACGAGCGACCAAAGTCGAAGGCAATGATGCGCGCCGCCTCATAGCGGCGAAACTGCAGCGCCAGCAGCGCCAGCAGAACCGACTTGCCCGCACCGGTCGGACCGATGACCAGACTGTGGCCGACGTCTCCGACATGCAGGGACAGACGGAATGGCGTGGTGCCCTCGGTCTTTGCCAGCAGGAGCGGTGGCCCCTTGAGATGGTCATTGGCTTCCGGTCCTGCCCAGACGGCCGATGCTGGCATCATGTGGGCCAGGTTCAGAGTGGAAATCGGCGGGCGACGGACATTGGCATAGAGATGGCCCGGCAGGGTCCCCAGCCACGCGTCGACGGCGTTTAGCGATTCCGGGATACAGGCAAAGCCGCGGCCCTGAATGACCTTTTCGCACAGGCGCCGTTTTTCATCGGCCATGGCGGGATCGCCGTCCCAAACCACCAGGGTCGTCGTCACCCAGGCATAGCCGGCATAATCCGCGCCGAGTTCCTGCAAGGCGGCGTCCGCATCCGCTGCCTTGTTGGAGGCATCGTTATCGACGAGAACGGCCTGTTCGTTGGTCATCACCTCCTTCAGGATGGCGCCGAGGCTTTTGCGTTTGGCGAACCATTGGCGGCGAATCTTGCCGAGAACGGCCTGCGCCCGGCTCTTGTCCATCAGGATGGCCCGCGTCGACCAGCGGTAGGCGAACCCCAGACGATTGAGATCATCGAGCATGCCAGGGACGGTCAGTGGGGGAAAACCGGTGATCGTGACCAGGCGAAGGTGGGCGTCACCCAGCATGGGCGCGAGGCCGCAGGTCAGGGGTTCGTCTGCCAGAAGGGCGTCAAGATGCATCGGCGTGTCGGGTACGCCAATTATCTGCTGGCGTGTAGACACCGTCGAATGGAGGAAGGTCAGAGTTTCCTCATCGTCGAGCCAGCGGCAGTCCGGCATAAAGGTTTCGAACTGGTTGAACACGCGCTCCGACTGTTCGCGGAAGGCGTCCACCCGTTCCCACTGATTACGTTTGCCTGTGTCAGTGCCTTCGAACAGCCAGCTCTCGCCGGTCGTCGCCGTATCCTCGGGCGGCATATAGACAAAGGTCAGGAAATAGGCGGATTCGAAATGGGCGCCGTCCGTTTCAAACGCGGCCTTGCGCTCCGCATCGACCATGGCCGAGGCGGCGTCCGGATAGATGGACTGGGCGTAGGACCGGGAAGGACGCCGTTGGGCTTCCACGAAAATGGACCACCGTTCGCCCAGACGTTTGAACGCCATGGAGAGATGCCGGCTGATCGCGGAGAGGTCGCCCGGCACCGAGCTGTCCAGATCCGGCCCGCGAAACTTCGCGGTCCTTTGAAACGATCCGTCCTTGTTCAGGACAGTCCCGGGCGCGATGAGGGCGGCCCACGGCAGGTAATCGGCAAGGGCGGCCGGACGTCGTTGATATTCCGCGAGGTGAAACATGGTGGAACCTCAGGTGTCGAGGTGGGCGGGAAGGCGGAGGTGACGACGGGCGACGTCCAGAAAGTCCGGATCGTGCCGCGCCGCCCAGGCTGCCAGGGCGTGACCGACGACGGCGAGGACCAGACCGAGCACCCAAAGGCGCAGGCCGAGGCCGAGCGCTGCCGCCAGGGTGCCGTTGATAATTGCAACCGCGCGGGGGGCGCCGGCCATCAGGATCGGATCGGTCAGGGCGCGGTGCACGGGGGCTGCATAGTCGGAAGGCAGGTCCGTGCCGGGTGTTGAATCAAAGGGCATCAGACCAAGGCCCCGCCGCCGAAGCTGAAGAAGGTGAGAAAGAAGGAGGAGGCGGCAAAGGCGATCGACAGACCGAAGACGATCTGGATGAGGCGCTTGAAGCCGCCTGAACTGTCACCGAAGGCCAGGGTCAGGCCTGTAACGATAATGATAATCACAGCGACGATCTTGGCCACCGGGCCTTCGATCGACTGCAGCACGGACTGGAGCGGTGTTTCCCACGGCATGCCGGAGCCTGCGGCAAACGCCGCCGATGCTGAGAAATAGAGGGCTGCGGCCGGCACGGTCAGGAGTGCACGCATAATAGGAGAAATCTTGAACATTGAATTATCCTTTCAGGAGAGTTGGAAGTGTCGGAGAGAATAGGCGCCGTGGGCATCCAGGGCTTCGACTTGGACGAGTTCCGAGACGCGGCGGTTCTGGCCGCGGCCCTGCAGGACGACGATGAGGTTTATGGTTTCGGCGATCAGACTCCGGGGCACTGTCAGCACGGCTTCCTGGATAAGTTGCTCCAGGCGGAGGAGCGCGCCGGTGGCGCTGCCGGCGTGAATGGTGGCAATGCCACCCGGGTGACCTGTGCCCCACGCCTTGAGGAGATCGAGCGCCTCGGGGCCGCGCACCTCTCCGATGGGAATCCGGTCCGGTCGCAGGCGCAAAGCCGAGCGAACGAGTTCGGAGAGGGTGGCTACGCCCTCTTTTGTGCGCAGGGCGATGACATTCGGTGCGACGCACTGCAACTCGCGGGTATCTTCGATGAGAACGACGCGGTCGCCGGTCTTGGCGACTTCAGCCAGGAGGGCATTCGCCAGCGTGGTCTTGCCGGACGAGGTCGCGCCGGCGACCAGGATGTTGAGGCGGTCACTGACGGCACGGCGCAGGGCTTCAGCCTGAACGCCGGACATGATGCTGGCATTGACATAGTCGTCGAGGGTGAAGACGATGGCGGCCGGTTTACGAATGGAAAAGGTGGGGCTGGTGACGAGCGGCGGTAACAGGCCTTCGAAGCGCTCGCCGGTCTCTGGCAGCTCCGCCGACAATCGTGGGGACCGGCTGTGCGCTTCGACGCCGACATGGTGGGCCACGAGACGGATGATGCGTTCGGCGTCGGCGGGAGACAGAAGGTGGCCGGTATCGTTCAGCCCGGAGGTCAGGCGATCGACCCACAAGCGGCCATCGGGGTTGAGCATGAGCTCGACCACACTGTCATCGACAAGCATGGCTTCGATGTGCGGGCCGAATGCACTGTGCAACATACGAATGAAGCGGCCGGATGTATCCGGGACGGGTGAAGATGCGGACATTGGTACCTCGGAACGTCTTGGCGACGACTTGTGAGGTCAATCAAAAAAGCCCGGAATTTGCCGCTGGCAACAGGAGATTTCGCCCGGCGTACACGATCGTAGGATTAGAAAGGACAGCGCATTCCTATTGAACTCGGACGATGTGCCGCCTGACCGGTGAAACCTCCGGGATAAAATGAAGTCAGGCACGTAAGGTGGAAGACCAGGAGCCATTGACCTTTATAATGTGCCGTTCTGCCGCTGGTGGCAGATACATTCGAAGTGAGACCGGGAGATACGCAAGTAATAATTTTGATCGCCGCCGATGAGCCGGCCGAGCGCGGGGTCAGTGCCGGTGCGTTTACTGAGTTAGGCTATTGGGCAGACAGTTCAGCGACCGCATTGTTGCCGACAGGGTCTCATCCGGACATCGCGCCGTCGTTTACCGACATCGTCATGCCGGACATCAATGGCTGTCAATTGGCGGATGCTGCGCACGTTATTCGACCAGGTCTGAAGGTTCTGTACACAACCGGTTACATGCGCAGTGCCGTCGTGCACACCGGCGTACTCGATGCGGGTGTCGAGCGCACGGCAAAGCCATTGATTTGACGAACTCGCTTCGCACGTCAGGGACTTGCTCGGTCGCACGGTTTGAGCGCAGCGCCATGTTCGACGACGGCCGCGAGTGGTCTCTGTCGGTCAGGCTCGCCCGAGCGCTTCCAACTCATGCCCCAACTGATCGAGCGTAAAGGGTTTGACCATCAGATGGATGCCGCGATCGAGCACGCCATTGTGGACGATCGCATTCTGGGTATATCCGGTCATGAACAGCACGCGGATATTTGGCAGTGTTTCAGAGACCATATCAGCCAGGGCGCGCCCCGTCTTGCCCGGCATTACGACATCGGTCAGCAAGATATCCGGCTTGGCGCCGCCTTCAATGAGGGCTAAAGCGCTATCGCCACTGTCTGCACTGAAGACATCATAACCCAGTTCGACGAGCGCCTCTGCCGTAAAATCGCGTACGCCCGGCTCATCATCGACCACGAGAACGGCAAGATCTTTACGGTTGCGGTCGGCCCGCCGGCTGGGTTCGAGTACGGGTGTCTCGGTCGTGTCCAACGAGCGCGGCAGATACAGTTTCACGGTCGTCCCGTGGCCGGGTTCGCTGTAAATCGCAATATGGCCACCCGACTGCTTGACGAAGCCATGGACCTGACTAAGTCCCAGGCCTGTACCTTGACCCACCGGTTTCGTGGTGAAGAAGGGTTCGAAGACCTGCTGGATGACTTCGGGTGTCATTCCGCTACCGGTATCCGTTACGGCGACCAGAACATACTGACCCGGAACGACGTCTTCCTGGGCATCTGCAAAGTTGCGATCCAGAAACACGTTTGAGGTTTCCAGCGTAAGTTTGCCGCCGTCTGGCATAGCGTCCCGCGCATTGACGGCGAGGTTGACTAAAGCCGTCTCCAACTGCCCTACGTCGATCAGGGCTTTCCACAGGCCGGCGGCATTGACGGTTTCGATCGAGATGGTTTCGCCGAGCGTGCGCCGGAGCAGTTCAGTCAGATCAAGGATCGTCTGGGCCGGCGACACCGTTTTCGGATCCAGCGGCTGGCGGCGTGAGAACGCCAGCAGCCGGTGCGTGAGTGTAGCGGCCCGACGCGCCGCGTCCTGAGAGCCTGTGACGAATCTCAGGAGTTTCGGGTCCGAATCCGGGAAACGTCGCAGCAGCAATTCGTTATTGCCGAGGACGACCGCGAGCATATTGTTGAAGTCATGGGCGATACCGCCTGTCAGTCGCCCCACCGCTTCCATTTTCTGGCTCTGCCGCAATGCCGCTTCGGCCTTTTCACGCTCGGCCATCTCAATCCGCAGGCGCTCATAGCTGGCTTTCAACGCGCGGGCATCGAGCGTGGTAACCGTCAGCAACAGTGCCGCAAAAGTGAGGAGGAGGGCGGCGCCCATATATCGCGCAACACGACCGCCATAGGTATCCGTTTTCTGACGAAAGAACACAGTGCCGAGATCCCGGCCCTTCTGGCGCACGGGGGCGCTGACACCGATCGACGCGCCGCCGGCGGCGTTCTGTCTGCCCGTTTTGAAACGCGCCGGGTCGAGATCCTCGCCGTACTGAGCAACGCGGCGCCCCTTATCGTCGTATACGGCGACCGCTACGACATCACGGTTCGCACTCAAGGCGTTCGTGTATTGCCGTATGGCGTCTTCATCATCGAACGCCAGGGCGGCGGAAATCGAATCCGCGAGAATCTGTGCCTGGGTCTGGGCCGATTCCCTGACCTGCTTTTCATGAGCGGCGTCGGCGATTACGGCCATGACCACACAGCCGGCAATCAGGAGGGCGACGCTGACAAACAGGGTCGAGACACGATAGGTCTCTAGGAATAAGCGAATTTTCTTCACGGCTCTATGACACCTTGCTCGGTTCGAACGGAGAGTGCGAGGCTGAGTAGCTTGGAACTTAAGACCAGGCCATTGGCGTCGGCTGCGACCTTGTCGATGCGAAACCGCACCTTGCCTGCCTGCATCTTGAAACTGATGATGCCCGCGGGTGAGCCTTCATCCGTAATCGTGAGGGTGGGGGTGCCACTCAGTGCCCGTAACGCGCCAGCGACAGTTTGCCTGGGGGAGCCACTTATGTAGGCCATGTCGCAGGTTGAATTTGGACCGACATTATCCACGCGCATGATCTGGTAGGGCCGTCCGTCCATGGTCAGGCCGGCAGCCGAGGCGTCGAGGCTTTTGCCGAACGGGTCATTTCCGACCAGGCAAATCGTGAATGACGGGGACGGGTCAGCACGTTCTGGCCACGTTACAAACGGCGCGATCTTGGTCAGATAGGCCCCCTTGACGGCAGTCGCTAAAGGGACATCGGCATGCGTCGGTACTGTCGCAGCGAGCATCAGAGCCACCACGCTAATATGTAGACGCCACTGCGATATCGGTTTCGGTCGCACCTCTTAATATCCGTATCGTAACGAGAAAAGAATAGACCGGCCCACATAGCGCGGGGACGCCGTGCTCGGGTCCCAGACTTCTATATGACGCTTGTGCAGGAGGTTGCCGGCATTGATGGCTAATTCGACCTTATCGGACACCCGCCAGCCCAGGTGAGCACTGGCTTCGGTGTAGGCGGGTACGGGCGCCGTGTCGACCTTGCCGACCGTCCGAAGAGCGATATCGATGTCGAAGCGCTGCCCGATTGTCCATTCAGACCGGATCTGCGCCTGATACCGGGGATCCTGTCCTTGCACAGACAGGTTCGCTAAATCGTTGAAGCCCGGCTTCAGCTCGAAATGCTTGCTGAGCGTATTGAAGCCACCTTTCAGCCGCCAGCTGGGTGTGACGTCGTAAGTGGCCCAGCCCTCGAGACCGCTCGTCGTGCCGCGACCGCCGTTCTGCAGGATAAGAGGAAAGATTGTTGGAGGATAACCATCGGTACGCAGATCGTCGTAACTGTTATAATAGGCGGATAGCGAAACGGATAGATTGGACACGGGTTGGGCGCGCCATCCGAGCTCGAACGCCGTTAGTTTTTCTGCCTGAAAGTCGGGCGAGGGGACAAGGAACGGCGCAGCTTCCAGTTCACGATCGATGCGGCTGGGAGTCCTGACGGCCCTCGACAGGCTACCCCAGACCATCTGATCGCCGAGTTGCCAGGAGGCGCGCAGGTTGGGAAGCCAGTCCGTGCCCGAATAGCTATTGCTTTCTGCCTTCAGGCCGAAGGTCAGTTTCAGATTGTCGCGAATCGCGAATTCATCCTGCGCGAATACCGAGGCGATTGTGATAGTGGTCTTCGGATTGGCGAAATGAAAAATGTTAAACGAGACGAAGTTCTCCCGCCAGGACTTCACTTCGCCGCCCCAGACGAATTGATGCCGGTCACCCAGGGCAATCGAATGCTGTGCTTCGAGACCCAGGGTGTCACGGCTTTCAAACAGGGTCGGCTCATCCCGCTCGTTGTGATCCGTGTAGGCCTGTACGTTGAGAATGGAGCCGTTTTCGAGCGTGTGCGTCCAGCGGCCGAGGATGTCGTGCCCGGTGAAGATCCCGCCCCCAGAGGATATTTCATTGCGGTATGCATCGCCCTTCAGCGTGTAGGTATTCACACCCCAGGACCCGTCGACAGAAAACCCGCCATGTTGGCCGCGAAAGCCGTCGTCGCTCGTGTCTGAATCCAAAACGGGCGCCGTCTGACTTTGCTCGAAGGCGTCTGCAAAAATACTGTAGCGGGCATGTTGGCCGAGCTTGCCATTGAATCGCACAGTACCGGTGCGTTTATAGATCGCGGCGGTTGCCCGGGCGTAAAAGCCCTTATTGGCAGATGCATCCTTCGTTATGATGTTGATGACACCATTAACGGCATTGGCGCCCCAAAGCGTGCCGCCGGGACCGGAAACGACCTCGATACGATCGACGGTATCTAAGGCGACATCAATCTGTTGCCAGAGGACACCGGAGCCGATCGGCTCGTAGACGCTCCGGCCATCGACCATGACCAAAAGCTTGTTGGCGGTCTCCGGCGAATTAAAACCGCGGGCAGTGACGGTATAGCTGTAGCCGTTGATTTTAGCGACTTCGAGATTGGGGGCCAGGCGCAGCACTTCGGGAAGGGTGACGTACCCGGACCGCCTTATGTCTTCCGCGGTGATGACATAGATCGACGAAGCGGAGTCGCGCAGGGCTGCCGGATGCTTCGACACGGATGTGACCTGCAGGTTGGTTAGATCATCGATCGACATCCTTTGTAGGTCGTCTGCGCGACTCGCTCCTGGTTGCGTTGTCTGTGCCTCGGCGATGCGCGAAAGACAGGCGCTCGCAGCCAAAGCAAATATCAAGGCTATGTGCTTGCCGTTCGAATACATGTCTGCCCCTTGGCGATTCCGCCGAATATGCCTTCCATAAGGGTTGCCCGAGACATTGTAAGAAATCGATGTATCATTTCGCAGCAGCCCGAGCGCCAGGAGCGACCACTACCGGCTCGGTTTGGAGTTTAGCCAGTCGAGGGCGGTATGTAGATCGTCGAAGATACGGATGGTGTCCTGCGGAAAGAGATAGCCAAATCCGCTCGCACGTTTTGGCGTCAGGACATCCTTGGTGAGGACAGCGATTTTTGCAGAATAGGTGTGTCCTTCGGTAACCGACGCCCAATGCGCGGCGAGCCGCTCAACATCCTCCGCTTCAATGATGCCGGAAAAGGTTCGGTAGTCCAGCAGACGATTATAAGTCCATGGATCCTGAATGCCTTCGTAGGCCGTCATCATCTTGTCAGCATAATAGGCGCTCGTATCAGAGCCTCTCAATCGAATTGTGATCAGCCGCATGCTGTCGTCGACGGTTACCTTGAAGCGGTCGTCTCGCAATTGCCTCTTCCTTCCATGCCCTGTTTCTGATGCCGGATATATCACGTCATGCGTAAAGAAGATGCGGCTTTTATTGGTCGCATCCTCGTTGGAAATTGCCGGATAGCGGAAGAAGAGTCAGGCTCTTATGTCGAAACTTGCCTTCGAGCAGTCGCCGGCCGCCAGTCTTTGGCCAAGTGTTTCCATGAACTGATCGTAACGCTCCGTTGCGGATGCCCGGGCCGCTATGGCCGCTTGTTCGGGGAGAGGGGGATTGGCGCCAAGCCATAGCCAAACATAGACCATAAAGGCTTCGATCGATATATTGGCGTCTCGCTTCATGCGATCAAGCTGGCGTTCGATCGCACCCAGCTTGCGTACGATCGCGAGTTCGCGTTGTTCGGGATTGACGAAGGCAGCGACGGCGGCTTCGGCCATGATCGACAGGGGCTGTCTACGGCTGCCGGCATAGGCCCGCAAATCGTCGTAGACTGCGGGATCGAGATAGATCGTCATGCGAATTTTTTTCATCGTTAATTACAACTCCACACCATCGTTGGGATCCAGACCGGCCTGGCGCGCGACTGTCTGCTGCGCTTTCTGCAAGCCCTGGAGGCGCTTGACCCGGTCCTCAAGTTCTGGCGCGGCCGGCCCGAAATCGAACGGCAAGGTTTCTGGCGACTGCGGTCGGCGCGGCGGACCCAGTTCCGGCACCTTGCGAAGTTCGACCGCCGCAAGCGGCACCGCGCTCCCCTTGGGCTCGGAAATAGCGTTTGACGGGAAACCTGCGGGGGATAACGTGCTCCAGTCGTCCCGGCCAGGATCCGGAAGGTGAGGTTGCTTTGGGGGCGGTAAGAGACGTTCGGTGAAGGCGGGGTCTTCAAAGTAGCGTGCCTTCCTGGCCCGTATCGGTGCGATGCCGGCCACCATGACGATTTCGTCGGACGGCGGCAGTTGCATCACTTCGCCCGGCGTCAGCAGAGGGCGCGGTGTTTCCGATCGCGAGACCATCAAATGACCGAGCCATGGGCTCAACCGATGGCCGGCGTAGTTTTTCATGGCGCGCAATTCGGTGGCTGTGCCTAAGGCGTCGGAGACGCGTTTGGCGGTGCGTTCGTCATTGGTGGCGAAGCTGACGCGGACATGGCAACTGTCCAGGATCGAGTTATTGCTGCCATAGGCTTTTTCGATCTGGTTGAGACTTTGCGCGATCAGAAAGGCCTTCATGCCGTAGCCCGCCATGAAGGC
>CAMLIY010000065.1 GCA_946480125.1 uncultured Asticcacaulis sp.
GGCATCATCCTTGACATACTCCCCGCGCGTCGAAACGGTCGAGGCGGTTTCGGTGCCGATGATCGGCTTGTTGGGATACTTGTCGTGGAAGCCGTCGATCAACTGGTCACGATAGTTGAAGCCGATGACGTCGATCACCTCGGTGATGCCGTCGCCGTAGCCATTATCCATGGCCGCCGTGACCAGACGGGTTGGATCGAGGTCATTGCACAGGCGCTTCATGGTGCGCGCGATATGGGCGCCGCGCTCGGTGCCCTGTTGCGGCTCCTCATTGCCGATCGACCACAGGATGACCGAGGGGTGATTGCGGTCGCGTTTGATCAGGGTTTCAAGCTGCGCCAGACCTTCCGGCGACGAGGTCATCATTCGTGTTTCGTCGATGACCAGTATGCCCATTTCATCGCACAGG
Organism: uncultured Asticcacaulis sp.; assembly: GCA_946480125.1. Next base: position 410 of record CAMLIY010000065.1, read on the forward strand.
TCGAGCAGTTCGGGTGTCGGCGGATTGTGCGAGGCGCGATAGGCGTTGCAGCCCATATCCTTCAGTTGCTGTAACCGCCAGCGTTGCAGGGCGTCCGGGATGGCAGCGCCAACCCCGGCATGGTCCTGGTGATTGCAGGTGCCCTTGAGCTTGACGGACTGGCCATTGAGGAAAAAGCCGGTTTGCACATCGAATTTGATATCGCGGAAGCCGAAGCGGGTGGTGACCTGATCAAGCAGTTCCGCTGTTGGATCGTTGATCTCACCCCGCATCAGACTTGTATCAAGCCAGCTCAAGTGTGGATTTTCTAAAGACCAGAGAGTGAATTTTGCCGATTTGACGACCTGTTTGACTTCGGTTGATTTAAAAGCCGGAACAGTGACACGTTTAATGTCGCCATCCGGATTAGGCACATCCGGAATCCCTGCTCTTTGTACCCTGTGGACGACATTGATCGTTTCGTCCTGATCGCTGTCATTCCGCACCGTCGTCGTGACCTCGACCGTGCCGTCCGTCTTCGCCCTTATACAAACGCCATATTGCGGGATATGCACCGGGTTGGTCTTGACCAGCCAGACATGGCGATAGATACCGGCGCCCTCATAAAACCAGCCCTCACCCAGTGAGGCGTCAACGCGCACCAGCACCGTATTGGGCGTATCGTCGGTATTGAGGAAGTCGTTCAGCTCGACACGAAACGGCGTATAGCCGCTGTCATTGCGCTTCACGATATAGCCATTGATGACCACTATGGCGTCGCGGAACACGCCGTCGAATTCCAGAGATATCCGCTTGCCTTTATCCGTCGCATCGAGCGTGAACGTCTTCCGATACCAGCCGACACTGGTTTCGGGGTAATCGCGGCCGAGCGGCTTGTAACCATGATTGGCGGCCGGGTCCCAGACCGCGCCATGATCGTCCGGTTTGAGTGGTGTCTTCGGCTCTTTATGCACGAATGGCAGTTCCACCGCCCAGTCGTGCGGCAGGTTCACCGGCCGCCAGTGCGAGTCGTCATAGTCCGCCTTGGCGACCGGCGTGGCGTCCGGTCCTTGCTTGGCATAGGTGCGCTGGTCGGCCCCATAGCCGAAATCCTTCTCGATATCATTGAGGTGGCCAAAGGCGAACCGCCAGCCGGTATCAAAGCGGGTGCGCCGGTCGTCTTGCCTTATGCTCTCCGTCTGCGCCTGCGAGATACCCGCCTGAACGGCAACGAAGGTGGCGGCGGTGCCTGCCAGCAAATGGCGGCGGTTCAGATCGAGCATGGCGACGGTTTCCTGGTGATTTTACAGATACAATGATGGCCGAGTCCCGATGAGGTCAAGACCCGGCCATTGGAATTTAAGAAAGCAAGAAACCCCACCACCACTGCGCTTCGCTTGTGGTCCCCCTCCCCAGTAAACTGGGGAGGTATAAAATTTCTTTTCTTATACCTCCCCGGCTATGCCGGGGAGGGGGACCATGAGCCGAAGGCAAAATGGTGGTGGGGTTTCTTACTTATCTTCCTTAATACCTGAACGTCAGATCCAGCAGGTAACGCTTGCCATAAAGGTCATAGCGACCCAGGCGATCCGGCTCGTTGTCATTATAGGTGCGCAGCGGCGTATCGAGCAGGTTGTTGGCCTGGAAGCGCACCTGGATCACCGGATTGATCTGGTAGCTGATCGAGAAATCCATCGTCGTTTCCGGACGGACGCGGATCAGTTGCGAGTCGTCCCAGCCGTAGATGGCGGTGTATTCCGAGTGATACTTGGTGCCCAGGCGGGCATCGATGCCATGATCAGAATACCAGAAATCAAGCGCCGCCGTATCGCGCGCCAGACCATTAAGCGGCAGGCCCGCCGACATTTCCGTCAGATCGGAATCGACATAGGCATAGTTGGAATAGATGCCAAACTTGTCCAGCCCGATAAACGAGAACGACGACTGATAGGTCAGTTCGACGCCATCGATACGGCCGCCCTTGGCCGAATTAACCGGCGAGGTCAGGGTATAGACATTGCCGTTGATCGTTTCCTGGCGCGAAGCGTAGCCGACGAAATGGCTAACGTCCTTATGGTAGGCGCTGATGGCGAACAGGGCGTCCTTGTTGAAGTAGTTCTCGTAGCTGATATCGAACTGGTTGGCTTCGAAAGGTTGCAAATACGGATTGCCAGAGGCGCCCGTATAGGGCGCGGTTGAGGAAATCTGGCGGGTGATGATCATGTCGTTCAGCGGCGGACGCGAAATGACCTTGGCGGCCGAAACCTTCACATACTGGCCATTGCCGAAATCGAAACGCGCTGTGGCTGAGGGCAAGACCTTCGAATAGCTGGTGCCGCCGCTGGCCGGCGTGGTGATCATCTGCTGCACCCAGACGCCGCTGCCCGGCGGCGTTTCCACCCAGTCGCCGGCCACGGTCGAGGTGCCGGCGGAATCGGCGTCGACATCGAGCACGCGCACGCCGATATTGCCATCTACCGGAATGCCCCCCAGCGTGGTGGCATAGGTGCCCTCGACATAGGCTTCCGCCACCTTTTCCTTGACCCGGTCCGTGATCGGGGTCGACTTCGGATCTATATCGAATGACGTGCCGTAGAGATGTGTGGCCAAAGCGCCGAAATTGCCGGTCAGTATGGTCGGGACGTTGAAATTCTTGAAATTATAGCTTGTCAGCAGGTAATCCGGCACAGCGCCGATGATGGGGCTAATCGTACCGTCAAGCTGGCCCAGAGCCTTGGTCCGGTCGGACACCCGTGCGCCGAACAGGATGCTTTTGAAGAAACCGCTATCCAAATGACGTTCGGCATCCAGGTGAATGGCGCCCAGTTCGTCGGTGACGGCGCCAAGCGTCGTCTGACCGCCCTGGGCGGTTTGTGTATTGTCTTCCGGTGTCGAAGAGACGGTGATAACCGGCTTGCCACGGAAGTCATAGCTCATGGTCGAAGGCCAGTAGGCGAACTCATTGGCCGCCCACAGGTTATAGCGCTGCGCCTTGGAATAGGAGGCATCGGCCGAAACCGTCCAGTGCTCGGTGGTCCACTTGGCGTTCAGCCCCTGGACGATGAGCGTCTTGTCCTCGGTGTAGCGCGCCACCACGGACTTGTCGCCGGCCCAGGTGACAGTGGCCGCCACCACATCGCCATTGGCGTTGATAACCGGATTTTCACCGGAAGCGGCGGTGCCATCGACATAGTTGGCCAGGTTGCCACCATCCCAGTTGCCCCAGACGCCATCGCCATACCAGGCCTGATCCTGCAATTCGTCGATCTTGATGTCGGAATAGAGCAGGTCATAGCTGAGCTGGAAATTATCGGACGGACGGTATTGCAAACCAAGAGACGCGCCGAGGCGGGATTCCTTCAGGCGCTTGGCCTCAGCCTGCGCGCCCCAGGGCGTATTGTACTTGGTGGCGTCGCCGGCGATCACCGGACCATTGTCGGCGCCGGAATTGTAACCCCAGCCCTGCACCGACTCGTAACCATTCTTCTGGACCTGTGAGGTCAGGCCGACAACGGCGGCGAACTGGTCAGAAAAACGATGGACGAAGGAGGCTGAGGCGCGATAACCCATGCCGTCATAATCGGGAAAGCGTGTGCCGCCGTCATAATAGACCGGACCGGCGCGCAGCACGAAGGAGGGGCCCTTGTAATCGAGCGGGCGGAGGGTTTGCAAATCAACCGTGCCGGAAATGCCGCCGGAAATCAGTTTCGCCTCCGAGGATTTATATACCGAAGCGCCGGAGATGACCTCCGACGGATAGACTTCCCAGCGCACATTGCGGTCGGGTTCGGATGAGGCGACTTCGCGGCCATTGACCGTGCCCAGCACCATGCGGGCGCCGAGGCCACGGATCGAGGCCTGGCTGTCATTGCCGCGATCGCGCGCCGCCATCACGCCGGGCAGGCGGTTGAGTGTCTCGGCGATGGTGACGTCCGGCAGGGCGCCGATATCCTTGGAAGAGATGGCTTCGACAATGCCGGTATTGCGGCGCTTGATATCGAGCGCGTCACGCAGGGATTTGCGCATCCCGACCACGACGACTTCCTGTGGATCGACATCGGCGACCGGTTCTGCGGCCGAGGCGCGCACGATCACAGCCGAGGCACCGTCATTGGTCTTCACAGTCAGGCCGGTATTGGCGATCAGTTGTTGAAGCGCCGCGTCATTGCTGAGGCTGCCGGATACGGCGTTGGTCTGTACCCCTTGCAGATCGGAGGCGGTGGCCAGCACCTGAAGACCAGACTGCCTGACGAAGGCGGGAATGGCGGTAGCGGCGTCCTGCGCCGGAATATTAAAGGTCTTGGTTTGCGCCGCCGCGGGCTGCGCGACCATGACAATAGCGGCGACCGATCCCATAAGAGCGGTGCGGAATGCGTTATTCCAGTATGACATATTTGTTCCCTGAATGCTTGTGAGCGAGGGGCTTTTTCTCCCCTTCTGCAAACCAAGATGCCCCACCGGAAAATTTCCGCCGAATTGTACGACAATTTTTTAAAGCACGCTGCCGTCTGTGCCAATTATGATACGATCGTCGCGCAGGCTGACGGGCACATCGAGCGCGGCATGGACGGCGCGGGCAAAGGTTTCCGGCTGGTCGACATGGAAGCCGCCGACCAGTTTCTGCGCACCCAGGGCCGGATCGGAAATGACGATCTGGCGGTCATTATAGCGATTGAACTCGGCCACGGCCTCGGCCAGGGTTTCAGAATTGAGAACGATTTCGCGGTCACGCCAGGCCAGTTTTCGTTCCACCTCTTCCGGGCGATAGGCTACCGCCACGGCTTCCGGTTTTACCGGCACGAAAGCCTCGTGGCCGGCGGTCAACATTACCCGCTTCTGTTTGTCATTGATATTCCACGCCTCGACCGTGCCTTCGGTCACCAGCACATCGGCGCCGGCGTCATGCCGACGGACGCTGAAGGCTGTGCCCACGGCACGCACGCGGATATCTCCGGCGGAAACGACGAACGGCACCTCGGGGTTCTTCGCCACCTCGAACCACGCCTCACCTTTCACCAGCGCCACATGACGGATCTGCGGCGTCATATCGACATCAATCCGGCTGTCTGTATTGACAGAGGCGATGGACCGGTCCTTTAGCGGCACGCTGCGCAACTCGCCCACCCCGGTGGCGACGCTCAGGCGATTGGCCAGCACATAGCCGACAGCCAGTGTTCCCGCAAAAGAGGCCGCCACCGCACCGCACATGACATAGCGGCGACTGACGGTCGCCCGGTTGCGCTTCAGTTTGTCTTCCAGCGTGTGGCGGGCTATCCCGACATCTCCGTGGGCCATGACCTGGGCGCGATCAAGCATCACCCACGCCGCCTCCGCGCGCAGATAGGCGCCCTCATGGCGCGGGTCCGCCGCATGCCAGGCCTCAAAGGCCTGCCGTGTTGTTACGCTGTCATCACCATTCAGCCGGGCGACCCACTGGGCCGCGGCCTCATCAATCCGCGACATAAGCCCTCTTAGACAACTTTTGGGACAACTTTTGGGGCAACTTCGGCCGCCCGGCCCTGGGCTTAAACGCCGTTACCACCGCCGTACCGGCCTCCGCCATATGACGCAGGATGAGGCTCAGGCCGCGGGCGGTTTCCTTTTCTACGATATTCTCACTGATGCATAGGGCTTTCGCCGTTTCCGCCTGTGACAGGCCATGCACTTTTCGCAGTTCGAAAACCTGGCGGCAGCGGTCGGGCAGGCCCTCGATCAGCCCCAGCACCTGGGTCAGCTCGGCACGCGAAGAGGCCGCACTTTCCGGGCTGGGGCCGAGATCGGCCACGCCCAGTTCATCGAGATTCTGAACGGTCATGATGGAGACCACCTTGCTGCGTCGCACCTGCTCCAACAGGACATTGCGCGCCGAGCGGAAGAGATAGGCGCGCGGATCATCGATATGATCGAACCGTTCCATCCGCAGCAGGCGGCAATAGACATCCTGAATAATATCATCGAGTTCATGCGCCTTTACACCCAGTCGCAGCAGCCAATGACGCAGATCCGCCTCATGCGGTAATATCTGCGACCCGACAAAAACCAGAAGCGCTGTGCGCGCTGGCCCGTCAGGACGATTTGGCCCCGATGGCCTGTTATCTACGATGCTTTCCATCGATATTTCCGCCGCTCCCCGTGTCATTTTCACCCTTTATGGGCTTTTTGAAAATTATAACACAGTAACAGCGATCTGCCAGACAATTGTAGTACAATACTAAGGGTGTGACCCTCCCAACACAATTGGTCCGCCGGATTTTGGTACAGTGACGTCAAAGGCCTGCGCGTCACCCAGAGCGCTTTCGGTTTCAGCTGTGCCGACAAGCACATGGCTATCCGGCCGCAACCATGCCGAATAGACGAAGCGCCCATTATTTTTCTGCATGGCGACTGTGACGCCGCCGGTAAAGTCACCGCTGAGATATTGCGTTGCCTGGCCATGATCGGTGACGGAAAAGATCGTCTCGACTGGCCAGACATAGGTCGCTTTCGGCCATTGCAAGGCGGGCAGGGCCTTGCCTTTAAAGTCAAAAAAGGCCGCGTTTTCCCAGTCGGAGCCTTGCGCCCAGCGCGTCTTGCACTGGGTGGAAACCCACGCCGGTTCCCAATAGACGACGCCGATCCCGCCGGCATCAAGCGTCAATTGCATGATGTCATGCATGTATTTCGCCTGGCCGGCGACGGAAACGGGGTAGTCCTTCAGTGCCGAATCCGAACCAAGCAGGTTATTGGCGCGATCGGCGGCTTCATCGGTGAAGGCGTAGCCCGTTTCGACGATCACCACGTCCTTGCCGAACCGGGCATGAACGCGGCGGATGGTCTCGGCCAGCCCCCTGAAGTCCTCTTTCGACCATTTACTGTAATAGCTGAGGCCAATGATGTCATAGCCGGTAACGCCTGCGGCGGTGGCGGCGGCAAACCACGGCTCGACATTTTCCGGCTGGGCGACATGCAGCATGATTTCCGGCTTTATGAGACTATCAGCCGAGGCGTCATGCACCCCCTTGATGCCGGCATTGAACAGCCTGGCATTGCGCGCCCAGTTAATGGCAACATGCTCTTCCGGCTGGGTACGCAGGATCTCGCCATTGGTCTCGTTGCCGACCTGAACCATTTCCGGCATCAGGTTCTTCGCCTTCAAGGCGTTCAGGGTGTCTAACGTATACTGGTAAAGCGCCCTGGCCTGATCGTCCTCGGAAAGCCCCGCCCAAGCCGCCGGCACCAGTTGCTTGCCGCCATCGGCCCAGTCATCGGAATAATGGAAATCGAGCAGCACCTTCTGACCCTGCGCCTTGGCGGCGGCGATGGTTTTTTCAACATCGGCAAGGTTGGAATAGGGCGTCCATCTGGCGTTGACCCAGATGCGGACGCGCACGAGATTATGGCCCGATTGCGCGAATATCTTATAGGGGTCTGTCTCGCCCTTGTTGTCATACCTGGCGCCGCATGCCTTCATTTCGTTGACATAGGACAGGTCGGCGCCAAACCAGTAGGGGCGTGCCGGGGCGGGGCTTCCGGTCAGCAGGGTGGCGGCGGGAAGGAGCGCGAGCAATTGTATTTTCATACAGCTTAAGATGCCTGACGTGGTTTTTTCCGCCACAATCCGCTATTCATCACGCGTGCGGTAACCTAAACCGTAATAGTAGCGGCGGGTTTTTCCTTGAAAGCCATATTTGGCGTGCCGGATATGAAATTCCGCTCGTCAATGGCCCTGTTTGCTTTGGCGGCAGAGGATAACGATCTTATATTGTGACAAGCTCTGGATACCTGGTGTAACGGTATAGTGGACGAAAAAAACCAATCTCGTCTGGCGCTTTCTTAAAGGCTGACAGTATCAGGGCGAGAGGCTTTCCAATGGAAACACCATTGATGGAAAACGAGTCCTTTCGAACTGTTTTCTTATTTTTTTCTTCGTAGTCGATGCACTTGCCAGAGCCGCAGAGCGAACCTATGGAAGCACATTAAAGTGGGCGATAAGCTTGAATTGAACGCTGCCTTGATGGCTCAGGCGCAGCTTGGCGCAATTGTTGAATCGTCAGATGACGCGATTATAGGCAAAACGCTTGAAGGTATAATCACATCCTGGAATATATCGGCTGAGAAGATCTTCGGTTTCACGGCGGAAGAAGCGCTTGGCCAGCATATCAGCCTGATTATTCCCGAAGACCGCCGATCTGAGGAAGACTATATCATTGGTCAGGTGAAGGCGGGAGAGCGTGTCGATCATTTCGAGACCATTCGCCAACACAAAAATGGCGCATTGGTTGATCTTTCGGTCACTGTATCGCCGATCCGCGATGAAGAAGGGCGCATCATTGGCGCCTCTAAGGTGGCGCGCGATATCGGGGTCAACCGGGAAGCCGAGCGGGCCAGCGCTTATCTTGCCGCCATTGTCGATTCCTCGGATGACGCCATCATCAGTAAGAACCTCAACAGTATCATAACCTCGTGGAACAAAGGCGCAGAACGCATTTTCGGTTACACTGCGGCCGATGTCATTGGCAAATCAATCACCCTGCTGATCCCGCCGGAACTTCAATCCGAGGAAGACACCATTATTGCTAAAATCCGCGCCGGCGAGCGGGTGGATCACTTTTCAACCCAAAGATTACACCAGTCCGGTCAGCGGATCTATGTCTCCATTACCGTGTCGCCGATTCGCGATTCACGCGGCCTAACGATCGGCGCATCGAAAATCGCTCGCGATATTACCGGAGAAAAACAGGCGGAAATCCACCGCGCCGCATTGGTCAGATTCAATGATGAAATCCGTGATCTGGAAGATCCGGATGAAATTGCTTATGTCGCTGCAAAAGTGCTTGGCCAAACCTTTAATGTCAGTCGAGCCGGTTACGGCATTATCGACACTGATGAGGAAACGATTACTATCCAGCGTGACTGGAATGCGCCCGGTATTCATACCTTGGCGGGGGTTTTGCATTTCCGCGACTATGGTTCATATATCGATAACCTCAAACGCGGTGAAACTGTTGTTAATTCGGATGCCGAAACAGATCCGCTTACACGGGACAGGGCTGAGGCTCTGAAGGCGATCAGCGCACAGGCCTTTGTCAACATGCCTGTGACCGAGCAGGGACGTTTTGTCGCTTTACTTTACCTCAACCACGCGGAGGCCCGCACCTGGTCTGAAAGCGAACTTGATTTCATCCTGGAGTTCGCTGAACGCACACGCACGGCGACTGAGCGCGCAAGAGTCACCGCAGAGCTTCGAAGCCGCGAAGCTGAGTTGCGCGATTGGAACATCAAGCTGGAGCGCCGTGTTGAAGAAGCCCTGGCCGAACAACGCATTCTCGCTGACATTGTTGAATCGACCGACGCCCTGATCCAGGTCGTTGACCTGAACTTCACTCTGCTGGCCGTCAACCGGGCCAGCGCCAATGAGGCCGAGCGCATATATGGTGTTCGGCCAAAACCCGGCGATAACGCGCTCGACATTGTGCGCCACCTGCCCGAACAACAACAGGTTATCGCTGAGTTATGGAGCCGCGCCCTGACCGGCGAATCCTTTACCCTGATAAGCGACTTCGGTGACCCTGATCTTGATCAACGCCATTACGAAATGAAATTCAGCCCGCTGCGCGATAATGACGGGCATATTATTGGTGCCTACGAATTTGTGTTTGATGTATCCCAGCGGATGCATGATCTGCAAAGATTGCGGCAGGCCGAAGAACAGCTGCGTCAGGCGCAGAAGATGGAAGCTGTCGGGCAACTGACGGGCGGGGTGGCACATGATTTCAACAATATGCTGGCGGTTGTGTCTGGTTCTCTGGAACTTCTTGACCGGCGGACAGATGCGGACGACACCAGAATAAAACGGCTCATCGCGTCTGCCATGGAAGCCTCGAAGCGCGCCAGCACATTGACCCAGAGGCTTTTAGCCTTTTCGCGACAGCAACCGCTCAAGCCGGAAATTTTGGAGGCCAACAAACTCGTCTCCGGCATGTCCGACCTGTTCCGGCATTCCATTGGCGCCCATATTCAACTGGAGACAGTACTGGCCGGTGGCGTATGGCGTATTCACGCCGACCAGAACCAGCTGGAAAACGTGCTCCTTAATCTGGCTGTCAATGCGCGTGACGCCATGCCGGATGGCGGCAAGCTGACCATCGAAACACAGAATGCCCATCTGGATCAGCGGTATGCGGCCAGTGAACCCGGCGTTATACCGGGACAGTATGTGCTCATCGCCGTGACGGATACGGGCAGCGGAATGCCGCCCGAAGTGCTGGCAAAAGCTTTCGATCCGTTTTTCACCACGAAGGAGGTCGGCAAGGGCACAGGACTTGGACTGAGTCAGGTCTATGGCTTTGTTAAACAATCCGGCGGACACCTGCGCATCTATTCTGAAGTCGGGCAGGGCACAACCATCAAGATTTACCTGCCGCGGCATGCCGGTATTATGATTGAGCACCATGATCAGCCGCAGGAAAGCGAAATGCCGACGGCTGAACGGCGCGAACTGGTTCTGGTGGTTGACGATGAAGATCTGGTTCGACAGTTTTCGATAGAGGCCTTCATGGATCTTGGCTATCGGGTGCTGGAAGCCTCGAGTGCCCGGGCGGCCCTGGCCATCCTGATCGAGCGGCCGGATATAGACCTGTTGTTCACCGATATCGTCATGCCCGAGATGAACGGCAGAAAGCTTGTGGATCTGGTGAAGGAGAAAAGGCCGAACCTGCCCGTCATTTACACGACCGGATATACACGTAATGCCGTGGTGCATAATGGCGTACTGGATGCCGGCGTGGAACTGATCGGAAAACCTTTTACCATCGAGGAACTCGCCTTACGGGTCAGGACCATTCTGGATAAGGCCGGCGGCGCATAGTCTTTATGACAAGCAGACAGAATGCGTCTCAGCTGACCTGTGACCAGAACGCATTCTTTTGCCTATGATTTGATCTCAGGGCGGCCACATAGCTCTCATGCGGCTCAATATCCGGCGCGCCGTCCAGGCGTGCCGCCAGACGCACGATATCACTATAGTAACCGGCGGCCCGCTCATACTCATGAGTTTGGAAACCGGTGAGAATGACTTCAATCATTTTACGCAGCAAAATCGTAGCGGCCAGTGGATAACGGGCATCAAGCTTTTCGGCCGCCAAGGCCAAAAGTTCGTGCCGGTTGCCATCTATCTCACTTTTGCGGGTTATAAGTGTCTGTGCCGCCCTGTCGAGGGAAGGCCAGCTGATAAGAAAAGCGATTGCCGCGTGAAAATCCTTTGCCTTCTCAACGCGATCCAAAGCGATGTCTTCTGCCTCCAGATCGTCAAAATCAGGCAGGCGTTTCAAATGGGCGCGCAGGTAATCCGGATTAAGCGATTGATGAAATACCTGAAGGCGAAACATCTGGGCATCGCTTTCTCGGCCCAGCGCTTCCAGGACTTTCAGACGCGCCACCTGCCATTCATCAGGTTGGATGACATTCAAGCCGCCATGCGCGCCATCCAGTATCGCCAATGCGTCTTCGGGGCGGCCCGCCCTGAGAAGACGCTCAGCGATTGCGGCGGTTGTGACGGGGTGGCGTTTATCGGATTGCAGGGCGATATAGGCCTCTACGTCGCCAAGCCCATCGGCAATGTCTTCATAAGCCCGTTGCAAAATCTGAACGCGCGACCGGCGCTGCGCGGTTTCACGCATAAGGCTCCTGCCGCGCCGCCATCTCGATGCCTTGCGGCTGCGAACAGGCGAGCGGACCTCAGGCTCTGCCGCGGCGACGTTCAGTGACTGGCGCAGATGGCGCAGGCCGGCGTCACCGAGGTGCGGGACGAGGCCCGTAATAAGACCGTCGACCTGGCCATAGCCATTGTGCAGAACGGCATCTGTCAGGTGCGGTAAAAGGGCCTCGGCCGATGGTTGTGCTATGTCGGCAATGTGCACCAGATCAAGACTGGCCTGTTTGAATATGTCGAGACTCTCTCCGGACGTATCGGTGACCCGTTCTAAAACGGTGTGGCTCATGGCGATAAAAGACCACATCAGCGCCAGGGCTTCCGGCGCCATCGCCTTTGAGACTTGCTCAATGATCAGGCGGCGTTGCGTCTGCAGATCAGCCTTGAAGCCCTTCAGGCTTCGCCATCCCACCGTAGCGGTGGCGGAGGCAATGGCGGTCAGACGTTTGCGAATCTCCTTAACCAGTTTGTCGGGGCTTTCAACACCGGCCAGTTCGAGCCGGAGTCGGCGCTTGGCATTGGCGTTTCCCGTGCTGATTTCGATAAGCAGTTGCGCCAGATGCGCGGCGCCCAGAGCTTCAAGATTGGTCGCGTTCAGTGTCGTTTTGGAAGCCATGCAACCAGTGTATAACAGATGGCGCGGCTTGCAACAGCGAGCGCGGTTTTAACCTCGTATCATGCCGCGAGCATGTTGCCGACTCCGATGATAACCGTTGAAATGATCAGGGTGCCGATGCCAAGCCACACCATGAATTGAGTCCGGCTGGCGGTGCCTTTCCATTCCTTGAGCGCAAAGCCCCACAGGGTCGAGAAGAGAATGATCGACGCCATGTGCAGGGTCCAGCTGGAGAAGGCGAACTTGCCCATCTGGCTTTCGCCCATGGTGTAGAAGAAAAACTGGAAGTACCACAGCGTGCCGCCAAGCGCCGCCAGCAAATAATTGGCGAGCAGTGGTGTCTTGGTATCGGAAACCGCGGCCGTCTTGCCCGTCCATTCACCGGCCGATTTGTTTTTGAGGATCAGATAGAGACACCAGATGAAATTGGTGGTGAAGCCGCCGGCCAGCACCACGCACAAGACCGGCAGACCGACCCATAAGGGCCCCGTGCCGGCAGCCGCAGAGGCGTCACGGATCGGATCGCCGGCGGCCAGGCCAAAGGCGAAGAAGGACGACATGACACCGGAAAAGACGGCGATGAGAAAGCCCTTCTTGAGGTCGAATTCGCCGCGATCCGGTATATTGGCGTCACCCGCCACGTTGGCTAGCTGCTTTTCCTTGGCATTGCCGGCCAGGGCGACAATGACGATACCGACAATGACAACGGCGATGCCGATAAAGGTGTACTGGCTGCCGGACCGGGCGATGACCTCACCAAGCTTGCCCTGGAATATAGGCGGGCCGACTGTGCCGATGACGGTTGTCAGGCCGAGCGCCACCGCCATGCCGAGCGACAGGCCGAGATAGCGCATGGTCAGGCCGAAGGTCAGTCCGCCCAGACCCCAGGCGACGCCGCACAGATAGCAGATAATCATCGTATGAGACGGCACTGAGGCGAGGACCTGTATCAGATTTTTGCTGCCTATAAAGGCGCCGATCCACGGGGCGAGCACCCATGAGAAGATGCCGCCGGTCAGCCAGAAAATTTCCCATGACCACATCCGGATACGTTTGTACGGCACGTAAAAACTGGCGGAGGACAAGCCCCCCAGCCAGTGAAAAAAGACACCTAAGAGCGGATTGGGGTTCATGTGGCGTTTCCTGAATGGGCTTATTATATTTTATAGATGCGCTCGGCGGTCCCGGCGAACAGGGCGTCCCGTTCGTCG
>CAMLIY010000066.1 GCA_946480125.1 uncultured Asticcacaulis sp.
CGGATATTGCGGGCGGAGGTGGCGATAGGATTCAGGAGCGCGCCGAGACCGAGAATAAGCAGGACATTGGCGATATTTGATCCGACGACATTGCCCATGGCGACATCTGGGGCGCCTTGCTGCACGGCCTGTAGCGATACCAGAAGCTCAGGCATGGACGTGCCGAACCCGATAATGGTCAGGCCGATGATCAGCTTGGGTATCTTCAGGCCTTCGGCTACGGCCACGGCCCCGCGTATGAGCGCTTCGCCGCCGAGAAAAAGTCCGAGCAGTCCGCCGATAACCAATACCTGATTGGTGTGGTTGTTGATGAAGTCCATCCCGCCCTCCCTGGCCCTTGGGCTGTTTACCATGTCCGGAACGTGCAGATAAGCAAAACCGGACTTGAGCCGGACGATTTCGCGGCCTAAAACAAGGCATGATCCGACTTTATATTTCCGAACCGACATCCGTTTTTAGAGCGGGCCTGCACCTGCCGCTTAACGCCGATCAGGGCCGTTACCTGACCTCGGTGATGCGCAAGGTCGTGGGCGATGCGGTCTCGATCTTCAACGGGCGCGATGGCGAATGGACGGCGGAGATCGCCGAAGCCGGCAAGCGTCAGGTGACACTGAAACTATGTGAACAGACCAAGCCCCAGCCGGCCGACGAGGGGCCGGTGCTGGCCGTAGCCCTGATCAAGCGCGGGCCGCTTGAATATATTATCGAAAAGGCGACGGAACTGGGTGCATCCCGGATTCAACTATTGATAACGCGGCGCACGCAATCGGATCACGTCAAGATGGAGCGGCTCAAAATCATCGCCCAGGAAGCGGCCGAACAGACCGAGCGGTTGGATGTGCCGGAGATTTTTCCGCCCGTAAAGCTGGAAGCGTTTCTGGCCGAGCCCGGCGTGGAGGCGATTATTTTCGGCGATGAGGATAGCACGCATGAGGGCGATGCACGGCAAACCCAGCCTTTGCTGGCGGCCCTGTCAACATTGACGAATAAGCGCGCCGCCATTCTGATCGGGCCGGAAGGCGGCTTTGACGATCATGAGCGCCAGACCCTGCGGAGCATGGAAAGCGTTTATCCCGTCAATCTCGGTCCGCGCATCCTGCGTGCGGATACCGCCGCCATTTCAGCCCTGACGCTCTATCAGGCGGCGCTTGGCGACTGGACGTAAACTTCGCCTGCAAGGCGGCAAGGGCAAGGCCTGCCCAAGCTTATGCGAGGAGGCCCGCGCCAATTGAGCGGAATCAAGCTTATGCGAGGAGGCCCGCGCCAATTGAGCGGAATAAAGTAACTGTAGCCTTGTCAGGTTCACAAACGCGGCCCATATACACCACGCTTGCAGACAATGAGAGGGCAGGACGCGTGGCTGAGACTTCTAAGGCGGAACCTGTCCGCACGATGGCCGATCTGGTCAGCTATTTCGAATCCGGCAATAAGCCGCGCAGCGCCTGGCGCATTGGCGCCGAGCACGAAAAATTCGCCTTCCACCTCGATACCCTGCGCCGCCCGACCTATGAAGGCCCGGACGGCATCGAGGCCATGCTGGTGGGGCTGGAACGCTTCGGCTGGAAGCCCTATCTCGAAAATGGCAAGATCATCGCCCTGCTGAAAAACGGCGCCTCGGTGACTTTGGAGCCGGGCGGGCAGTTCGAGTTGTCCGGCGCGCCGCTGGAAACCATCCATGATATCTGCGACGAGACCGGCCAGCATCTTGAAGAGGTCAAGGCGGTCGCGTCCGAGCTTGGTCTTGGCTTTGTCGGAGTCGGTTTCTCGCCGCTGTGGACGCGCGAGGAAACGCCGGTCATGCCCAAGGGGCGCTACAAGATCATGCGGTCCTACATGCCGAAAAAGGGCAAGCTTGGCCTCGACATGATGTTGCGCACCTGCACGGTTCAGGCCAATCTCGATTATGAATCCGAAGCCGACATGGTGCTGAAATTCCGCACCTCGCTGGCTTTGCAGCCGATCGCCACGGCGCTGTTTGCCAATTCCCCCTTCATCGAGGGCAAGCCAAGCGGCTTCCTCTCGGCCAGAGC
The DNA here is from genome assembly GCA_946480125.1 of uncultured Asticcacaulis sp. Next base: position 2,031 of record CAMLIY010000066.1, read on the forward strand.
AAACGTCTGGACGGACACCGATCCGGATCGCACCGGCATGCTGGGCTTCGTGTTTGAGGAGGACTTTGGCTTTGAACGCTACGCGAAGTACGCGCTTGATGTGCCGATGTATTTTGTCGGCGGCAAGCGCCTGAACCGCGAAGATTATATCGACGTCTCCGGCCAGGATTTCAAAGCCTTCCTCAAAGGTGAGCTGCCTGGTTTGCCCGGTGTTCTGCCGACCATGGACGACTGGGCCGATCACCTGACGACCCTGTTCCCCGAAGTGCGGCTAAAGAAATATCTCGAAATGCGCGGCGCCGACGCCGGACCGTGGAGCCGTTTGTGCGCTCTGCCGGCCTTGTGGGGCGGGCTGCTCTATGATCAGCCGGCGCTTGAAGCCGCCTGGGACCTGGTCAAGGGCTGGAGCAATGACGACCACAACACGTTGCGCGCCATGGCGGCCAAGACCGGCCTAAAGGGCGAGATCGCCCACCGTCCGGTAAAGGACTGGGCGATGGATGTGCTTGAAATCGCCAAATCCGGCCTGAAAAACCGCAATCGTCTCTCCGGCGGCTTTGTCGATGAAACGGGCTATCTTGGCGAACTGTTCGAGATCGCCGAGTCGGGCCTGACCCCGGCCGATCGTCTGCTGGAAAAGTATAATGGAGTCTGGCAGGGCGATATCCGTAAGCTTTACGAGGAAGAAGCTTACTAATTCCGATCGATCTTTGGATCGGCACTATATTATTTGGGGCGACGGCCCGTCGCTGCTTATGCAGCGTAAGCCTGCGTGGCGTTTGAACGCATAGAGAAAAATCGTATACGGTTTCGCACATGCAGCGACTCTTATGCTTGCCAAGGGCTTAATTTGCTGGTCTTGTCGTAAAAAAGGCAACGACCTCGCGACGCTTAGGTGTTTGGGGGAGATCAGCGCCAAGCCCCTTTGCGAGTAATAACAACATGATCAATATCGTCATTGTGGCCGGGATCCTGGTAACGATCCTGACCGCCATTCCCGTCCTAATGCAGATGCGCAACCACCCGAAAGGGCTGTTCGTCTGTTTCTTCGCCGAGATGTGGGAGCGTTTCTCCTATTACGGCATGCGCGCCCTGCTGATCTATTATCTGGTGCGCCATTTCCTTTTCACCGACGAACATGCCAATGCGCAATATGGTTCCTACACCACATTGATCTATCTGCTGCCCCTGCTGGGCGGTCTGATCGCCGATCGCTGGCTGGGCACGCGCAAGGCCATTGTCTTTGGCGCTATTCTGCTGGTGGCCGGCCACTTCGGCATGGCCTTTGAGGGCAAGGCCAATGTCGATACCCTGACCTATCAGGGCCATACCTATGAATTCGTCGTCGAAGGCAAGGGCCAGGACCGCGACGTCAAGCTCCAGATCGGTGACAAGCGCTATGACTGGAATGGCACGGCCGATGGTCATTATCATATAGATGGCCTGCCGGCGGATGCGCCGCTGCCCGCCGATCTGCCGGCCGGTTCCTTCACCAAGGGTATGAAGGTAGCCACGCCATGGGCGGAACAGGCCTTCTATCTGTCAGTATCACTGATCATCATGGGCGTCGGTTTCATGAAGCCGAATATTTCCTCGATCGTCGGCCAGCTCTATCCCGACAAAGATCCGCGCCGCGACGCCGGTTTCCAGTTCTATTATTACGGCATCAATCTGGGTTCCTTCTGGGCGGCGGCCTTGTGCGGATATCTCGGTGAAAATGTCGGCTGGTGGGCGGGCTTCGGCCTGGCCGGCGTGGGGATGCTGGCCGGCCTGATCCTGTTCGTGCTCGGCAAATCATGGCTGCAAGGAAAAGGCGAGCCGCCCAAACCGGAGGTGCTCAAGGAAAAGGTGGCCGGGCTTTCCAAGGAAAGCCTGATCTATCTGTTCGGTCTGGCGATGGTGCCGGTGATCTTCTTCCTGGTGCAGAAGAACAAGATCGTCGGTACGGCCCTGACGGTCGGCATGGTGGCGATCCTCATCTATGTCTTTATCCAGATGTTCACCAAGTACAATGTGCAGGAACGGTTCCGGCTCGGCCTGGCTATGATTCTCTCCGGTGCCTCGGCGATCTTCTTCGCGTTGTTCGAGCAGGCCGGTTCATCCCTCAGCTTGTTCGCCGAGCGCAATACCGATCTCAACATCATGAAAGCGCCGGTGGTGATCGGCAAGTTCGTGCTGGCCTCGCAGGAACAGCTGGCAGCCATGACCGTGCCGGCCGGTTCGATCTGGATCGATATGGGCATGACGGCCTCCCAGACCCAGACTTTCAATGCCGGTTTCATTCTGATTCTGGCGCCGGTCTTCGCCGCCATATTCACCTTTCTCGGCAATCGCCAGAGGGATCCGGACCCGGTCAAGAAGTTCGCCTTTGGCCTGCTTAATGTCGGTCTGGGCTTCCTGGTGCTGGTGTGGGCCGCGCCTCTGGCCGACGCCAATTTCCGCCTGCCGGTGTTTTTCCTGCTGCTGACCTACCTCTTCCATACGATCGGTGAACTGAGCCTGTCACCGGTGGGGCTGTCGCAGCAGACCAAGCTGTCGCCGCCGACCATCGTCGCCACCATGATGGCCATCTGGTTCCTTGGCGCGTCGCTGGGTCAGTATGTTGCCGCCATTATTTCCAGCTTTGCCTCGACGGCGACGGTAGGCGGGAAGGTGCTGGATAACAAGTCGGCACTCATGTCGTCGCTCGATACCTTCCAGTTTATCGGCTGGCTGGGCATCGGCATTGCCGTTGTCTTCTTCCTGCTGAGTTTCGTGCTGAAGACGTGGTCTTATGGCGCCAATGACACCACCAAGGCGGTGGACGAGGGCACGACGGAAGTGATTTAATCATATGGGGTTTGGGGCCCGTGGCCCCAAGTCTTCTCTCTTTTCAAAGAAAAACCCGGTCTTTTGGACCGGATTTTTCTTTGAAATAAGGAAAGGTTTATGGGGCCACGGGCCCCAAACCCCATAAGTCAGAAATCCTTCTTCAGCCGCAGTTCCAGAATCGGCGGAATCTTCGTTGTCGTATGCTGGGTATAGGCAACGGCCGACATGCCACGCAGGCCCTCATAGACCGTGCGGTCCTGTGTAAAGCGCAGGTTGAGCGGGTTTTTCAGCATCACCTTGAAGGTCAGCTTGCTCGGTGTCTTGTACTGGAACCACACCTGCGTCCAAGGATCAAAAAAGGCGTCGGTCAGTTCATTGGCGAGGTAATTGCGGTCCTTGCCGGCGCTTTCAAGATCGATGCCCCAGCTTGTGCCGGACTTCGCGAATTCCTGACTGAAACTGGCGGAGTAGATATGCGGCTCCATGCCCGAAATCCGGCGATCTTGTCCGGTGACCGGGTCTTTCACCTTTGACTGACGATAGAGCCAGTCGAGGCTCAGTGTGCCGTGCGGCACATGGAAACGATCGAGCGGGGTATCCAGTTTCAGGTGGATGAAATCGCCTTGCGCGGCGCCGATATTGCCGTTGGCTGTATAGATGTCGCCATTATCGACCACGGCGATAAAATCGGCGGTATCCGAATAGTCATAATGCTCCAGCGCGATACTGATGGCGCCCTTGTCCCAGAAGGACTGCTCCAGGATAATGGTGTTCAGCCAGTCCTTTTGCGGCACCAGCTCGCTATTCCCAAGGGTGACGTGATTGGTCTGAAGCTGGACGGACGAGGCGAAACCGTTGAAGCTCAACTGATCCACCTGACGGATGGTTTTCCAGCTCAGCTTGGTCTTGTCGCTGAAGGCATAGACGGCCTGGAAGCGCGGCTTGTAATAGGTGAAAGAGTCGGAGCGGTTGGCGGCCGGTACGGCAATGGTCGAGGCTTCCACCTTCAGTTCACCCTCGAAACTCAGTTTCGGGGTCGCTTTCCAGTTGGCCGATACGAAGGATTCCGTGCGATCTTCCTGCACGCGCACATGGTCGGTCGGCACATTGGGGCTGGTGGCGTTCATGACAAAGGACGAGTCGCGATCCAGGCTGTTGAACACGCTTTCCGTGCCGATGGCGAAGGTCAGGCCATCGCGCTTTTCCCAGCTCAGGCGGCCGTTGAGAATGCGTTCATCGGTCAGGCTCAGAGAGCGGTAATCGGCCGTGCCAGCCGAGTCCGTATAGATGTCGATATCATGAATCCGCTCGTGGCGGCTGAGGACATTGAGGTTCAGGTTAAGGCCGTGGCCAAGCGCGCGCTCATACTGGCTGCCCAGTTCGCTCGGCATGTCCTTTTCCGTGAAACTCTCATAGGCCATCGCGCCTTCATCATTATATTTCAGCGTCTGCCGGTAGATCGACGGGTTATAGGTGCCGTTGAAGGTGATCTTGCCGCCCCATAGCGGACGGGAATGCGAGGCTTGTGATTCAACGCCTTCACCGCCGGCGTGCTGGTAGATATTCAGGATATGATCGCCGGTATTGTTGGTCGTGACGCGGCGGCCATTTTGCGCGCCATTGTCGAAGAAGTTGAAAATATCCGCTGTAATATCCGTGCTTTTGCCGTTGCGGTTGTCATTATAGGTGAAAAGCAGGACACCGGCATTGGTGTTGCCATCTAGATTGCGATAGATGCCGAGCACCGAGAAGTTCGGCTTGGCGTCGGTCTTGCGCACCACATTGACGATCTGGCGGTGGCCATGCATGTCGATGCCTGGCGCGCCCCCGGTGATCAGTTCGAGATGATCGACCTGGGCGGCATTGATATTGGACAGGGTGTTGCCGAGATCGGCTTTCGTCGTCGGGCGCTGGCCGTCAATCAGCACATTGCCGGCCGTGCCGGAAAAACCGCGCGCGCTCTCGCCGCCATCGAAGACGAAGCCCGGCACATGCAGCACCATGTCGAAAGCGGTCGAGACCTGATATTCAGTGAAATAGGCCGGCTGATAGGTTTGAACAGGTCCTGCAGCGCTGGCTGCGGCCACAGGCGCGGGGGACGGTATATCTTGTGCCATGACAGCCGTGCCGGTGGTGAGCGCCAGCAGGATGACGGCGAGAGCTGTGGTGGTGTGCAGGCGCATAAACTGTATTTCCCCGGTGGGACGCCGTATCTGAAGCGGCGACCGTAAGGGAATGGCATAGCTGCGGGCAGGCCTGAGACAAGTTAATTGGCTGTAACAATTTCAAACGCAACGATTTGATGCTGAGGAGAAAAGTTTCCTTAAAATTAAATAATTTCAATGTGTTAAATTATATCGTGCCGCACTTTTCGTATATATTTACGCGCACATTGTGACAGAGATTTAATGTAAGAGGGCATCCGAAGGCAATCAAAAGCCACCTTCGGATGGTTTCAGGCTCAATTGGTTCCGCCCACCGTCAGCCCGCGAATGCGCAGGGAGGGCTGGCCGATCCCTACCGGCAGGCTCTGGCCGGCCTTGCCGCAGGTGCCGACGCCGGGGTCGAACTTGAAATCGTCGCCAATCATATCAACCTGACGCATGGCGGCGGGGCCATCACCGATCAATGTTGCGCCTTTCACCGGAGACGTCACCTTACCGTCCTCGATCAGATAGGCCTCGGTGCACTGGAAGACAAACTTACCATTGGTGATATCAACCTGTCCGCCGCCGAAATTGACAGCGTAAAGGCCCTTTTTGGTGTTGGCGATCATGTCGTCCAGCTTGTCGTGGCCGGCGCGCATGAAGGTATTGGTCATGCGGGGCAGGGGCTGGTGGGCGTATGACTGGCGGCGGCCATTGCCGGTGGCTTTTGCGCCCATCTGGCGGGCGGAGAGGCGGTCGTGCATATAGCCCACCAGGGTGCCGTCCTCGATGAGGGTGGTGCAGGCGGTCGCTGTGCCTTCGTCGTCAATATTGAGCGAACCCCTGGCATCGGGCACGGTGCCGTCATCGACGATGGTGACGCCTTTCGCTGCCACTTGCTTGCCCATCTTGCCCGAGAAGGCCGAAGTCCCCTTGCGGTTGAAATCGCCTTCCAGACCGTGGCCGACGGCTTCATGCAGCAGCACGCCCGGCCAGCCTGGCCCAAGCACAATATCCATTTCGCCCGCCGGGGCGGCCACGGCGTCAATATTGACCAGCGCCTGGCGGATGGCTTCGTCAACCTGAGCCTGCCACTTTTCCGGCGCGGTGATATCGAACCAGGAAATACGTCCGCCGCCGCCGGAAGAGGCGGTTTCGCGGCGGCCATTGCGCTCGACCGACACGCTGACATTGAGGCGGACGAGGGGGCGATAGTCGTGATAAACTTCGCCCCCCGCACGCAGGATGGTAATGGCGCGTTTGTCGCAGGCCAACGAGGCCGATACCTGCACAACACCGGAATGCGCCTGACGGGCATAGGCGTCCATCGCCTGGAGCAGGGCGATCTTGTCGGCAAAGGCCATTTCGCCGAGCGGATCATGCGCCTTGTAATAGGACTGGTTGGAGCGGACAGGATTGGCGGTGGTCATGGTGAGGTCGATTGACTTGCCTTGTTTAGCCAATACCGCAGCCTCAGCCGCGCGATTTATAGCGTCAAGTGACAGGTCTGCACTATTGGCGAAGCCGATGGTCTCGCCAGCGACAACGCGGAAACCAAAGCCCTGATCTGCGCCATAGGCTGAGGCTTTCAAACGTCCGTCATCGAACATCAGCGATTCGGATTCGCGCTTTTCGATGAAGATTTCACCATCGTCAGCCCCCTTGAGCGCCTCTTCCAGGACAGTGTGCGCGCCGGCGAGGTCGAAATCGCCCCAATCCTGCCCGTAAGCTGTGGTGGGTGCATCGAGGGAATCGGCCATGGGAACTGTCTCTGAATATCAATAATGCTTTCTATTTAGGCATGAAGACCGGCATTGGCCATGGCTAAGTCATCAAATCGTTAAAAATGAAGTGCGAATGATTGTCATCTGAATGGCGAAGATGCGACAAAAGACCGCACAGATCGCGCGCTTATGGCGGTTTCAGGCTGAAAAAAGGCAAATCCCTTTTTTGACCCTTTGCAATTTGCCGTGAAGGCTTTAAGGAACCCTGTTGATGGGCCGGGTTACAGGTCCGAAAGTGCGCCAGATTCGCTTGTGAAAATGCTTTGAGTTAATATGGTTGCGTAATAAGTTTCAGGGATAGGCAGCTACGGATGCGTTCGCATCGGCAGCCGTTAATTAAGGGTTCTGCGAATGGGCATTAAAAGGCTTTTCGACAAAGGGCTTTCCGGATCGGGGCTGTTCAAGGCCGCTTCCGGTGCGGTCGCCACGCTGGCTTTGTCAGCTGCCATGTCGGTTTCGGCCTTTGCCGATACGATGGGACAGCCGACAGACAAGGCCATGGGCTGGCAGCCCGCCGGCTCGGCGCTGAAGCGCCAGACGGAATGGTTCTACAACGATCTTTTGTTTCCCATCATCGTCGCTATCTGCGTTCTTGTCGCGGCATTGCTGCTGTGGATCATGGTCCGTTATAACAAGAAGGCCAATCCGGTTCCGGCCCGGTTCTCGCACAATACGCTGATCGAGATCATCTGGACCGTGGTGCCTGTATTGATTCTGGTCGTCATTGCTATTTTCTCGCTTGGTCTGCTGCGTGACTATAATAATATGCCAAAGCCGGACGTTGTCGTGAAAGCCACCGGCAATCAGTGGTTCTGGACATATGATTACCCGGAACTGGGAGTCACCGATATCGAATCACGTCTGCGCGAAGACGCCAAGGACATGAAGACGGCCCACGCCGCCGGTATTCCCTACCTGCTTGAGGTCGACAATGTGCTGGTTGTGCCGGTCAACAAGGTCATCCATGTTCAGACCACCGGCGCCGACGTTATCCACTCCTTTACCGTTCCGGCTTTCGGCTTCAAGATCGACGCCGTTCCCGGCCGGCTGAACAATACCTGGTTCAAGGCCGAAAAGATCGGCACCTATTATGGCCAGTGTTCCGAGCTGTGCGGCAAGGATCACGCCTATATGCCGATCGAAGTGAAGGTCGTCAGTGATGCTGACTTCGACGCCTTCATCATCAAGAACGGTGGCAAGACCCGTGCCATGATCGCTTCGGAAGCCGCCGCCTCCGCCGCTGCGGCGGAAGAGGCCGCGGCCTCTGCGGCTGAGGCGACCAGCGCATCCGCCGCTACGGCGGAATCCGCGTCTGCCTCGGTCACGCCTGCTACAACCTCCGCCTCAGCGGCACCGGCTTCCGGTGCGGCCGCCGCGCACTAAGTTCAGTTCAGAGAGATATCCATCATGTCTTCAACTGCCGTCACTCATGAACGCGACACCCACGCGGACAGCCATGCCCACGATTCGCACGAGCACAAGCCGGGCTTCTTCGCCCGCTGGGTATTCACGACCAACCACAAGGACATCGGCACGATGTATCTTGTGTTCGCCATTTTTGCCGGCCTGATCGGCGGCGCCTTTTCGGGTTTGATCCGCTGGGAACTGGCTGAACCCGGTCTTCAGGTGTTCATGAAGGGCTCCATGCTCGACCAGATGGGCCTGTTCGATCTGTCGAACCCGGATCATGCCAAGCATGCCTATAACTCGATCGTCACGGCCCACGCCGTCATCATGATCTTCTTCATGGTCATGCCTGCCACCATGGGCGGTTTCGCCAACTGGTTCGTGCCCATCATGATCGGCTCGCCCGACATGGCCTTTCCGCGCCTCAACAACATCTCCTTCTGGCTGCTGATCGCCTCTTGGATTCTGCTGTGCACCTCGATTTTCACGCCGTCAGGGCCTGGCGGTGAGCATGGTTTCGCCGGCGGCTGGACCATGTACCCGCCGATGTCGAGTCACACGGGTTCGCCCGGACCGGCAATGGATCTGGTTATCCTGTCGTTCCACCTGGCCGGTGCCTCGTCAATCCTGGGCGCTATCAACTTCATCACCACTATTTTCAATATGCGCGCGCCGGGCATGACCCTGCACCGCATGCCGCTGTTCGCGTGGTCCATCCTGGTCACCGCCTTCCTGCTGCTGCTGTCGCTGCCTGTGCTGGCCGGCGCCATCACCATGCTGCTGACCGACCGTAACTTCGGGACCTCGTTCTTTGACCCGACCGGCGGCGGCGATCCGATCATGTTCCAGCACCTGTTCTGGTTCTTCGGTCACCCGGAAGTCTACATTCTCATCCTGCCGGGTTTCGGTATTATCTCGCACATCGTTTCAACCTTCTCACGCAAGCCCGTCTTCGGTTACCTCGCTATGGCCTACGCCATGATGGCCATTGGTTTCGTCGGCTTCATCGTGTGGGCGCACCATATGTATACGGTCGGCCTGTCGTTTGACCTGCGCGCCTATTTCGTGCTGGCCACCATGGTCATCGCCGTGCCGACGGGTGTGAAGGTGTTCTCGTGGATCGCCACCATGTGGGGCGGCTCGCTATGGTTCACCGTGCCGATGCAATGGGCGATCGGCTTCATCTTCCTGTTTACGGTTGGTGGTGTCACCGGCGTCGTGCTCTCCAACGCCGCCGTCGATTACAGTTTGCAGGACACCTATTACGTCGTTGCCCACTTCCACTATGTGCTGTCGCTTGGTGCCGTTTTCTCGATCTTCGCCGGTTTCTACTACTGGTTCGAGAAGATGTTCGGTGTGAAGTACAACAAGTGGCTGGGCGGCGCGCACTTCTGGATCATGTTTATCGGCGTCAACCTGATCTTCTTCCCGCAGCACTTCCTCGGTCTGCAAGGTATGCCGCGTCGCTATGTCGATTATCCGGAAGGTTTCGCCTACTGGAACATGGTGTCCTCGATCGGTTATGCCATTACCGGCATCGGTGTCATCGTCTTCCTGATCATGTGTGCGGAAGCCGCCATTGTCCGCCGCAAGGGTGAGGCCAATCCGTGGGGCGAGGGCGCGACGACGCTCGAATGGACCCTGTCGTCGCCGCCGCCTTATCACCAGTTCTCCGAGCTTCCCATCATCAAGGAAGACGACGAGCATCACTAAATCCATTAATTGGATTGATAAATCGGGGGGTGAGGTCCGAGAGGTCTTCACCCCCTTTGTACTTAGAGGTCAGTTTGAGTTCCGAACCGAAAACCAGAGCGAAAAAATCGCAACCGGCTTTGACCCGCGAGGAGATCGAGGCGAACCTGCGTGATGCCTATGCCTCGAAGGCCATGCGCGGATCGCCGCGTGATTATTTCGACCTGCTCAAACCACGTGTCATGTCGCTGGTCGTTTTCACCGGCTTCACAGGTCTGATTATCGCCAACGGTCATATGAACCCGCTTTTGGCGACGGTTGCGGTCTTCTGCATTGCCATTGGCGCCGGTGCCGCCGGTGCGCTCAACATGGCCATCGAAGGCGACACCGATGCCCTGATGCGCCGCACCCGAATGCGTCCGGTAGCGGCGGGTCGCATTACTAAAAATGACGCCTATGCCTTTGGCGGCGTATTGGCCTTCCTGTCGGTGGCCCTGATGTGGCTGGCCTTTCCCGATGGCCTGGCCGCCGGGCTGCTGGCCCTGACCATTATCTATTATGTCGTTTTCTATACCCTGATCCTCAAGCGCCGGACCCCGCAGAATATCGTCATCGGCGGCGCGGCGGGGGCTTTTCCGCCGGTCATCGGCTGGGCGGCGGCCACGGGTCATGCGCCGGTCGAAGCCTGGATATTGTTCGCCATTATCTTTTTGTGGACCCCGCCGCATAGCTGGGCCTTGGCGCTCTATACAACCGAGGACTACGCCAATGCCGGCATCCCGATGATGCCTGTGGCGAGGGGGGCGAAATCGACCCGTCTCCAGATCCTGCTCTATTCGCTGGTCATGGCGCCGGTCGCCTGCCTGCCGATCGCTTTCAAGATGGGCGGGCTGGTCTATGCCGCTGTTTCGGTGCTCGGTGGCGCTTTCTTCATTTATCTGGCGGTGCGCGTCTTTTTGTCGCGTGCCGGCGATCACCCTGAAGGTGGTGAGGAAAGCCTCTATGATGTTAAGAAGGAAGCCCTGTCGGCGCGTAACCTCTTTGCCTTTTCCATTCTTTATCTGACGGTGCTGTTCGCCACGCTTCTGGTTGAGCACGTCATTACGGGACTGATGTCATGACCGAACATCCTGAAAACCCGCTTGCAGAGGGCAAGGCGGCCTACGTCAGGGCGCAAAAGACGCGCAATCTGTTCATCGGCCTGGCCCTGTTCGGCTTCGTCGTACTGGTCTTCTTCATTTCAATGGCGCGCATGTCGCAGGGTATAAAGTCGGATGCCGTCAAATCGGCGGAAGCCCGCGCTTCGCAGGCCTCGGCTATGTCGGCGAGCCATTAGGCATGGCGTTGCACAAGAATACACGCGTGGTACTTTACCTGACCGGTGCATTCCTGACGATGTGCGCGCTGGTGGCTGTGGCTGTGCCTTTATACCGTGCATTTTGTCCGTTAACCACGCAGACCGGAGACCGGGCACGCGTAGCCGCGGCGCCCAAGACGATTACCAACAAGGTGATCAATGTCCATTTCGATTCGAATACAAATGGTCTGCCGTGGGAATTTAAACCGGACAAGCCCAGCCAAATGACCCGTGTGGGCAAGACAGCCATAATGTATTTCACCATCACGAATCATGGTGACAAGCCGATTACGGGGCGCGCGACATACAATGTGCTGCCAGTCATAATGCATGACTACTTCATGAAGATGCAATGCTTCTGCTTTACCGACATGACCTTGCAGCCGGGAGAATCACAACATCTGCCTGTTGTTTATTTTCTCGATCCGAAACTGATAAAGGACCGGGATACCAAGGATGTGCCTGATGTGACGCTCTCCTATACGTTTTTTCAGGTAAAGGCCGATAAATAGAACGGAAAACGAATACTGGCCTTCGGCTTGTGTTCAAAGAGAGATTGGCATAATCAAAATCTCAGGTTATGCCTGACAGATAATATCAGCCGCGCTACGAGATGCGGTACAAAAAGGTGAG
>CAMLIY010000067.1 GCA_946480125.1 uncultured Asticcacaulis sp.
AACACGTCGACGATCTTGATATCCGGCTCATCATCCGCGCCGGCATCATAAAGCCCATTGAGTAGCGCCTCTTTAGAGGCCTCTCGCCGTGACATGAGAAACGCCAGCAACTTAGCCTCTTTTGCCGTCAGCCGCCATTCGCGCGGAAACCGCCATTCGACTTCGCCCCCGCCTTCACGCAGCGCGATGGCCAGCTCAGCTTTGAGATCCTTGATGATCTGCCGCAGCGCAGCGTTTTCAGCGATCAACGCCAAACTCATTTTACTTGCTCCAGCGTCAGGCATGGCAGACCGGATGCTTTGCGCATGCGGTTGATGCGTAGCAACACGTCGTTAGCGTCGACGCGCTCGCCTTCGATGCTGAAAAAGCCCGCCGCCAGACGGCTGATCTTCACGCCTTTTTTGGCCAGGTAATCAGCCATATCAAGCGGCCCGACCGAAGAACTGTCCGGTGCTGACTTGATTGCGACAGGGGGGGGGACGGCAGCCGATTTGACGACGACCGGCTTCGAGGACGGCTTCGAGGCGATCACTGCATGACTTATGGCGATTTCCCATTCGGCAATCGGCAGACGGATTACCAAGTCGGTTTCGCCCTGCTCAACGATCGGACACTGCTCGGCGCCGGCCGCTGCTTTGGGCAGGCCCTCGAACCACGGTACAGCGACCCGCTTTGAGCCGCGCATGACATTCGCCACCTTGTGGGTTTCGCCACCACTCACGATCCGCAGCAAGCCCAAATGCTCCTCACGGCCGACCTGGACATCAACCGTTTCAGGATCGCCCAGCTTTTCGGTTATGAACGCAGACAGGAAGAGGTACAGCTTGACCTCACCCTTTTTATCCTTGCGAAGGCTGGCCGAAACCATCGGCGTGCCAGAGGTTTTTTTGAAGGCGGGTAAATTATCCCAGGACATGCGTGGACCCTCCGTTTGGTTGCTGCTGTTCCGCCCGGCTAAAAGCCAGTTCGATTTTGTCGCGGATATTGTTTGTCATAGTCCCGCTGGGCGCGAAGCTGTTGAATAAGGTGGCCCGCTTGACGCCAGTTTCCCGGACCAGTCGCGCCATATCCCAGCCCAGTTCGCCCATGCGCCGCTTGTAGGAAAGCACCAGTTCGCTTGGCGCGGCCGTGCTTTTCGGCCGTGGCGGCTTCGGTATCGGCGCGGCTCTAACCGTATCGCCCAGGCCGTGATGCGGCCATAGGAAGGCGTCGACCTTGCGAAACAGAAATTCGTTGATGATGCCGCCATGGAAAAGCCGATCATCGACCTCCCGGAAGGTCATGGGCGCACATTCCCGCGCCACATCACCCAAGGTCAGGCCGAGATATTGCATCCGGCTGCGCAACTTGGCCTGCCACATGCGAGGCAGGGCGAAAGCAACGTCCGGCACGGCCTTGGGTTTGCGCCTGGCCACAGGTTGCGAAGGTTCATGTATGGGCCTGTAACGCAGACGGTCATACTGCAGCCGCAGATCATGTTCGCTCCGGCCGGAGATCCGTGCCGCATTTTGCCAGCGGCCGGCGCGGACCTCGCGCAAGGTCGAGGCCTCCAGTGGTCCGGTCACGTTGATGGGTTCATGAATGGTCATCTGACTCATCGGCGTGCCTCGAAATAACGACTGGCCGGACGCCGATCGCGCAGCGGGATCAGGTACTGGATGATGACCTCGCCATCACGGCCCTGAACCATGTCATGCGTGCCGGCATTATAGGCTTGCCTGGCGGCCTCCAGGGCGCGGCGGTCGTCATAAGGCCAGGCGCCACAAGACGCCGTCGCGTCGCGCATAGACACAACGAAAAGACGAAGTCTGACCTTGCCGAAGCGAAAGTTCGCGTATTTGGGGTTTACGGACGCAGCCGCGTCCGGTGATCGTAAGTCGTACAAGTTCCGCCTCCCCTGGAAAGCTGTTACTGGGTGTGAAGGTGCCCGCAGCCGGGCAAGCCGTGAGTTTCGTTAAGGGATTCAGTCATTTAATCCCCCGCCGATTGAAAAAGAGGGGAATTGTGCACTGCGGTGAGTCCCGCCGGTTGTGAGGGTTCGACTGGCGACAATCTCAAGGATAGCGTCATGCGACTATCTGTAATACGTCTGAAAAATGGACCAGCCGACATCGTTATGACATCTGCAGACCCAGACGAATCAGTCAGGACGCCTCGCGGTACCCACGCTTCGCACGGCACTCCGAGGGTCCGCTGTATAGCGACAGCTACCTCAAGAGATGGGCGCGCCTTACCCCGTCTAAGTTTGGACAACTGCGACCGACTGACGCCAACCATGACGGCGGCCTCATCATCAGAGAGATTTCGGTCTGAAATTGATTTTTCTAGCGTTAGCATGCTGCGCAATGTGCATAATGTGCACATTTCTGTCAACGCGCAATGTGCACGACATGGCGTCGCAGTGCAGGGAAAATCTGTGCATAATGTTCACATCATGCACAAGAAACATTACCTTCGAGAATGGCGAGACTATAGGGGCTATTCCCTGGAACGCGTTGCATCGGAACTTGAAGTGCTTTCGCACTTGCCAGAATTTCTCAGGCCGGACAAGAAGAGACCTGTAGGAACCACAAACCAGAACCTCGGCAAGATCGAGCGCGGGGTTGTGCCGTATAGCCAAGCACTTATTGAAATGCTGGCCAGGATATACGGGACCGATCCAGGAAGCCTTTTGATGCGAAACCCTCTCGATAGGGACGCAATTTATTCGATATGGGATAATATTCCCGCGGCCAAGCGCGAGATTGCCCTGCAAATGTTGACCGGCCTTATGGAACGTAAGGACGGCACCAACGGCTAATCAAAAAGACATGGGGGATATCATGAGACTTCGACTTACGGCCGGGTTGATAGGCTGCGCTGCACTGCTAATTTCTGCGGCGATTCCTTTATCTCCCGCAGATGCAACTGCCGCAAAGAAGGCGACCACCAAAAAGGCAGCACCCGTGAATGTCAAGAAACAACGCCTAGACGCGGCCACGGAAATACTTGTGTCCCAAAACCTAGCTGTTAATTCTTGCGCAAAAGTTCCCGAGTTTGTAAGTGCCATTACATCGGCTGACGACATTGAGCGTCAGATGTCATTGAATGATAGTATGAAATTCAATGAGTTCAATTTTGACAAGGGCGAGTTCGAGACTACAACCGATTTCAATGAACGAATTGCGCTTTATTTAAGAGTGTTTTTCGGACAGCCCGGCCTTGTGGCTTTTAAGGCACCGCTTCCCGCCGAGTTGGCGACGTATAGTGCAGACGATGGCAAACTCACAGTAAGAATTGTTAACCGGGGAAGCTTTCAATCCACCTCATATGACGCGAATTTGGAATTAGTGCTGGCAGAAAGAAGCAAGAAGCTTGCCCTCAAACACGGACAAACCAGAATGGGGGTTAAATTCGACTATGAGGTCTGGGCATACTATGACCGAAAACTTGAACTGTCTCTCCCCGTCAAGGATACAGATGTAAACTCGGATGTCGTAATTGATGTGCCACCGTCTGACGCTAAAGCCTTAAAGGCAAATTTGTTTCTATTATCCTTTGGAGACATGAAGTCACCTTATATGGAATCATCCCAGGGCGAAGACCCCGCAAGCCTGGACGATCCCGAATATGCGCTATACTCACACGACATATATTACGCCTCTCCGAAGTGCCTATTTTTATATGATTCAAGATCCGGCAAGGTGCTTCACTCTTTCATCCCATACGAAACTACATCAACAGATTAATATAAGCCCCGCGTAGTGCGGGGTTTTTTGTGCATGGCGATTCGGTGGGAAATCCCAATTGTGCACCCTATGCACTTTTTTATTTGACAGTTTTTGTGCATTGTGTGCACATTTTGACCAGAACAACGATTCATCTCGAATCTCGGAGCTGGGAAATGTCACTTATTCGCACCTATATCCCCGACGAAGACAAGCACGGCCACTGGCTGAATAGGGCCATGGGTCGGCCTCACCTGACGCGACCGCAAGCCCTTAGCCGCGCCTTCGATGCGCCCATACACGTCATTCCCCGCGCCATGGCGCTGGAGGTTATCCGGCCCACCGACAACCTGAATACCGGCGAGCGCATCCTGGGCGTGCTGTGGGGCAAGATGGAAGGCATCCGTCGTGTCATGGTCCGCCGCCATGGCAGCAAAGCCATTTATGTGCCGATCCATTGCTTCAAGCCCCTGAAAAAAGACGGCAGCGACGACCGTCACTTCCCGCATTTCAAACGCAGGGCGGCCTGACCGCCACGCTCTCAGTTGCGCCGACAAGCCTGCTTCACCACCCCCTCCCTTAGCAGGCCCCGCGCAACGACCGCCGCCGGCCGGTTTTTCCGAGGAAGAATCCGCCTTAACCCGCCAGACCGGCGGCGGTCGCTCCCTTCCTATTCGCGCACCGATCCTCAGCGGCGCGCGGATCCGGCGGGCCGAAGGTCCCCCAACCCCTCCCCCACCTTCGCCCCGCCATCTCAATCGGAGTTAGCCATGCCCGCCACCGCACCGCATTATACCCAAGGCGACCGCTATCAGCTCGGGCAGCATGCCGCCGAACTGGCGCTCGCGGCCGGTAAGGCCCGCACTGGTCAGGAAGCCTCTGACCTCGCCATCGGCTTCACCACCTACCTCGCCAGCCTGGCGCCGGACCAGCCGCATGGCCGTCTGCGCGCCTCCAGCCGCACCGAATTCGCCGCCGAGGCGCGCTTCCTGCGCGACCTGGCTCAGCACTTCATCACCGTCGCCGCCCACTACGATGACATGGCGATCAAGCCCAACGACCAACCGAAGGAGGAAGCCTGTGCCTGAACCCTATATCCCGCCGCATGAAGACATGCCGGACCACCAGGGCCTGAAACCGCGCGTCAAGGCCATGTCCGGCCAGCCGCCGATGGTCGCATTCGATTCCCGCCGCGGCCGACTGCTTACGCCGGGTGACGACACCCCCACCCTGATCGCCCTGGTCTTTTGCCTGGCTACGCTGATCGGCTTCATGCTGTACGGGAGGATGATCTCTTGAGCCTACCCTCGCACCGCGCAGCGTCACGCATCAGTACCCGCTGCCAGTTGGCCGCCACCCTGCGCAGGCGCAACCAGCCACCGATCAATCCTGTGAACGATGACGCGGGCGCTTATCAGCCGATCGACACGGCAGAAATTAGCGAACCAGTCATGACGACCGTATTCGATGGTCCGGACGATATGCCGACCGGACCCAACTTGCTCGCCGCGGCCATCGGCCTGGTCTTTTGCCTGCTGGCTACTGCAATCGCCATCGGCCTGATCGTGCTTATCTGGACCGGCATTCACGCCGCCGGCGCCTGGCTGTTTGAGCACTTCCCCACCCTTTTCCCTATCGATCCCAATTAGGAGCGCATTCATGTCGATCGAGACCGAAACCGCCGGCAGCGCGCCGGAAGACGTCACAAAAGCGCCAGCCCAGGAAGAATTATTTCCGGATCCCGCGCCCGAGGCCCAGCCGCTTCAGCCCTTCCTCTGCGCCGTATCGGCAGACCTCTACCGTCGGGCTTGGCAGGCCCGCTCGAAGGATGCCACCCGCCACCGTATGACCGGCGTCTTTATCGAGCCGTGCGCCGATGGCGGCGCCACCCTGACAGCGACAGACGGTCATTTCATGATCCAGGTGCGTGATCCGGACGGCTACGTCAAGGGCGCGGCCATCGTCAGTCTTAACGAGTTGATGTTGCGCGCCTGCAAGCCGCGCAAGGATGACCTGGAAACAACCGACCGAGTGCTGCTGATCAATTTCGAGGGCGGCGATCACCAGCCCGAGGCCGTCGTCGCCCATGTGCCGAATACAGATCCGGATATCAGCCGCGACAACGCCATGGATCTGTTCCGCGACCCGACAGGTATGGTCATCTGCGTCGAATACGGCCCCTTCATTATCAACGAGAGCTTTCCGGACGCGGCTTTGATCCTGCCCAGGGGCGATGAGGTAGGCACATCGGGCGCAGCCATCAATGCCACGCTGCTGAAACCGATCATCGAGGCGCTGAAGCCGCCGTTCGGCAAAACCTGTCAGCTGCAGTTTTTCACCCAGGCGCACGAACCCGACACCTCACCCATGCTGGTCAAGCCCGAGCGGTTTGTCATGCCGCATGCCGGCGGCGGATTCTTCGAAGGCTTCGCCATCATCATGCCGATGCGCGGCGCCAGCGTAGCGACGCCCGGATTGCCTGACTGGGTGCGGACCCAACGCCGCGCCACCTGATTTTCCCTTCCGCAGGACCCGTTTAGGCAAACCTGCGGCAAGCGGCGGCCAGGCCCTCCTGACAGCCTCCCAGCCCCGACGGCCTGGCCGCCAAGATCCTTTTTCATCCGAGAGACCCCCATGCCCTTCTATCCCCTGGCAGACTATTTTGAAGGTGTCGACGATCGCCGCGAATGCGCGATCGACCTCGACCAGATCCTGTTAAGCCCCCCCCCGGCCGATCCGAAGCTTGCCGCCTTCCTGAAGCGCTGGGGCGAACCGTTGCGCGAGCTGCTGCTGGAATTCGACACAGCCGTTGTCGCCGGCGCGCATGAAGGGGACTGCTAATGTATCTAATCATTGAACGCGCCGCCCTTATGGCTGGCCTCACACCTATCATTAATGTCGTCGAGAACCGCAACACCATCCAGATCCTCCATAATGTCATGTTGCACACGAACGGCGACAGTTTGAGCTTTACAGGTACCGATCTCGATATCGAAATCAGCACACTGGCCACGGCCGAAATACAGACGCCCGGCCTGATCACCGTGCCGGCACGCCTGCTCGGCGATATCGCCCGTCGATCGGAGCCCGGCGCCGACATCTGTATTGCCTACGACAAGGCAAAGGATCCACGCGCCACGGTAAAGGTCGGCCGATCGAGCTACGTCCTACCAGTCCTGCCGGCCGAAGACTTCCCGATCATGTCGAATGTGGTCAATGGTGTATCCTTTGAGGTTTTGCCGAGCGATTTGGCCAGACTCATCGATAAGACCCGCCACGCCGTATCGACCGAAGAGACGCGCTATTATCTCAACGGAGGCTTCCTTCACGTTGTCAGCGAAGACGGCAACGCCTTCCTGCGCATTGCTGCCACGGATGGCCGTCGCGCCGCCACCGCCGACATTCCGGCCCCGGAAGGCTCTGAAGACGTCAAGTCCGGACTGATCGTGCCACGGAAAACCCTCGCCTCAATTCGCGGCCTGCTGGACGCATCGAAGGCGCCGGCCGAGATCACCATGGGCGAGGCGAAGCTGTCGATCGCCGTTGGCGACACGCACCTGGTCTCTAAGGTCATTGACGGCAGTTTCCCTGACTATGCGCGTGTCATCCCCCGCGGCGACGGGAACATCGTGGCCAAGATCAAAGGCAACGCCCTGTCGAAAGGCATCGAGCGCGCCACAATCATGGCCGAAGACAAGGCCCGCAGCCTGCGCTGCAAATTTAGCAGCGGTGCGCTTAACCTGTCCTCGCGCTCGGAAACGGGCGGCCGTTCGGAGGTCGAGCTCGATATCGAGCAGCCGGACACAGGCACGATCGAGATCGGCGTCAACGCGAAATATCTCGACGACGTGGCCGGCCTGGTCGGTGAAGGCGACATGATCATTCATTTGCGCGGGGAAAGCGATGCGATCCGTATCGACGATGCCACCGACCCAAATGTGACCTACGTCGTCATGCCGATACGGGTGTAGCCATGCTGAAAAGCCCCGCCCTACGCCTGACCCAGGCCTGTGTCGCGAACGGCCACCCCTTGCCCGACGCTGCGTCTGTCAGTGTCCACGCCGGCGACCTCCGCACCTATATGAGTGAAGGCGCCAGCTGGAAAGAGCGCGCCTTCACGGCCGGCTTCACCACACCGGCCAATGAACCAGAATATTTCATTCGCATCCGCGCCCAGCGCACCGACAAGGGCTGGTTCATCTGCGCTGCCAGGCACGCGCCGAAGGGCTTTACCGACCTCACACCCTGGAAAGTCTTCGAGATCGTCGACGGCCAGGAAACCCAGCGTGGCGCCTATAGCACCCGTCAGGAGGCCCATGACTGCTGCCTGGCCTTCGCCGTCCGCCTGGCAAAGGAGATTTGAGCCATGACCAATCTGTCCACGAAGCCTGTAATCCAGGTCACCCTTTCCCAGCTCGGCATAGCCGCTGAGAATATGCGGGCTGGCGAAGCCGCTGACGATCAGATCACCGATCTCGCCGAGGCGCTCAAGGCCGGCCAGATCGTGCCAATGATGGTCCGAAAGGGCACTGAATCCGACCTTTATGAGTACCCTTTGCTCGACGGCCGCAGGCGCTTCCTCGCTTTCTCAAAGCTGTTCGACGACGGCTATATCAACGGCGATCACCCTATCAGCGTAGTTGTCTGCGAGACGCCGGAAGAGATCGCCGCCGCCGCTGTCGTGGTCAACACCTCCCGCCTCGGCGTAACGACGGCTGATTACCTGCTGGCCGTCAACCGTTTGACTAACGAACTGAAGACGACCGACGAGGTCGCACGTATCATGGGCCTGACTCCCAAGCGCGTTGCCCAGTTAAGCCGCTTGGGCAGCGTAGGTCCAGAACTGATCGACCTCTATCGCCGGAATGTCATTACGCTCGAGATTGTGCGCGCCATTGCGCGGCTCGACCGACCCGACCTGCACGCCGGGTTTGCTGAAAAGGCGAGAAAATCACGGCTTGACCGCCGAGATATCGATGTCATGGCACAAGAGGCGATCGCCGCCGACAGCAATCTCGCCAGCTTCATCGATCTCAAGGACTACCAGGCCGCTGGGGGTAAAAGCGCGTCCGACCTGTTCGAGCAACAGGCCGATCAACTGTTCGACATTAATCTGGTTCAAAAATTGTGGGCGGGCGGCACAGCACCGATCGCGGCGAAACTGAAAGATCTGGGGCTAAAGGTCATCCATACGCCGAACGCCGGCAATAGCCACCCCAAAGGAATGACCACAATTCCATCCTGGGGATTTAAAACAACCAGCAAGGCCAGAGAGCGGGACGACGTCAGGGACGAAATTAATGGCCTCAGTTCGAAGATGGGCGATGTTAGAAAAACTGGCGATCGCAAGGCTTACTTGGCGGCAGCTGAATTTCACGCCTTAAGGTCACTATATCTCGCCCGACTGAAAGCTCAGCCCCTGGAGATCCTCACTTGCCGCATGTCGTGTCCGTCACACGGTTCCGGCCTGTCATTGGAATTCTTCGTTTCCCAGGCCGATTACGACGCATATGAGGCCAAGCTGAAAGCCGACAGCGCCCAGCCGGATCGACAACCGGCAAAATACAGGTCCCCCGGTCCTGCCAAGGTTCCGGATACGCAGACCGAGGACGCGACCGACGGCTACTCAAAGGCTCTGCACCAGCGTGTTACACGGGTCGCGGGCCATGCCTTGGCGCGGACCTTGGCTGATCACCCGGTAGCCGCCCTCGACCTACAGATCGCTACCCAGTTTCAACAGGCAGTCTTGGACGGACCCAATACAAACGACCATTACCGCCTGCTTACGGTTTCGGCCACACGGCAGGTCGAGGATGTCTCCACTCCCGATCTCATGCAGGATCCGATTATAAACACCCTGCTGAACTACAAGCGTATTTACGAGGACGCCAAGCAGCACCCGTTCGTGTGGATTCAGCAGATGGCCATGGAAGAAAAGATCGAACTTCTTGCCTTGGTGACCGCGCTGCAGGTATCAGCCTTCGAAGTCGAGCCCGCCTGGCGCCGCGGTCATCCGCGCGCTCAAGCCGCGCACGTCGCTCTAGCGATCGGCCATGATATCCGTGACTGGTGGATGCCGGATGCGGAATTCTACACTGCCTGCAGCAAGAAGCAGCTGATCGGCTTCCTGGAAGAAATGCAGACCGACCCGCTGATTTTGTCGGTGTGGGCCAAGCAGAAACGCGGCGAGCTTGCACTTACCGTTCTGGATAAGGCAACCAGAGAACGGTGGGTACCGCGCACTTTCCACTTCACCCTGCTTCCGAACATCGAGACGCCGGCGCTTGATTCCGATCTCGACGAGGCGATTACCGTCGACGACGGTGATCCGGACTTAGACACTTTCGATCCGGAAGAGATCAAAGAAGATCATGAGGTGCCGGCATGATCAGCTTCCCCATCTGGCCCGGATATCGGGCGTTTCACGCAGCCAAGAAAGCCGCCCGCGAGGTCGGCCGCCCCGAGCCCACGCGCAGCGAGTTTGCCGCCACCCAGCCTCGGCACATCCCCGTTCTCACTCGCATTCAACAGGCGCATTGATATGAGCACCGGTATCACCTGGACCGAGGAAACCTGGAATCCGATCGTCGGCTGTTCGATCGTCAGCAAGGGCTGTACCAACTGCTACGCCATGCAATGGGCCGGGCAGCGCATGGACGGCAACCCCAAATCGCCGCACTATGCCGGCACCACGAAACAGGTCAACGGCCACCATGTCTGGACGGGCAAGCTGGCTAGGGCACCGGAGGCGACGCGGTTGAAGCCGCTGCGCTGGACGCGGCCGCGTATGATTTTCGTCAACAGCATGTCGGACCTGTTTCATGAGGCCGTGCCCGATGAATGGATCGATCAGATCTTCGCCGTCATGGCGCTCACGCCCCAGCACACCTATCAGATCCTGACCAAGCGTCCGGAGCGCATGAAGGCGTATATATCGAACGCCGCCACTCGTGGCCGCGTCCTCGATCTCGCGTTGGCAATGAAGGAGCTTCCTCACAACTGGGCCTGGCCCCTGAATAATGTCTGGCTTGGCGTGTCGGTCGAAGACCAGGCCACAGCCGACGAGCGCATTCCCCAGCTACTGGAGACGCCGGCAGCGGTGCGGTGGATCTCGGCCGAGCCACTGCTTGGCCCGATCGACCTGAACATGATCAAGGCGCCCGACGACCCGGAAGATCCGGACGGCCGCTATACTATGAATGTACTCAGCGCCGATGACTATTACACCGAGTGGTTTGATAGCGGTTATAATAGCGGCACCGATGGTCCGGAGCGGACGCGCATCGACTGGGTTGTTGCCGGCGGAGAAAGCGGTGCCGTCGCACGGCCGATGCATCCGGAGTGGGTCCGCCAGTTGCGTGATCAATGCGCTACCGAAGAATTTTCAGTTCCGTTCTTTTTCAAGCAATGGGGCGAATGGAAACCGATCTGCGAAGGTCCAAGCGACTGGAGCGCGGCGTACTATAAATCGATACGGGGCTCGAAAGACCCCCAGCGCCAAGCCGCCTATGACGACATTTATGGCAAGAAATGCACCGTCGATAGCACGATCCTGCATATAGACGGATCAAGGCATGGCGCGGCCGACATCGGAGCCTTTCAGGCCGGCAGTGGCAGCATGACAACATTTAAGATCGGCAAAGCCACCGCTGGCGACCTGCTCGACGGTGTCCAGCACCATAACTGGCCCGTGGTGAGCTGATGAGCGCAGCCCATGCCATTCCGGAAGCCTGGCCTCTGTTCCTTTGCGTGGAACAGTTGGAGGCTTACCTTGGCATGGATATTCGCACCATCCGCCATATCTGCCCTGTGGCACCCCTCGATTTCGGCAACAGCCTAGTGCGCTACCATCGTCTGCAGATTGACGCCTGGGCCGCTACCTTGCCGCCGCGCTTGCCTAAGTCGGCGTCAAACGTTAACACTCCGGAGTCCGGGCCTATGCCGGCGGCCGACCAGGTCGAGACCCCTCGCCTCAGTCCGGCCGAAAAGGCACGCCGCCGGGCGCAGGAGAAACAGAAATGGCCGAAGGCGAGCTAAAGATACCGCACGTACAGCGCATTAAGCGCACGGACGGACGCGTAGATCTATATTTCCGCAAAGGCGGCTGGCGCGAAGGTCCACTCAAGTCGGCCGACGGCACGGCCGAGCTGCTGGCCGAGGTGCAATCGATCCTGGACAAGGTCGCGCGCGCGCAAACGGCTGCGCTGAAACCACGCTCCAATACGGTCGGCGGCCTGTTGCGCGCCTATAATAAGTCGGCCGAGTTCCTGATGCTCGCCCGATCGACCCAGGGCGAATACCAGAACTATATTGATGAGATCATAGAGGATTGCGACACCTGGCCATTGACCGAGGTCACCCGCACCTGGGTGCTGGAGATGCGCGATGCCTGGGCCCTGCGCGGCCATCGCGCCGCCAGTAATCGCCTGCAGGTGCTGAAGAACGCCATGGCGCCGGTGATAGACGATGAGACCGACAACCGCATTGCCGGCGATCCGTTCCACAAGGTCAAGAAAGTTTCCAAGCCCCACAGCAGCGACGAAGCCCACCCAATTTGGGAGGATTATGAAGTTGAGGTAGCGATAGACGCCGCGATCGAGAACGACCAGGCCGGTCTCGCCCGCGCCATTGCCCTGGGGCGATTTGGCGGATTCCGCCGCGGCACCATCTGCCACATCCCGCTCGGCGCCCGGCTGACCGGCTATAATGACGAAGGCTATCCGGAGCGCCGGTTATACTGGATCACCGAGAAGCGCATCGTCCGGTGCGACAAGCGCGAGGATCCGCGCCTCACGGCCGTCATGGAGCGCACCGCCAACCGGGCGATCACCATAGCCTATAACCAGCGGGATCATGCCTGGAAGGAACGGCAACTAAATCAGGCCGTCGATCGACTGATGACGCGGCTTGCAAAAGACGGTCGGGTACGCGCCGCCGTAGACGAAGAGGGTGAGATCTATTGCCCGCTCACAATTCACGGCCTGCGCCACAGCCGCGGCGTCGAGCTGGCGCATGCTGGCGCGTCCGATGCTGAGATCATGGGGCAGCTCGAGCAGCTATCGGCCTCCGCGGCGCAGGAATATCGCCGCCAGGCCAACCGCCGCCGCATGGCCGACTCAGGTCAGGACAAGGTCGATAATGTCGTAAGGCTGCGCGCGGCGCGAGCCGCTAAACAGCAGGCGACATGAGCGAACTCGTTACTGGCTGGCAGAAGAACTTTCCACACGTGCAACAGGTCCAGAGAAAGGCGGCTGATGGCACTCTAGTTGTGTCTCGGTATCATCGAAAAACACGTATTAGACTTTTGCATGAACCAGGCACACCGGAATTTGAGATTGAATATAAACGGGCTTGCGAACCGCTTCACCGACCAAGCGCCCGAAACCATCCGCGCCTCGGATATGTGTATTTTATCGAAGCCGCCACGCTGAAGCTAATAAAGATTGGTTGCGCGACAAAACCTCATTCGCGCCTTTCCATGCTGCAAGTTGGCAGCCCTGACCAGCTCCGACTTATCGGCGTCATAGCCTCCGGTGATGTGGAATTACTCGAACAACACATACACCACATGCACAAAGAAGCGCGTGTTCGAGGGGAGTGGTTTCGCCCGGTGCCAGCCCTGATAGAATATATCAACGCCTATGCCTACGCGTCCGACTGGCGATTTGGAGAGCCTGGCCAGCCCCTGGGGAACAATCCAGAAACCTGTTACAATCCCGAATGTGTAACAGGCCTGTAACAAGCATCTCTTGCATCACCCCAGCGCAAACAAAAACAGCGCCATAAGGCGCTGTAGTGTTTAGCAAATTTAAATGGCGCACTCGGAGCGATTCGAACGCCCGACCCTCAGATTCGTAGTCTGATGCTCTATCCAGCTGAGCTACG
>CAMLIY010000068.1 GCA_946480125.1 uncultured Asticcacaulis sp.
TTTCCGATCTCGGCCTCGCCTCCACCCTGCTGATCCAGCTTGAAAAAGCCGGCTATACCACGCCGACCCCGATCCAGGCCCAGGCCATCCCTTACCTGCTCGACGGCCATGACCTGCTGGGCATCGCCCAGACCGGCACCGGCAAGACGGCGGCCTTCGCCCTGCCGATCCTGCAAAAGCTGCTGGCCGAGCGTAAGATGCCCGTGCCGCGCCAGACGCGCGTGCTGGTCCTGTCGCCCACCCGTGAACTGGCTTCGCAGATCGCCGACAGCTTCGCGCAATATTCGCGCGGCACCGGCCTGCAAATCGCCACCATCTATGGCGGTTCCAAGTACGGCCCGCAATACAAGGCGCTGAACGGCGGCCTCGATATCCTGGTTGCCACGCCCGGCCGCCTGATCGATCACATCGAACAAAAGACGATTGATCTCTCGACCGTCGAATTCTTCGTCCTCGATGAAGCCGATCAGATGCTTGACCTGGGCTTCGTCAAGCCGATCCGCCAGGTGGCTTCGCGCATGCGCGGCCCGCGTCAAAATCTGTTCTTCTCGGCCACCATGCCGAAGGAAATCGGCATTCTGGCCTCCGAACTGCTGACCAACCCCAAGAAGGTTGAAGTCACGCCGGAAGCCACAACCGCCGAGCGCGTCGAACAAAGCGTCATCTTCATCGAAGCCGTGCGCAAGCGCGCCCTGCTGACCGAGCTTTACGCCGAAGACAAGCTGTCGCGTACCCTGGTCTTCACCCGCACCAAGCGCTCGGCCGACAAGGTCGCCGCTTATTTGCAAGCCGGTGGCATCGAAGCTGCGGCTATTCATGGTGACAAGTCGCAAGGCCAGCGCGAACGCGCCCTTCAGGCCTTCAAGGCCGGCAAGGTCCGCGCCCTGGTCGCCACCGACATCGCCGCCCGCGGTATCGACGTCGATAACGTCTCGCACGTCATCAATTACGAACTGCCGAATGTGTCGGAAGCCTATGTTCACCGTATTGGCCGTACCGCCCGCGCCGGCAAGACCGGTATCTCGATCAGCTTCTGTTCGGATGACGAACGCAAGATGCTGAAGGATATCGAACGCATGACGCGCCAGCGCATCCCGTCGTTCGATCGCCGCAAGGATCAGGCCCTGAAGCTGCTCGACGAGGCCATGCTGGCTTCGGGTGTGGCCGAAAAGCCGACGACGCCGGACCGTATCCCGGTCAAGCGTGAAGCCCGCCATATCGATCCGCACGCCGAGAACGTTCACAAGCGCAGCCGCAATCGTCCGGGCAAGTCCAATGCCGACGGTTCGGACCGTGGCGAGCGTTCGTTTGCCGATCGCAAGTTCGGCAACAAGAAGCCCGGCGGCAAAGATTTTGGCCCGCGTCCGGCCGCTTATGATCCGATGTCTGCCGAACGTCCGGCCGCGCCGGCCGCCGATCAGATGTTCGAAAAGAAGGCCTATGCCGGTAAGAAGGATTTCGGCAAGAAAAAGCCGTTTGATCGTAACACCGCACCGCGTGGTGAGCGCGCGGAACGCAGCTATGATCGTCCGCGTTCGGAGCATGTTCATGCCGAACGTCCGCGCGAATATACCCCGCGTGACGATCGTGGCCCCCGCTCTGCATCCAGCGAACGCCCCGCCCAGGGTGAATTCAGGGCGAAAGCCCGGCCGGCCGGCCGCAAGGATAATGCCAAGGCCAGCGCCTCCAAGGGGGCTTTCAAGCCAGCTAATTCGCATTATAGCGATGCTCCCAAGGCCCGTACGGAAGGCGCTCAGTTCAAGCGTCGCTCGCGCCCCTGATACAGCGCACTCACGCCCGAACGGAACCTGATATAAAACAAGGGCTGCGTGTCTAATTGACACGCAGCCCTTGTGCTATTTTCACGGTTGTGTGAAGACTCATTTTCCCGTTTAATATGCGCGCCGAGCAACGGCGCCAATTGCCTTAGGATGCCCACCGATGATTGCCAAAGCCGCGACCAGAGCTGCACGACATGGGATCGGGCTGTTCGCTTGTCTTCTGGCAGTTTTGACCGTCTCCACAGGCCTGATGATGACCGGCTGCACGCCCAAGAATAATGAGGCCGCTGCGCCTTTGGCTATCGTCGCCAAAACGGTCGATGATCATTCTTATGCCCGGCCGCAGGAAGCCCGCGTCAGCCATGTCGATCTCGACCTGACTGCCGACTTCAACCAGAAAATTCTGAAGGGTACGGCCACCCTGACCCTGATTACCGAAGCCAATGCCAAGCAGGTCATCCTCGATACCCGCGCGCTCGATATTCAATCGGTGACCGATGCCTCTGGTGCGCCGCTGAAATTCACCCTTGGCAAGGGCAATGACATGATGGGCAAGCCGCTCACCATCGAATTACCGCAAGGGGCGCAGAAGATCGTTGTCCGTTACCAGACGACGAAAGATGGCACCGCCCTGCAATGGCTGTCACCCGAACAGACCGCCGGCAGGAAACTGCCCTTTGTCTTCAGCCAGGGCGAGGAAATCCATACCCGCACCTGGATACCGACCCAGGACAGCCCGGCCATCCGCCAGACCTATAGCGCGCGCATCATTGTGCCCTCCAACCTGGTGGCGGTGATGAGCGCCGAGCGCCTGACGCCTGAAGGCGAAAAGGTGCCGGGCCATGCCGCCCAGCGCGCCTTCCGCTTTGATATGAAGCATCCGATTGCGCCCTATCTGATCGCCATTGCCATTGGTGATATTGGTTTCAAGGCTGAAGGGTCGCGCACCGGGGTCTATGCCGAGAAGGCGACGCTGGCTGCCGCTGCCGATGAATTCACCGACATGCAGTCCATGCTTGAAGCGGCTGAAAAGCTGTATGGCCCCTATCAGTGGGGTCGTTATGATGTACTGGTCCTGCCGCCCTCCTTCCCGTTCGGTGGTCAGGAAAATCCGACACTGACCTTTGTGACACCCACGGTCATCGCCGGTGACAAATCACTGGTCTCGCTGGTGGCGCATGAACTGGCGCATAGCTGGTCGGGCAATCTGGTGACCAATGCGACCTGGGAAGATTTCTGGCTCAACGAAGGATTCACAGTCTATTTCGAAGGCCGGATCATGGAAGAGGTTTACGGCAAAGAGCGCGCCGACATGCTGCGTGTGCTGGGTTGGCAGGACCTTCAAGGGACGCTGAAAGACCTGACAGAACCGGGCAGCAAGACCGCTAATCCGGATTTCACCCGGCTGCATCCTGATCTGAAAAACATCAATCCGGACGACTATTTCAGTGACGTGCCTTACGAAAAGGGCGCCGCCTTTTTGCGTATGCTGGAGGCCCATTTCGGCCGCAAGAAGCTGGACGCCTATTTAAAGGGTTACTTCCAGCGCTACGCCTTCGGTAGCATGACAACCGAAGCTTTTATTATCGATCTGCGTACCCATTTGCTGCACAATGATGCGGATCTTGAAAAAACACTCAAGATTCATCAGTGGCTCTATGACAAGGGTATGCCAGATAATGCGGTCATCCCGAGCTCGACCTTGCTGGATGAGGTATCGGCGCAAGTTATGGCTTTCACAGAAGGGACGCCGGCCAGGGATCTGAAGGTCGAGAATTACAGCTCGCCGCAATGGCAATACTTCCTCACCCATATGCCGGATACGCTAACCACCGATCAGATGGCGCAGCTTGACGAGGTTTTTGCCTTTACGAAGACGCACAATTCGGAAATTCTGTTCGCCTGGCTGCAACTGGCGGTCCAGCATCATTACCAACCCGCTATGCCGGCCCTGCACGATTTCCTTATGTCACAGGGGCGTCGTAAATTCGTGCAGCCGCTTTTCAAAAGCCTGATGGCCCAGAGTGGCTGGGGCGTGGAAATGGCAAAGAAACTTTATGTCGATGCGCGGCCGGGCTATCACGACATCACCCGGCATACGATCGATGATATCGTAAAGTAGGCAGGGAGCGCAGGAGCGCTTTGGCCTGCACCCACAAGTTATCGCTTTACGTCAAAGCCATCATCGCTCAGGAAGGCATCCAGATCGGCCGGCGTGGCCAGACTGGCATCACCCGGTTGCGCATGCTTCAGGCAGGCACAGGCAATGCCGTAATCCAGCGCCTTTTCATCGTCAGCGCCGGTCAGCAGGCCGTGCATGACACCGGCGGCGAAGGCGTCGCCGCCGCCGATCCGGTCGATAATGCGCTCGATATCATGCGTATCGGTTTCAAGCGCATCGCTGCGGGTATACATTAGTCCGGTCAGGCGGTTGTGATCGACATTGATCTGTTCGCGGCGCGTGCAGACCAGCCGTTGCAAATGCGGGAAGGTGGCGAAGGCATGGTCCGCCGCTTCGCGTTCGTCATTGAAACGCTGACCGGAAACCAGTTCGATATCGCGGTAACCACCAAAGATCAGGTCGGCCTGGGCCATCAGTTGCGTGATAAAGGCGGGCGCGTCGGCGCTCCATTCAGCCCATAGTTTCGGGCGGTAATTGCAGTCGAACGATACCTGCACGCCGGCCTTGCGCGCGGCTTTCATGGCGTCAAGCGCCGCGGTCACGCAGTTTTCGCCGAGCGCCGCCGTGACACCGGAAACATGCAGCCAGCCGGCGCCTTTCAGCAGCTTCGGCCAGTCGAGCGCGCTGAAATCGGCCAGGGCGAAGGCCGATCCGGCGCGGTCATAGACGATATCGGATGGCCGATGGATGGCGCCGGGGGTCAGGAAATAAAGGCCCATGCGCTGCGGGGCCTTGGTTACGGCTTTTGTGTCTACTCCCCACCGGCGCAACTCATTGATCGCTGCCTGGCCCAGAGCATTATCGGCCACTACGCTGACCATGCGGGTATCGTGGCCCAGACGGGCCAGCCCCACCGCCACATTGGCCTCGGCGCCACCGACAACCGGCTGCAAGGGCGCCAGAGCTTCCAGTTGATGCCCGCCAGTAACAGTCAGGCGGATCAACAGTTCGCCGAAGCAGACGAAAGGCGCATTAGATGGCATTGGAGGCATTCCCTTATGATATGTGCGCGGCGCCAACGGCCAGAGGTATGGTGTTCAGCCTTATAACCACGTCGGCCACGCCGCTAAAGGTAATAACCGCGCTTTGGCCGGCAGCAATGGCATGAACGCCTGTGGTCTGGCCTGTGGAAATCAACAGGCCGCGGGTCAGCGGCCGGCCGCGCCGCGCCAGATGGCCGGCCAGCCAGGCCAGGGCCTGAAACGGGCCACCCGGCATGAGGAAAAGGCCACCTTCGCCGACAAGCTGACCATCGATTTCGGTCTTTGCCTGATAGGCCTTGAGCGCTTCGGGGCTGACAGTATTAAGCGTGGTGTCGGAATCGATCTCCAGCAATCTCGGACCCAGGATTTCGCCGAAATTATTGCCGAAATCTGAAGCCGTGACCGTTGGCCCCAGTTCGTTGATCTGCGGGAAAGGCGAACCGGCCACCTCTACCCCGGCGAACAGGCCGTCGCACAGCCGCAAGGCCTCTTCTTCTGTATAGTGGGTCTTTTCAGGATCGGCATCATGATCGATGCGAAGAACGAACTCCGCTTCAACAGCGGCAAACCCGCCGGTGAAAACAGGATAGGTCAGGACCTCGCCCATATATTCCTGACAACTGTTGGCGAAGATAGGCCCCGCCATGCGTTCGCCGTGGACAGCCTGGAAATCAGGATGGATACGGGCGATTTTCCAGCCGACAAGCTTCTGATGCCACTGCTCGATGGCCGCATCCTGAATGGCGTAGGCGTCATCCATGCTTGCCGGCAGGTCGCCGGGATAATCGGGCAGGGCGGTGGCGGCGCGGCGGGCGGTCACAAAACGGTCAGCGATGGATTTAGTCGACATGATGCAGCTTTCTTTAGATCGGCGGAACCTAAAAGATACCGGTGTCAGGTTCAATCTAAATGCGTTTTTTTGTAAAAAAAACGCCCGTCACGTCACAGGTGCGTGGGCTCGCTCGTCATAATGGTATGACCCAAAGAAGGAGACTGTCATGACCCAATTCAACCGCCTGAACCTCGCCAGCCTGGCGGCCGAGGGATATAACCATATGGGCGCCGTCGAAACCTATTTGCATGGCGCGCTTGACCTCAAGCTCATCAGCCTTGTCAAGCTGCGTGTGTCGCAGATAAACGGCTGCGCCTTTTGCCTGCACATGCATTATGACGAGGCGCTTAAGGCTGGTGATACACCAAGCCGCCTGAACTTGCTGCCCGCCTGGGCAGAATCGCGCATGTTCACCCAAAAGGAACGCGCCGCGCTGCTATGGGCAGAATCCCTTACCCGCATCGATGTTGATCGCGCCGAGGACGAAACCTATGCCGAGGTCAAGGCGCAGTTAGGCGACAAGGAGATGGCCGACCTGACCCTGGCCATTGCCATGATCAATGCCTGGAACCGGATCGCTATTTCCATGCGTTTTTTACATGCCAATGATAAAGCGGCATAAGGTTTAAGAGGTCCGCAGATAAGTCAGATGAGCACAGATAGATTTATGCGTGGAAACTTCTGTGCTCATCTGTGGATCAACCTACTTGAAAAACCAGCATGATTCCAAAATCCGACATTCAGTGGTTTGAAGATGAACGTCGCTACCTGCAAGGCGTCGCGTACCGGATGCTGGGCACGGTCAGCGAGGCCGAGGACGCCGTGCAGGACGCTTTTTTGCGGGTGCGCGAGACCGCGCCGGATACGCTCGACAACAAGCGCGCCTACCTGACCCGGATCGTGACGCGCCTCTGCCTCGATATTCTGAAATCGGCGCATAAGAACCGCGTTGACTATATAGGCCCATGGCTGCCGGAACCGCTGCACGATATCAGCGATTTCACCGGCTCGCCGGCGGCGGCTACGGAACTGGCCGACGACCTGTCCATCGGCCTGCTTTATGCGCTCGAACGCTTGACGCCCTTGGAGCGCGCCAGCTTCCTGCTGCATGATGTTTTTGATGTCGGCTATGACGAAATCGCCAAAACCCTGGAGCGTTCGCAGGACAGTTGCCGGCAATTGGCGGCCCGTGCGCGCAGTCATGTCAGGGCGTCGCGGCCACGTTTCAAGGTGGAACCGGCCGATGAACGGCGCTATCTCGAAGCCTTTGTTATCGCCTCGCAGAAAGGGGATATGGCGGCATTGGAAGCCATGCTGGCCGAGGATGTCAAGCTTTACAGCGATGGCGGCGGCAAGATATCGGCGTCGATCAATATACTTGGTGGCAAGCGCCGCGTGGGGGCTTTCATGGCGGGCATCTACCAGAAATTTCGCAATCATACGACGAAAGACCTGCGCTATGAAAAGGTCAACGGCGTGATGTCTTTGCTGACCACGCACAGCGACGACTACACAGATGTGATGAGCGTGGAAGTCGTTGGCGGTCATATTTCCGCAATCTGGTTCCAGCGTAATCCTGACAAACTGACACGGCTGCACTGATTCCGAAGGCTGTCACCTGGTCTTGCGCCCGGTCCCGTATCAACGCCTTTGAAGCGTTCGCCTTGTCACATCTTGTCAGGCGCGATACAGACCAATGAAACAAACGCGGATACCTTACCATGACTGAAATTTCCGGCATTTGCCCCTCTCAATT
This sequence comes from uncultured Asticcacaulis sp., assembly GCA_946480125.1. The sequence continues at coordinate 7,535 of CAMLIY010000068.1, forward strand.
CGCCGCCGTAAAAGATGTTTTCGCCGCCAATTTCGCTGAGGGCAAAGAACGGGGTGCCCGGTTCTCGGCGGTGATTGACGGCGAGACGGTGCTGGATATCTGGGGCGGCAGCGCTGATCGTGTCGGCGAGGTGCCCTTCAATGACACGACGCTGACGCCGGTATTTTCAACCGGCAAGGCGGTGATGGCGGTGATGGTCGCGCGCCTGGTTGAGGCCGGCAAGCTTGATTACGAGACCCCCGTTTCGCATTATTGGCCGGAATTTGGTCAGAACGGCAAGATGAGCATCACGGTTGGGCAACTGATCTCGCACCAGGGTGGCCTGCCGGGCTTTTCGCCGCCGCAGGACCCGATGATCTGGTTCGATGTACCGGCCACATTGAAAGCCTTGTGCGAACAGGCGCCCTTATGGACACCGGGCGAGGGCTCCGGTTATCATCCGATCGCCGGTGGCTATCTGCTGGGAGAAGTCTTCCGTCGTGTCGATGGCCGGTCGATGGGCACGGCTTTGCGCGAGGATATCGCCGCCAAGTTCGGCCTCGACCTGATGATCGGCACACCCGATGAATACGCCCCGCGCATCGCCGTCATGCAGAAGCCCAGTTCGGCGCCCGATCTGGGCATGATTGATGCCATCAAGCAGGCGGCCTTTCTCGATAAGGGCTCGGCGCCGGCCGGAAAGGGTTCGGCTGACTGGCGACGCATGGAAATTCCGTCGGCCAATACCCATTCCACCGCGCTGTCACTGGCGCAGTTCATGGGTATTGTCGCCAATGGCGGCAGGCTGAAGGGGCAAGGCCTGCTGTCGCCGGAAACGCTCGTCCAGCTGACGCGTGAGCGCGTTTACGGCCAGGATCGGGTATTGCCGTTCAAATTGTCATGGGCGGCCGGTTTGCTGCGCAATACCGGCATCAGGATTTACGGCCCGAACGAACGCGCACTCGGCCACAGCGGCTGGGGCGGTTCGTGCGCCATGGCCGATGCGGACAAGCGCCTGAGCGTTGGTTATGTGATGAACAAGCAGTCGGCCTATCTGATCGGCGATCCGCGCCCGGTCGGCCTGATCAATGCGCTTTATGCCTGCCTTTAGATATGGGATCAAAGGGGACTTGCCCCCTTGCCTTAAACCGCTTCCACCAGTTTGATTGCCTTCAGCCGCCGCCAGGCCCCGAAGGCAAAGACCATCGCACCCAGCCAGATAAAGGCGAACGATACGCCGCGTGTCACGCTGAACGGTTCTCCCTGCCACAAGCCGATAAAGAAGGTCAGGGTCGGGCCTATGAATTGCACAAAGCCAAGCGTCGACAAAGGCAGGCGCTTGGCGGCGAAGGCGAACAGTACCAGCGGCAGCACCGTCACCGGGCCGGTCAGCATGAACCAGAAGGCGTGGGACGGGGTAAAGAAATGTCCCTGACCGTGGCTTTCGATCCAGATCAGATAGAGGCTTGCCGGAACGACCAGATAGGCGGTCTCGACAAATAATCCTGCCAGCGCAGGCACGGGCAGGTGTTTGCGCACAATGCCATAGGAGCCAAAGGTGCCCGCCAGAATCAGGGCGATCCAAGGCACGTGACCGATGGCCAGGGCCTGGATGATCACGCCAATCACAGCCAGTCCAATGGCGGTCTTGCCCCAGTTATCGATACGCTCCTTAAACAGCACAGCGCCGGCCGCCATGTTGAGCAGCGGATTAAGGTAATATCCCAGGGCGGATTCGATGGTGTGGCCGCTGGTCACGGCCCAGACATACACGCCCCAGTTGGTCGCCACCAAAAGCGACGAAAGCAACAGCATCCAGCGCAAATAGGGCGCCGCCAGTACCGCGCGCACCTGTGGCCACTGTTTCAGGGCGATCACCAGCCCGTTTGCCCAGAGAAAGGCCCACAGCGAGCGATGGCCGATCACTTCGAGGGCGCCCCCGCCAAAAGCATGAATGGGCGCGTAAAATAGCGGAACGATGCCCCAGATAATGTAGCAGGTGACGGCCAGCCCAACCGGTGACATCAGCGGATTTGCCGAAGAGGTGGAGGAAGACATAAGGATAACCCAAAAAAGAAAAAGCCGGCGGAACCTGAAGGCTCCACCGGCTTGAAAACATCACATCTGTGAGATTTAAGCGTCGGCTCTGGCCTCGATAACACCGCGTTCGTCAAGCAGTTGTGCGATCTGCACGGCATTGAGCGCCGCGCCCTTACGCAGGTTGTCCGACGCGCACCAAAGGGAGATACCATAGGGTACGGTCGGGTCGTTGCGGATGCGCGATACATAGGTGTCGAACTCACCCACCACTTCTATCGGGGTGATGTAGCCGCCGGCCTCGCGCTTATCGACCACGGCGACGCCCGGCGCTTCACGCAGGATTTCGCGGGCGAGCTGCTCATCCATCGGGCTTTCAAACTCGATATTGATCGATTCCGAGTGGCCGACAAACACCGGCACGCGCACGCAGGTCGGCACGACATCGACCGTCGGATCGAGGATCTTGTGCGTTTCCACGATCATCTTCCACTCTTCCTTGGTGTAGCCGTCTTCCATGAAGACGTCGATGTGCGGAATGACATTGAAGGCGATCTGCTTGGTAAACTTCTTCGGGGTCTTGTCGCCCATGCCGTAAATGGCCTTGGTCTGGTCCCACAGTTCATCCATGCCGGCCTTGCCGGCGCCGGCCACCGACTGATAGGTCGACACGACGACGCGCTTGATCTGGGCGGCGTCATGCAGCGGCTTCAGCACGACCAGCATCTGGATGGTCGAGCAATTCGGATTGGCGATGATGTTTTTCTTTTTGCAGTCCCAGACGGCGTCCGGATTGACTTCCGGTATCAGCAGCGGGACGTCCGGATCCATGCGCCAGGCGGAGCTGTTGTCGATGACAATGGGGCCCATGGCGCCAATCTTCGGCGACCATTCCTTCGACACATCGCCGCCGGCGCTCATCAGCACAATATCGACCTTCGAGAAATCGAAGGTTTCGAGATCGACGCACTTCAGGTTTTTTGTGCCGAAGGAGACTTCTGTGCCCACCGAACGACGCGACGCGACCGCGTAAATTTCGGAAACGGGGAAGTTCACTTCTTCGAGGATCGTCATCATTTCACGACCCACGGCGCCGGTGGCGCCGACTACGGCGACCCGATAACCCATAATGCTGCTCCTAAGTTGAAATATACGAGCAGCGCAAATGGGCCTTTTTCACACGCATGACAAGGCTTAATTGTCCACACCGCGGCTTTGAAAGAAATTTTGAGCGCCGTTATTCGCGAAAACCATCCGGTCAGTTAGATGGCATCACGAAGATCATAGAGGCTGCGACGCTTGACGGCACGCATGACACTATCGAGCGCGCCAATCAGGGCGGTGGACGTGAAGGGCTTGCACAGATGGCCGTCGCCGCCAACTTCATAACCCAAATCAATCTGATCGACATCATGATTGCCGCTTAAAAACAGGATGGGTGTGTAATCGAGGTGAAAGCCGCCCTCCATCTGGCGAATTTCCCGCACGGCCTTCAGCCCCGACAGAACCGGCATTTCCATGTCCATCAGGATGGCATCATATTCATTAACCTGCCAGGCCTCGACGGCTTCCTGGCCATCACTGGCAAATTCGACATCCATTCCGGTTGCCGCAAGCATCAGATCAATCATTCTGCGCTGGATGGCATTATCTTCGACACATAGCACCTTCATACGCTTCCCCTTTTGCCCAGGTCGTGCGATTTGTGGCGAATCGCGCTGTAACAATAATATACAATACGTGTTATCCGGATATGAATATTTTGAAGACGCAGGTCATAATTATCGGGGCGGGACCCGCCGGGATCAGTTGTGCCATCTGGCTGAAAAAGCTGGGTGTTGAGTGTGTATTGTTAGAGGCGTCGACACAGTTGGGTGGCCTGCAAACGCGCAGCCCCTATGAGAATTTGTGGATACCCGGTGTGCAGGGCCTGACGGGCCAGCAGGTTGCGGCTTCGCTGGCGGCACATGCCGAAGCCGCCGGAGTGAAGGTCTGGCTGAATTGCCCAGTGGTATCCATTTGCGCCGACAGCGGTCAGGCGACGACGTACAAGGGGGTGTTTAGCGCCCCATATCTGGTGATCGCGACGGGTTCAAAACCGCGACCCGGTGATTTTACGGCCTCGGACCGGATCGCTATCGGGCCCGGCGTGGCGATGGAGGCACTGGCGGTTCAAGGTAAGCGCGTGGCCATATTCGGCGGCGGTGACAATGCGTTCGATCAGGCGCGTTTTGTCAGGGATCGCGGGGGGGAGGTGACGATCTTCTGCCGCCGCGCGCCGCGCGCGCAAAAGCGGCTGCAAACACTGATTGCCGATGTGCCGGTTAGGGTAGGGCCATATGAAGCCGATCAGACGGCCATGACTGTCAATGGTGATGTCTTTGATGCGTGGGGAATCATGTTCGGTTTCGACGCTGTGGTGCCCGATGGCCTGACGCTCGATCTCGACAATGGCTATGTCCGCGTCGATCGCTTTGGCGAGACCAGCTTGCCGGGTGTCTATGCCTGTGGCGAGGTGACAGACTACTGGCACCCTTGCGTCACCACGGCGGCCGCGCACGGCATTCAGGTGGCCAAGCAGATTTCAAAACAACTGGAAGATCAAGGCCAGCGTGTTGGGCCTTTCTGACGCTTAATTACCCGCCAGCAGGTTTGGGCCGGCCTGTAGCGCAGAGTCGCCTGGCATAAATGCGCCGGCCACCTGCTCGATCGGCACAGGCCCAAGAATCAGGAATCCCAGTATTGCCGCCGCCAGAGCCACATAGCGCAGGGCGAACGGATCTGACGCCGCGATACCGGCCTTGGCCTTGCCGATCTTGAGCGGCGGTTGGTTCTTTTCATGGCGCATGGCCAGAAGGCGTTCCGGGCGCAGGCCGTTATCCAGCGCCAGACGGGTATTGACCTCGGTAAAGGTCGGCATCCGGAAGCGCAGGGCGAGGCGTATCGATGCCACCAGGCTGATGATCAGTCCGGCCGCCAGTATGGCGAGATGGGACATCCTCGGCAGCCTCGCGAATAGTCCCCACTGACCGGCCACGGCAATTAAAAGGGCCATTAATATAAATGGGAACAGGCAGGGTAGCAGTAATCGCTCCCAGATCATCGTCGCTTTCGTCAGGAAAAGCCCGCGATTAAGCGGCGCTAACGGTGATTTATGACTCTGCTGCATAGGCCCCCCTACTCACAAATTAAGCTGTCTTCGCCTTCGGAGCGGGCGACAACCAAGCCGGCAAGGGCTCGCGTGCCATCATCTCTTCATAGCTCGGTCGAGGACGCACGATCGACCAGTCGGCGTCACGCACCAACACCTCCGGCGCGAGTGGCCGCGAATTATATTCGCTGCCCATTACTGCGCCATAGGCCCCGGCGCTCATGAAGGAGACGAGATCGCCCGCTTCCATCACCGGCATTTCCCGGCCACGTGTGAAGGTATCGCCGGTCTCGCAAATCGGCCCCACCACATCATAGGTCGCCGTCTCGTTCCCCGGACGGGCGACAGGCCGGATATCATGGAAGGCATCGTAAAGCGCTGGGCGCAGCAGGTCGTTCATCGCCGCGTCGAGCACCAGAAACTGCTGGCCGCTATCTTCGCGCTCATGGACATGGATGACTTTCGAGATCAGCACACCGGCATTGGCGGCGATCAGGCGACCCGGTTCAAACGTATAGCGCACACCTAGATTGCCGGCGGCCAGGGCCGCCATTTCGGCATAGTCGGCCACGCTGGCCGGTTCTTTCTGGTTGAAATAGGGCACGCCCAGGCCGCCACCG
>CAMLIY010000069.1 GCA_946480125.1 uncultured Asticcacaulis sp.
GCGCAGCTCAACGACATGCCGCGCTACTTCAAGGACAATACCGACAATATGCGCGCCGGCCTGAAGCGCGGCTTCACCCTGCCGCGCATCTCGCTGGAGGGCCGTGACGCCACCATCACCAGTGTGATCGATGCCAAGACCATCGAAGACAATATCTACTACACGCCTTTCAAGTCGCTACCGGCCACCATTCCCGCGGCCAAGCAGGCCGAACTGAAAAAGCTGGCCGCCGACGCCATTACCAAGTCGGTCATGCCGGCGCACCAGGCCCTGCTGAAATTCATGCGCGATGAATATATGCCCGGCGCCGCCAAATCGATCGCCGCATACGACCTGCCCGACGGCAAGGCCTTCTATCAATCGCAGATCCGCGAATATGCCACCACCGATATGACCGCCGATCAGATCCACCAGATCGGGCTCGACGAAGTGGCCAAGATCAAGGCTGAAATGCTGGCGATCAAGACGGAAGTCAAGTTTGACGGCGACCTGCCCGCTTTCAACAATTTCCTGCGCACCGATCCGCAGTTCTACGTCACCACGCCGCAAGCCCTGCTGGATCGCGCCGCCTGGACCGCCAAGGAATTCGACGGCAAGGCCTCGCAGTATTTTGGCCGCCTGCCGCGTTCGCGCTTCGGCATCATCCCGGTGCCGGATGATATAGCGCCCTTCTATACCGGCGGCCGTGGTGGCCCCGGCGTCTATCTCGTTAATACCTGGAACCTGCCGTCGCGCCCGCTCTATTCGCTGCCGGCCCTGACCCTGCATGAATCGGCGCCCGGCCACGCCTTCCAGATGCCTCTGGCCGCCGAGAATAAAGACCTGCCGCTCTTCCGCCAGCTTACCTATATCTCGGCCTATGGCGAAGGCTGGGCGCTTTACTGCGAACGCCTCGGCGCTGAAATGGGCATGTATCACACACCTTATGAAACCTACGGTATGCTGAGCTACCAGATGTGGCGCGCCGCCCGCCTGGTGGTCGATACCGGCATCCACGCCAAGGGCTGGACGCGTGAACAGGCACAGAATTATCTGCTGGAAAACACAGCGCTATCGAAGCATGAAGTGACAACCGAGGTCGACCGCTATATCGCCTGGCCCGGTCAGGCCCTCTCCTACTATCTTGGCGAAATGGCCATCTGGAAAGCGCGTCACAAGGCTGAAGCCGCGCTTGGTGAAAAGTTCGATATCCGCCAGTTCCACGATTCGGTCCTCGAACTCGGCTCGGTGCCGTTGCCGGTGCTGGAGTCGCATATCGACACCTTTATCGCCAATGGCGGCAAAGGCCCTTACGCCGACGAGAAATGATATGAAACGGGGGCTGGCAATTTCGATTATCGCTCTGCTTCTGGCATCAGGCTCGGCTGGGGCGACAGAAGCCGAGCGCGGCGTCATGGCGAAAGCGGAAATTCCGACACTGGAAAATCGCGTGATCACCGCGCCGCCGGCCTCGCTTAAGCTCGATCCCTTCTACCAGAAATATGCCGATGCCGGCGGCATTCCTATCATCAGTTCGAAGAACGTGCCCGATGCCGGCATTATGATCGCCCGCGATATCGTGCTCTACATGCTGTCCGAACGCCCGGATATCCGCGACCAGTTGATCCGCAATGGCGCCCGCATCGGCATCATGGCGATCGACGAAACCACGACCGATATTCCTGAGCAAAGTGACTGGAAGAAGCCGGCCATCGACGATCCGCGCCTGTCGAAATGCGACGTGCGCGACTATGCCAAAACCATCGGCCGGCAAAGCGACCGCGATTACTGGGCCCAGCGCGCCCGCGGCATGGGCGGCACCTACACCACCGGCGCGGCGGAAAACATCATGGGGGTGCCCGGAACGCGCTATTACGGCGAGAATATTCTCGTCCATGAGTTTTCGCACAGTATTTTCGAGGCCATCCGCACCGCCGACCCGGCCCTGGCGGCGCGTGTCGAAACGGCCTACGCCCACGCCAAGGAAAGGCGTCTGTGGCAGGGCGCCTACATGGCCAATACGCTGGATGAATACTGGGCCGAGGGCACGCAGTTCTGGTTCAATTCCAACAAGGCCTACATCACCGACACCCTCACCGTGCTCAATGCCGACGACTTCAAGGCCCACGATCCGGAATTCTACGCCATACTGTCGGAGGTTTACCGCTGGGATCACCACATTCCGGCCGATGCCTACTATATGCACCCGGCCCGCATGAACACAGCTCACATTAGTCTCGACGCTACCGGCAAGGCCAGGGATGACTGCTTTTCCTGACTTTTATACCCGGTCGATCGCTTCCTGCGGCTCGGTAAACCATTTCGCGCCGTTTTCGGTGACGTACATATGGTCTTCCAGCCGGACGCCAAACGTATCCGGCACCACGATCATCGGCTCATTGGAGAAGCACATGCCCGGCGCCAGCGGAGTGGTGTCGCCGCGCACCAGATAGGCCGGTTCGTGGATGCTCAAACCAATACCGTGCCCGGTGCGGTGCGGCGTGCCCGGCAGATTGTAGTCCGGCCCCAGACCATGTTTTTCCAGCACGGCACGGGCGGCGTAATCGACCGCCTCGCACGGCAAACCGACCTCGACGCGCGCGAAGGCCGCCGCTTGCGCTTCCTTTTCGATATTCCAGATGCGTTGATATTCAGGCTTGGGCTGGCCGAAGATATAGGTGCGCGTGATGTCCGAGGTATAGCCCTGCACGTAACAGCCGGTATCGACCAGCACCAGGTCGTTTTCCTTGAGGCGCTGCTCGCCCGGCAGACCATGCGGAAAAGCCGTGCCGCGGCCGAACTGGGTGATGACAAAGGAATTGCCCGAAGCGCCCAGCCTGCGGTGCGCCGCCTCGATGAACGTGTTGACTTCTTTGGTGGTGATGCCTTCATAAAGCATCCGCGCCACGGCCTTGTGAACCAGTATCGTCATGTCCTTGGCCTGCTGCATCAGGGCGATTTCTGCCGCCGACTTATACATGCGGCAGCCATTGATAACCGATGACGCTTCCTTGATCTCAAGTCCGGTTTCGCGGCCCAGCCGGCTGACCATCTCGAATGACATGGCCGGATCGACGGCGATGACCGTGCCGCTCCAGTCGCGCATGGCCTGCCCGACCAGAGCGTGCGGGCTTTCGTGCTCCTGCCACAGACGATAGTCAGCGCTGATCTTCATGTCGGCTTCCAGCGATCCCAGTTCGAAGAACGGGCAGATCATAACGGGCTCACCGCTCACCGGAATGAGCATGGCCACAAGACGTTCGGAAGCCCCCCATGGCACGCCGGCGAAATAGTTGAGGCTGGCACCGGCCCCGATCAGCAGGGCGTCAGCGCCCATGTCACGGGTCAGCTTGCGGGCCTTTTCGATCCGCGCCAGACGTTCGGCAATGGAGATGGCCGGCGCCTGATGGGCATAGGTCGAGAGTTTGGCCAGTTCGGCTTCGGGGGTGGATGAACCGATCATTGTGAGATCCTTACTGAAAGGGGCCAAATTACTTAAAAACGTGAAAGACTAAAGGCGTCCGGCGCCCGGCCGCTCTTGATCATATCGCCGACGATTTCGCCGGTAATGGCCCCCAGGGTCAAGCCGAGATGCTGATGACCGAAGGCATAATAGAGGTTACCGGCTTTAGCAGAGTGACCAATGGCCGGCAGGTAATCCGGCAGGGTCGGCCGCGTGCCGATCCACTCAGCGCCCTCCCCTTTAAACGGCAAACCAAGATCACCGACATGCTGGCGCAGGCGCGCCCATTTGCGGGGGTCCGGCGCGGCGTCCGTCTGGTTGAACTCGACAAAGCTGGCGGCGCGCAGGCCGCTTTCAAAGCCCGTGACAATCATAGACCGATCCTCGAAGACCACCGGCGGAAAGCCTTTGGGCCAGCCATGATCAGGCGTCTGGATATGATAACCGCGCTCGGCGATCATCGGCACGGTTTCGCCCAGGCCTTCCAGCAGGGTTTTCGAGCCGATGCCGGCCGCTACCACGACCGTATCAGCGGTCAATTGCTCGCCGCCAGTCAGGACAACCCAGGCATCCCCCTTGCGAATAATCATCTTTTCAACGCGCTCAAACAGATATCGTCCGCCGCGTTCGACGAAACGTTCGCCGAGGGTTTCCAGCATTCGGCGGGTGTCGGCGATCTGCGCCGTGCCGGAAAACCGAATCGCGCCGTGGATTTTCTTTTGCGTCAGCGCCGACAACTGCGCCATTTCTTCATCCGTCACAGGGCGCAATGTGGTCGTTCCGGTATCAGCGGATGACCATGAGCGCAGCCCTTTAGCCGCGCTTTCCGGCGTTTCCCAGACGACAAAATGACCATCTTCGCACAACAAATCCGGTGCCCCGATATCGGCCATACGCCGACGCCACGCCGGCATCGCCTCACTTATCAACCCGCCCAGCGCCGCCTTGCCACGGGCAAACCGCGCTGGTTGCGCCGCACCGATCATGCGCAGGGAGAACGGCAACCACGCGCCGATCCCCTGTGGTGGCAGGGAAAGTGCACCGCCACGCATGAACCATCGCCGCCAGACCGACCGCACAGTCGCCATCGAGGCCAGCGGCTCAACCTGCTCCGTGGCGATATGACCGGCATTGCCGTATGACGCCGACTCCCGACTTCCGCTGTCGCACAAGGTCACTTGAAAACCCTGCGCCTGAAGCTCAAGCGCTATATTGAGGCCGATCACGCCACCACCAATTACTAAACTTTTTTGAGGCGTCGTCATCGACCGTCATCATCCTTATTGCAATAGATTATAGAATATAGTATACGATATATGTTTTTGCGCAAGCTTTAGGAATATATATATGACAATCGACTGGCAAGGTGTGTTTCCGGCCTGACCTCGGCCTTCCCGCATGAATCCGTCATGCCGGTTAAGGCGCTGGAAGCCGGCGACATCGCCACCGCCCGGGACATCTACCGCTGGTTCCTGCCGCTGCTCCACCTCGATGCCGAGCACGATCTCGTTCAGTCGATCAAGCTGGCCGGGCAGATCATGGGCCGTGGTTCCGAGCGTTTGCGTATGCCGCGTGTGCCACTGACCGGCACCCGTCGCGCCGAAGTCACAGCGATGGTCGAACAGGCCGCCGCCACGCGTCCAAGCCTCAAAATTACCAAAGCCGCCTGAGCTTTTTAGCTGGCTCTGTTTTCTGACGGCCGTGGTCTTGCACCACGGCTGTTTCATTGCCGCTAACATTTTGATCACGAAAATGTCAGAATTTAACTCTGTAACAGCGTTGATCTCTTGTCATTAGCGGCGACTTGGTGCCTAGTAATGTATACTTTATAAAACAGCACACGCGTTTACGCCATGTTGCTGTAAACCGGGCGCCTCGCATGACCATAGTGGTTCAAACCCTTTCCGAACAAATTTTTTCTCTGGTCCGTGACCGTATCATTTCCGGCAAAATTCCCGTTGACGCCGCCATCCGGCAGGATGCCCTGGCCGCCGAACTGGGGGTCAGCAAGATTCCCCTGCGCGAAGCCCTGGCGCGGCTGGAACAGGACGGCCTGTTGATGTCGCACGCCAATCGTGGCTTCTTTGTTCGTCCGCTGAATGCCGACGAGGTTGAGGAGGTTTTTGCGTTGCGCCTCAAGCTGGAGCCCGATGCCGTCAGCGAAGCGGCGAAAGTGGCGACCGAACAGGACCGACAGGTTGCCCGTGCGGCTCTTGAAGAACTGGATATCGCCGCAAATACCGACAAGACCCAGGTTGGGCGCCTCAATCGCGCTTTCCATATGTCTCTAATGCATCCCTTACACCGTCAGGTGACCTTGCAAATCATCGAGCGCCTGAACATCATTTCGGAACGCTATGTTGGCAAACACCTGGAACCAGCTGGCCGCGACGATCGTGCACATAATGAGCATCTGGCGCTTTATGAACTTTGGGCCAGCGGAAAGTCGGCCGAAGTATCAAGCTTGATGCGCCAGCATATCGCCATGACCCTGGAAGACCTGCGCAAGCAGTTTGAAACAGAAAAAGCATCAGCTTGAACAATTGCGAGCGATGTAAAAAAGGCCCCGGAGCGATCCGGGGCCTTTTCGTTATTCAGCGGGCGTAACCCGGCTTTCCTTGCGCAGGCGGCTATTCCAGCGGCCGAAAGAGAAGTAGAAGACCAGACCAATAGCCATCCAGATCAGGGTGAAGACCTGGCTCTGGATCGGCAGACTGGAAAAGATGAAGATACAGCCGCCAATGGTGATCAGGCCGACCAGCCAATAGAGCGGCGTTTTGAATACCCGCTGCATGTCCGGCAGTTTCCGGCGCAGGATGATCATGGACAGGGCCACGGCCACAAAGGCGATCAGCGTCCCGGCATTGGAGAGTTCGGCGATTTGTTTCAGCGGCACAAAGCCGGCGAAGATGGCGACGAAGATACCTGTCAGCAGAGTGATCAGAGCCGGTGCCCCCTTGGCATTGACCTTGGCCACGGCCGAAGGCAGCAGGCCGTCGCGCGCCATGACGAAGAAGATGCGGCTCTGGCCGTACATCATAACCAGTATGACCGACGGCAGGGCCACAATGGCAGCGCCACCGACCAGCGAGGCCACCAACGGCTGGCCAAGGGTACGCAAGACGTGCGGCAGGGGTTCGCCCGAAGCGGCGATATCCTGATACCCGACGGCGCCCACGGCCACGGCAGCCACCAGCATATAGATAAAGGTCGAGACGCCCATCGAACCCAGAATACCGATGGTCAGGTCACGGCCAGGATTCTTGGTTTCTTCGGCCGAGGTTGAAACCGCATCGAAGCCGAAAAAGGCGAAGAAGACGATGGCCGCCGCGGCCATGACGCCGAGCTTTTCACCACCAACCTCATGCGCCAGAAAACCGAACGGCATGAAGGGATCGTAGTGACCCGCCTGAATCGCGGGGAAACCCAGAACGACAAAAGCGCCGAGGGCAACGATCTTGACAATGACCAGAATGATATTGAGCGTGGCGCTTTCACGCGCGCCGATCAGCAACAACCCCATGACCGCCAGGGAAACGACGACGGCCGGTAGATTGACCAGTCCACCGGCATAGGGACCATTGAGCAGGAAGGCCGGCAAGTGCAAGCCAAGGCCTTGCTCCAGCCAGCCGACTAGGTGGGCCGACCAGCCGACGGCAACCGTCGAACAGGCCAGGGAATATTCGAGGATCAGCGCCCAGCCGACAACCCAGGCCACAATTTCGCCCATGCTAGAATAGCTGTAGGTATAGGCCGAACCGGCGGTGGGGATAAGGGTCGACATTTCGGTGTAGCAGAGGGCGGCGCAGGCGCACACCAGTCCGCACAGGGCGAACGAGACGATCACGCCCGGCCCGGCCAGACCAGCGCCGACACCGGTCAGGGTATAGATGCCGGTGCCGATGATGCCGCCGATACCCAGCGCCATCAGGTGCGGCCAGCTCAATGTCTTGGCCAGCGCCTTGCCGTCTTCTTCCGCGCGTCTCAGCGGCTTTAGCGGTCCGAATAATCCCATTGTGTTTCCCAAAAATATAATTGGCCACGATCCGATATGGATCGTGGCCTGACAAGTGTTAATTGGCTTTTGGCGTCAACTCAAGGGTCGTTTCAGTTGTACCCAGTTTGACGATATAGGCGCCGCGTTGCATGTCTGCGTTGGCGGTGTAGAGCTTGCCGTCCTTGGTGGTCGTCGCCACATTGAGGAAAGCGGTATGTGTATTGGCATCGGCGGGGTTAAGTACCGCCGTCACCTTGCCCGATTTCGGATCGTAATTGACCGAGGCAAACTTGCCGGCATCGAGGGTGAGCCACAGGCCCGCCGGCGCGATGAAGACGCGGGCGCGGGCGCTGTCGGTCGGTTTCATGGTCACCACGCCGTCCGCCTGGCTGACATTGCCGCCGAAACCCGCCCAGCCAAACGTCGGATGATTGACCAGATAGGCAGCGGCGCTGACGGCCTGGCCATAGAAGCTCATGCCGTAATCGCCGCTCATGGCGTCCCAGTGCATGGCGTCGGGGAAGGAGTGGAAAGCCGAACCGGCAAATCCTTCGCTGTCAATATTGGTCAGTGAGCCCATCAGGCCGCCATAGGCGACGCGCAGGAGCTGGAAGTCTGACGGATTGGCGCGATAGGCGTCAAACAAAGGCACGGCATTAAGCGACGAGCCGTAGTGGTGCAACTGGCGTTCGATGCGCGACTGCTTGCCGGCATAGAGGAAGTCCCAGAAGCGGCGCGCCGAACCGTTATAGCCCCAGTGCGGAATGGTCGGGTCATAGGCAAGGATGACCTCGCGCGTGACATCGGCCGCCTTTTCGTCACCGAAATAGCGCGACCACATATAGACCTCGGCCTGGCCGGTCGAATCCCACGGCATTTCCGAGCCAAAGGGATATTTCAGAGTCTTCCAGATGTCGGCGCGGCCCTTCATCATTGTCTCGATTTCCGAAGCCTCTGCGGTAAAGCCCTCGCGCTTCAGGTCTTCGAGAATATAGACGAAGACATCGCCTTCCATCTGGCCGAACTGCGTATAGTAAGGCGCCTTGGTCATCATCGCCTTGGTGGTTTCGGCGGCGCGCGTCAGGTAGGTCTGCCAGGTTTCCTTCGTTACCAGGCCGTCATGATAGCGGCCGAGGCGGTAAAGCGTCCACCAGGCGGCGGCGACGTGCGGATAGTTGTAAGAGCGGCCGAGATCGGCGGCGCCTTCGCGGTCCCACGCCGACCAGGTGTTCCAGTTGAGTTTCGGATCGTAGGTGCCTTCGGGCATGGTTTTGGGATCGTAGAACATGACCGACTTGTGGACGCCGTACTTGTCGGCGCCTTCAGGCACCTGTATCTGGCCCCACAGGGTGGTGTCGGCGAACTGCTCGAACTTGGCGACCTCTTCCGGCACCGGATTATCGAGTTGCTTCATGATGGTGGCCAGCCAGGAACCGGCGCCGCCTTCATCGCTCAGGCCGGAAATCCACACGCGATTGTCCTGGGTGATGATATGGTTCTCGTCGCGGTCATAGCCCATGATCGAAGGGCTGCGCTTGAAGGGATCGGACGGATTTTCGTACCATTGCTTTGTCGTCAGGAAATGCCCCATATCTGCCACCACCTGCTGTTCCGGCTTGGTGACGAGATAATGCACGGTCTGGACTGAGCCATCGGCATAGGCAATGGTCATACGGGCGCGGCCGTCAACTTTGCCAGTGACGGCATATTTCACCCAGCCGTCCTTGGCCTTTTGCGACGCGCCAACCGCAAGCGCGCCTTCGGGGAAGACGCTGACCGACTTCACGGCCTGCGCCGAATGAACGAACAGTTCGGCATCCGTATCAGTCGGGACCACATAGCCCGGCAGGCCGATGACGACCGGCCGGCCGTTCTGCATCAGGGTCGTTTCGATTTCACGAATGGAGGGCGACAGCACGAAGCGCACGCCGATGGTGCGGCTCTCGCCGGCCTTCAGGATAAGCGAGGTGGGCTCGTTCCATTGCTGAATGCCCTTCCAGTCGGTATCGGCAAAGCCCTTCGAGGCGACCATCCAGTCGTAGAAACCCTCGAAGGTCATGTTGCGCTGTTCGGGGTCGTTATAGATCTTCAGCGACTTGTCTTCGTTACGCTGATTGAGGATTGGCTTGTACAGCTCGAACGGCGTATATTTTTCCGGCAGGACCAACAGCGACGGACCGGCGCCATTGAGACGATTGACCTGGAGATAGCCGGCGTCGCGGCCGACATAAGGGTCATAGAAGGACGCCGTTTCATGCGCGTCATCGAGGTGACGGCCGGTGATGATGTTATCGAACACCATCGGCAGACCCAGGCCACCGATCTCGATCGCCGTCTTGCCGGGATTGGTCAGGGTGTAGCGCAGAACCAGCTTACCCGCGACGACCGACCAGGCGCGCGTTACCTTGAGCGGAAAACCGGCGCCAAGCGAAGGCGTGATATCGGCGGCGGCAAGCGTGCCGTTGACCTTCAGAGGCTTTACCTTGGCGCGCTTGAAAGCGGTCGAATAGTCGCTCCAGTCGGTCGCCCCTACGGCGCGCAGACGCAGGTCGAGATCGCCAATCCGGTAGGCGCCATCACCGAGGCGTTGGGTAAAGCGATTGGAAGGCGCGAAATCAAAGCCATCCTTCGCCGCTTTGGGCGCCAGCGACACCAGGGTCTGCGAAGTCTGTTGCAGGGACAGCATGAAATCGGGGGTGTCAAACACCTGCACCTGGGCATCCGGGCTGTTCCACGGCTGAACCGCCCCGGCGGTTTGCGCCATCACCGGCAAAGCGACACCGCTTAGTGTCAGGGCCGCGGCCAGAACCAGCAGGCTCGAACAGCGGTGGAAAGCGGAGACGGTGCGACGGGTCATTAACTGGCCTTGGATGAATAGGATCGATATCCATGTAAAACACCGATCCAATTGTCCGTCAAATATAAATTATACGATTTTGTGACAGATCACGGCGCTTTCGGTGCCGTTTCCGGCAAGGCGTTCCAGTCGGGCGTCGGCTCGTTACGCAGATAGCGTACGAAGTAATCATACTGGCGGCGAAGGCCGTAGCTGAAATCCCCGACATTCCGCAGGGCGCCGTGGCCCTGGTTCGGCGCCACGATCAGATCGAAATCCTTGCGCGCCTTGATCAGGTTATTAACCACCTGCATCGTCGAGGACGGATCGACATTCGAATCCTGCTCGCCGACGATCATCAGGATGTGGCCCTGTAATCGCCAGGCATTATCGACGCCGGAGGACTGGCTGTACGACTCATCGACTGGCCAGCCCATCCATTCCTCGTTCCAGCTTATCTTGTCCATGCGATTGTCATAGCAGCCGGCATAGGCGACGGCGGCCTTGTAGAAGTCCGGATGGAATTCCAGGGCGCCCAGCGAACTTTGTCCACCGGCTGATCCGCCATAGATGCCGACACGGCTAATATCGTACCATGGGTATTTCGCCGCCAGCGCCTTGTGCCACAGGATACGGTCGGGGAAGCCGGAATCACCGACATTCTTCCAGGCCACATCATGGAAGGCCTTGGAGCGGTTCATCGTACCCATGCCGTCGATCTGAACCACAATAAAGCCGAGATCGGCCTGGGCCTGCATCCCCACCACCTTGTCGCCGCCCGCATGCAAGCCGAAGGGCCAGAAGGTCTTGGGGACAAAATTGTCATGCGGCCCGGCATAGATGTTCTCGATTACCGGATATTTCTTGTTGGGGTCGAAATCACGCGGCCGGACAATGATCCCCCAGATGTCGGTCTTGCCGTCGCGGCCCTTGGCGGTGAAAACCTCCGGCGCCTTGAAACCGGCGGCCGTCAGTTTGGTGATATCGCCATGCTCGACCTCGGTGACCAGCTTACCGTCGGCGCTGTGCAGCTCGGCGATATTGGGCAGGTCGATGCGGGAATAGGTATCGACATAGTAAGCCGTGTCGCTGGAGAAACTCACATCGTGCCAGGCATCGGTCGTGGTGATCGGCGTCAGATGCCGACCGTCGAAATCGACGCGGAAGACGTGCTGAAAATACGGGTCCTTGCCGGCATACATTCCGCTGGCGGCGAACCATATCTGGCGCGTCTGGTCATCGACTTTGAGCACCTTGCGCACCACCCAGTCGCCCCTGGTGATCTGGGTCTTCACCTTTCCGGTCGTCTGGTCATAAAGGTAAAGGTGATTCCAGCCGTCGCGTTCCGACATCCAGATCAGTTCCTTCCCCAGTCCGCCGACATCGTGGCTGTAACGGCGCTCCATATTGACGAAGGTATCGGCATGATCCTCGGCGACGATGCGGGCCACTCCGGTTTTGGCGCTGGCTTCGATCAGGCGGTAAGCCTGATGGCCGCGTTGATCGTATTCGAAGGTAATGGCCGAGGAATCCGCCCGCCAGCTGATATCGGACATGGTGTACGGGTTGGGGAACAGGTCGAACGGCACGCCGATTTCCTTGCGCGCCGCCACATCGAATAGCACCGGCCGGTCGATATCTACCGCATCTCCCGGCTTGGGATAGAGCTGGGTAGCGAGTTTCGGCTGCCCGCCGCCTTCCGGCCATGACACCACCCGCGTCACGCGACGGGCAAAACCGGGACGCACGCGATAGGCGGCCAGTTTCCGCGAATCCGGCGACCAGACGACCGATTGCGGATCATAGAACTCGCCTTCGGAGCCATCGGTGCTGAGAACGGTCACGGCGCCGCCGGTTGCCGGCTGCACCACCACATTGAAGCCCTGCACAAAGGCCACCCATTTTCCATCTGGTGACGACTTCGGCGTATTGTCGGCCGGAATGGCCGGGTCGCGCACCACACCGAAACCGCGCGGCTGGCCGGTGCCTTCCGGCACATGGGCGCATACATAGTCGGTCAAGGTACACGACCAGGCATTTTCCTCATCGAGGTAAGCCACCAGCCCCTTGCCACCGTCGATAAAAGTCACCGAGGTCAGCGGCTCGGTAAAAGGCAGGTGCAGGCCGCTATAGGTTTGCCCCAGAGCCTGGCTGAGAGACGCCGCCAGCCGGTCCTGATCAAAGGCGGGGGATTTTTGCTTCGTATCGGCATCCATCATGATAAACTGGAAACCGCCCGTCACCGTCTTGCGGTAGATAAAGCGGTGCGTGCCCTCTATCCATTGCGCCGGCTCGGCGATATTCTCAGTAAGGCCTGACCAATCATTGCGCAGGTTGAGCGAACGCTGATAATCGGCAACGGTCGGCGCGGCGGATGCAGATGTCACTGCCAAAATAGCCAGACTCACCGTTAAAAGAGCTGTTTGCGTCCGCATATTCTTTCCGCCTCTTGCCATTCTTACGATATCCAGCTTAGATGTATACTATATACCGAAGGCCGGACAAGCCGTTAATTCAGGGATTCCCGTTATGCGCAAACTATTGATGACGACCATGCTCACCACGATTCTGGGCGGCCTGCTGCTCGCACAAACGGTTGCGGCGGAAATCCCGAAAGGCGGCTGGGTGTTCGATTCGTCGCCCGACTTTCCCGGCTTCACGCGGCTGATCATCGACGAAAAGAAGGGCCAACTTTCGGGCAAGGTCACAACCCAATGGTACGGCGACAAGCCACTTACCGACCTGCATACCGATGGCGACAATCTGGTCTTCAAGCTTTATAATGGTAACAAGAACGTCAAGATGAGCGATATTGTGGTCAAGCCGGAGGGTAAAGCCATCCGCATGACCGGCAAGGTCTGGTATCAGGATTTCGACCTGACCGCCCACAAGGGCAAGCGCTCGG